>CAWKGG010000087.1:0-7047 GCA_963848985.1 uncultured Methanosarcinaceae archaeon
TTGCTCAGAAGGACTTCAATATTTTTAATTCTTTTACAGTCAGTATTTTCTACCAAGCAGGAGCGTACAGAGCAACACTCTCAAGCGAACTAAACCTTAGTGAAATAAAGAATATATGTGAAACACTTCATACTTGGGGGGAAGTAGGACAGGTTGAAATTCTCGTTTATGGCAGAGAACTTATGCTGATTACAGAAAATGATCTTTTAAAGCCTCTTATTCACAAAAAAATAGTAAAACAAGACAGCGAAGTTCATCTTCTTGATCAGTTAGGCTCCAAGTTTCCTATTAAACGGATGGGCACTCGGACTCTAATCTATAACTCGAAAGTACTCAACATGCTAAGATATGTCAAAAATTTAAGATGGTATGGAGTGGATGTTATTCGGCTTGATCTATCACTGAATAATGATTCTGAGATAAAGGGAATAGTAAAAACATATAAAGAGGCTCTTGTAGGAAAAGAGGGAACGCTAAGTGCAAAAGGAGTTGAGTATACAACTGGACACTATTTCAAAGGAGTTTAATAGAGGACTCGTGGCAAGTATTAAAAAGAAAGTTTAGATAGGAGAAACAATGTATTTTAATTTACCAAGAAATCCACTCAATCCAGTCTTCTGTGAGTATGTAAATAAACATTAACTTGTTAAACTCCTCGGTTGTTAAGTTTGGTTTGCAATGGATGGCAGATCTTGCCTAAAAACTGACACTGTTTTATTTATCACCAAACGGTGAAAGTTTTTTTATCCTGGATAGATCTCGAATTAACTGTTTTAAGTTGAATTCATATTCTACTGTAGAACTCAACGCCAGAATTATCAGACTGATCATCTTTCAAGAGAAAATGGGGGAAAAGTATCCAATATAGTTGAAATCAAGATCCATCAGCTCGCCGACTTCAACATATCCTGAAGGAACACCTTTATGATGATAAGATTCTAAAATTGAATGTCTCAAACATTTAATATTCTTTACATATAAGTGGTTTTATTAGCAGTTCAGAGCATACCCTAAAAGCTGGAAAATGACTCAATTTTTCATTATACTTCTAAATATTTGAGCCTTAGTTAGTAAGTTTGATGAGCGAAAACTCAAAGAAATCTTCACTTTTCCCTAATATAAGCCATGATTGATTAAAGTTCCACCATCTTTTAACTTGTCCATGCATTTGAAAGAGATTCAGTTTGCTTCAAAAGTGAATATGCATGTAGCTTAGAGCCTATCAGAAAAGTCATTAATGGTATGTTGTGAAGTATCCAAGGAGCGGTACATACACATAAACGTTGTGAGCTCATTAAAACCCCATGGTGAAGTTGAATCTTGTTGTTAATAGATTATCATTAACTGATTATAAATTATGCTTTAGAATGATTATAAGATTATATTTTTATAATTAGTATATTATAAAATATTTTCAAAATGTCAAAGATGAGATTTTTTTGGCCAGTTCGAGACAGCTTTTCCTATACTGTTCTATAAACTCTTTACTCTCGCCTTCCCATTCGTATGAACAGTAGCATTTTTCTATATAATCCGTCACTTGGTTAAAAGTAAGGTTTCTGACCAAGAGCTGAGCGTCCTGTAATGCCAATGGAATTTCCATTCCACTGACATGATTGGAATAGAACCGCTACATCAATATGCTGTGGAAATATATGGAACTGACCTGAGGCTACTAACTACGTATGGAACATCCGCAAGCATAAAACCTGCAGGTGATCCTAAGAACTCATCTGTACTACCTTTTACAATATCAGTAACCCCTGTCTCGCAGGCAGAGAGTGTTACTAGTCTTGCTGAAGACATATCAAAGATATCATTCTGGATATCGTCTAAGCTAAGAGTTAGCCCGCCAAACAGGCACAACCCAGACTGCGGTGGATCGTTCCAGTGATAGACGCTGTGGCAAGAGAAATAAAGATATGCTTTTTCAGGTACTCTGTCTCAGACTATTGTTTTGGCACCAAATTCACCAATATCCATTTGGAACGAACTGAAAAATTTGGATATAGCTCGGCCCTCGCATCCTGAAAAGACTAGAGCGGGATCTTTCCTAGGATTGATAACTACATAGAGACCTTCTTCTTCAATTGTCCCAGCCTTATTTCGCATTTCTCTGAGCAGCTGAATGGAAGGAGCGTAGCTTATGCAATAAAGTTGACATAGAAGCTGGCCATTGCTATGGAATTGCATGTAAGGGCAACAGAAATAGACCGCTAGAAGGCGAAGAATCGATCTTTTTATTTGAGATGGAAGATTTGCTAGGAGTGGATTGAATAGCTTGTATCAAATGTTGGATAAAACATCATTTAATATTTTTTGCCAGGCTTGGAAATCTTCAATCATGGCTTGCTGGACTTCTTGTTGATATTGTTTACTTGCTTTTCCCATCTTCTTACCATATAGCTGATCCTACCCTTCTCAGATGTGTTATCAAAGTAGTCTATCATATTTCTCATCTTCTGATAGGTTTCCATTTATCTACGCTCATTTAAACATCTCCGGGAAGATCACGCTTAAAGCATAGAGAGTAGAAACAATAATTATAATAAATACAATCAAAAAACCCCATATATTTTGCATTAAAGTATTCTTATATTTCCCTATTATCTCTTCATTGTTGAGCAGAAGTAGCAGAAAAACCAGAGTTTCAGGAAGAAGAATAACAGTTATCACTTGCACGGAAAGAGTTATCAGCACCAACGGAGCTCCTGGAATTATTACAACCAAGCCAGCAAAAATCAAGCTCAGGAAATAAAAGGCATAGAACATAGGGGCTTCTGAAACCTTGTTGTCGATGGAATGAGCCCATCCAAAAACCTCGCCCATAGCCCACGAGCTTGTCAATGATATGCATATGGCTCCAAGAAGTCCTGCATCGAAGAGTCCTATGGCAAGAGCAGAGCCAACTATCGGATAGCTGCCCATGATCGCAATTGCAGCTTGAGCAGCGCTGTTTATATCTGTTCCACCGGGCTTGAAGAGCAACGTGCCTGTGAGAATTACGCAGGCGATTGCAACTATTACTGTAAAGAATGCACCGACTGCAGTATCGAATTTTCCAAAAGAAATATCTTTCTCAGTCATGCCCTTATCTACTACAGAGCTCTGCTGGAAGAATATCATCCAAGGGGCTATTATAGTTCCTATATTCGCCATTAAAAAGAAGAAAAAATCGCCTGTGAACCCCCCAGTAGGAATAACTGGAATCAAACCTTTGATGACATCGCTAAAATTGGGGTGAATAAGCAGAATCGCAGGAATATAGATCAGGTTGAGTACACAGAAAAGGAGTGCTATCTTTTCCCATGTCCAGTATCTCCCGTGAACTAATATGGAGATCATCAAGATGGAGACACCAATTATCGTCAATATAGGCGGCACTCCAAATATCTTTAGAGCAGCTGTCATTCCTATGAACTCAGTTACCATCGTAAGAAAATCCAAAATGCCCAAATCTATTAACGAGAACCAGCCCCAAAACGAGCCAAAAGCATCGAATATAGCTTCTGCATGTCCTCTCTTGGTGACCGCGCCTAGTCGCACAGTCATCTCCTGAACAACATATGCTACTGGGCCAAGTAGTACCAAGAGCCAGATTAAGTTAAAGCCAAATTTTGCACCTGTTGCAGTATAGGTTGTGATAGTACCTGCATCATTGTCCGCTACCATCACAATTATACCTGGCCCAGCAAGCGCCAAATATAAACCCAACCATTTTATGAACCGGCGATATTTGTAGTAATACCATGCACCTTCAATGATTAATCAGCTCTACAGTTTGATTTCCTACGGAACTAAATGAATTTCATTTGTTAACCACTTGAATTGAAAAAATTAAGCACTTAACGATCTAAATAATCATGATAAGGCCCTGTGATTTGTTTATCTGGTAATTCGAAACATTTGCCCAAAATGCCCCCAAGCCATGAGTTTTAACTTGTTTTTGCTATTTGATTATCGGGGGTGTTGTAAGGATGGCTCAATATGTACAATTACATCAGAAATATCCTTATATTCTTCCCTCAGCTTTTTGCTGACCCTGTGAGAAATAATATGGGCATCTCTAAGAGACATATCAGATTGAACAAGTAGGTGCATATCTACCTTGATATCTCCCATGCTCCCACGTGTCCGGATTTTATGACAATCATTTACTCCATCCATTCTGATAATTAATTCCTTCATTTCCTTCTCTTCAATCCTTGACATATCTAGAAGGGATCTTGAGCTCTCTTTTACAATTCTATATCCGGCCCTGAAAATTATAAAAGAGATTATTAAAGAAACTATAGAGTCAATGATAGGAAAACCTAACCCGATAGCTGCCAGGCTTACTATGACCGAGAGAGAGGTATAAAGATCACTTTTCATATGTATAGAATCTGCTATAAGCACCTGACTTCTGAGAGATTGCCCCTGTCTATACTCATATCTTGTAACTAGATAATTAATACACATTGTCCCAAGTACTATGAAGAAACTCACAGCAGTAACCTCGGGCTTGTTTGGGATCAGGAAATGGTCAATAGCGTTTCGGAAAATTTCAACGCCTACAAAGATTAGCATTAATGCAATAAAAACAGAGGCTATTGTTTCATATTTTCGGTGTCCATAAGGATGCTCTCTGTCCGGTGGGTAAGATGCAATAAAATTTCCAGCCAAGCCTACAATGTTGGAGATTCCATCAAAAAAAGAATGGTAGCCATCTGCAATCATGCTTAAAGCGCCGGTTTGAGTCCCATAAATAAGTTTTGCAAATGCTACTATGAGATTTAGAATTAGTGCGTAGATAAAAGCTCGCTGGATTTTTCTAAATTTTTCTAACAAATCTGATACCTTGCAATGGAATTGTACTGAACCTGGATACAAAGTAGTTAAAAAAAGCTTAAAGCAGATAAACTATTAGTAATAAATTGTCAACAATATATTAATTTATCCTTTTGTTATTCACATTATTTATGCAGGTTATCGTAGCCCGTTAGCTAATTGAGATTTCTATCCTAGTGTCATGACAATTTAATTCTTGAGCATAATACTGGGACATTATCTTATCATCGTTCATCCTCACAATTTTTCAGTCTATTTTCGTTTTGTGGTCATTCCTTCTATTCGTCCATGCAACCATTTCGTGAGTGAGTGTTACCGTGTCAACGAGAGTATATCAACATAATAATTTTGGGTTTCCCTACATTATTAACTGTAATAACTATGTCTGCGAATCTTATAGATGATGGAAGCTAAGAAAATGGCTAAAAGCAACAGGGAAAAAAGAGACCAGACAAAATTAAAAACAAACTCAAAAGCTAACATTGAAATAGATTTTGATTCTAATGAAGTGAATTACAGAAATAAAAAATTAAACTTGATTAAAAAATGATAATTCAAATCGCAAACATAAATTGAATTAAAAAGAATAATAAGTTCAATAGAAAAATTGTGAAAATACCATTTTTGAGGCGAGATCTAGTGAAAGTCGGAAGAAAGAAACCAGGACCCAATTTTTAAACTTTTTTTATTTCCTTAAATCCTTAATATCTATTGCTGTAAGTCTTCAGTAATTACTCTGGGTAGTTGACATAGCGAAAATCGTCTTTCATTCCGAGAAGTGGAGTGTTAGTTTCACTATATCTCGTTGACTGACTACTCCAACTATTTTATTGTCATTATCCGTCACAGGAAGTGATCTGAAGCCATATCTAGAAAACATCTTCGTGGCTTCTTCAATACTACTCTCTTTATCCAAGGTTATGACATTCTTATTCATGATGTCCTCCAAAAGTGCCTGACTATCTGCCTGAAGAAGCTCCTTCACATCAATCACACCCAATAGCTGATTATCCTTGTCGGTTACGTGGATATACATTATTTCATCTTTGCCCTTTGCTCTTTTGGGGTACGCATTCTCCATAGTCTCTACTGTTTCATCAGGCTGAGCCTTTAGATATCTCTCAGTTATGAGGTTGAGTATCGTATCCTGTCGCTTCTCAAGGATAGATTTTATCTTATTGAGATTTTCTTCTCCATTAGTTCCATTATCGCTTCTTGATCCTCCAAAGTCAGCACAGACAGTACATCAGCTGCCTGGCCCGGAGTCATCATATCAATCAAGTCTGCAACCTTGTCCTTCTTCAGAGAGGAGATAATCTCCCTTTGCATATTCGGACTAATCTCCTCTAAGGTATCAGATGCATGCTCTTCTTCGAGCTGATTGATAACAGTCAGCCTCTGCTCGTGATCCAGATCCTCCAGAATTTCCACAATATCCACAGGTGGAAGATCATTAAGTTTCTCTTTCAGTACATTTAGCTTTACATCTCCCTTAAAGCTTCCAATATTGGAAGGTAGAGCTTGAACGTATGACCAAGGAATAAGCTCATCCTCCAAAACCATTCTTCGCGTAGCCCTAAAAACTTTCCGAATTATTTTTACGATCCGGATTTGATCTATTATTCGGAATATAAGATTCGAGAAGGAAATTTAGAGTTATGATATCAGCTTATTTAGAGTAAAATAAGTTTTGGGATCAACTAGATATTAAAAAGTCAGGAAATTTTAACTGATATTAGGGAACAGTTATAAAATTTCCTGAACCGAGTTTAGAAAAAGTAATTTTCAGATTTTTTTTGCTAGAATGTTTATATTTTTTCGCATTGATTTACAAATTTCTTTTCCCAGTCTATAGATATACACAGATGTAGAATTCATTTACCGATTGTTGGGTGACATTTTTATGGACTTTTGGGAACGTTGGATTTAATGGAGAACAAAGTATTTATAGTTAGGTCACTATACGACTTCCGATTGCTGGCAATGGGATCTGAAATAAAATTTTGAATTAATACAACAGCTGTGAACTATGATTTCGAACTATAAATTTGTGCTTGATTCAACAGAAAGAAGTTGATAGTATGGATGAGTTGGATTTTGACATAGACCCTGAACTTGACGAATTAGCAGGACAAGTAAAACAGGATACCGATCTCATAAAAAAAATAGAATTGGCAGTCACTGCAGTTCTTGTTCTACTCAACATTGCATGTATAG
>CAWKGG010000088.1:0-25303 GCA_963848985.1 uncultured Methanosarcinaceae archaeon
CCTATAATGATGGGGATTGAATTAATTTTTTGATGACTTTCTTTTTTGGTAACTATTCAGCCTGGGTAAAATACTATCAATAGATAATGCTATTATGATTAGATAATCAATTTTATGTGGGTGGATTTCATTTAACTGTCGACTATTGCTCTTGTTTTTGTTTTCACATCAGTTGGTTATCATATGTATCTTTTGTATCAAAATATTTATATAATATATGATTTTTGGTACGCTGAATAGTTACATTCTTTTTTCATTAATGCCTTCTATTGATTTGTGATTTTCGAATTTCGGAAACTTGCCCTGATCCCAAAAAGAATCGATCACTCAGCTTTTTTTAGCATACTATTTTTCTGATAAAGAAATACTTAAGTAAACACTTTTTATTATTCTTTATTTTAGAATTGATGAAGATCATTGTCAATGTAGGAGATATTCACTACTAAAAACAACTTAACTGGAGATGCCACATTTTAATGTGAATATAATTGTTGAGTTGAATGTGGAGACTTCGGTAAACATCTGATTTTCACGAATTTTTTATATGCGAATTATATTCATATGATGACATTAATGGATTTTTCTAAATTCTTGATCGAAGAGTCCAATTTATTAGTTTCAAATCAGAATGGCAATTGATAAAAGGAATCAGTGTTTTTCTTGTAATTTTTTCAATTTATTGGGACAGAAATTCGTGAAAACTTGTATATTTCTATAAGTATGGAATATTCGAGTTATTAAGAATAAGGAGTTAAGATAAAAATAATTATATATTTTTAATCGTTTGCAGCATCAATTACTAAAATCCTACCAAAATATGACTTTTTAAAAGTTAGTACTTTTATGCACGCATATGAGTTAGGAAAGTCTCGGAGAATATCTTTAAAAGGTGTTTCTTGGTAAATACAGTAGGCCGGATAAACTTTGAAAAATTCAAACAAAAGAATACACTCAAAGATAGAAGATTGAACAAGTGATAATGTAAAGTCAATGAACAGCACAACTATAAATTTTTTATAAATGCGTATGCTGTAACCCATAGCAAATAATCCCATTAAATTTTGATTTTGTTACATGGGCAATATCTAGCTCAATAGTTATGATTATTATATGACAATCCGATATACTGAAACTAATAACAACTATGGAATTTATCTGATCAATAATAGATCTAAGTATAGTAGGTATCAACATCCTATCGTTTAGACTGACAGATTGCATAATTTTGTGCAATAGTAAGAACAAGTCATGGATATAATGCAGTCAATATCCAAAAACATTTGCAAATTAGTGTTCACTATCCTAATGTAAAACTTTTCAATACACATTTTTTTGCAGGGAAATCCTCATAGTTTTCATTTCCAGCCGAAATTACAAAACAGTTTTACCGAATTTGAGAAAAATGCACAGATATTCTGTTTTGGGATGACTAGGATCTGATCTAAAAAAGAGCATATTCCATGTTTTTGAAGAATGTGGATAGTAAGTCTTGTGCTTGTGGGTTTCAGGAACCTCTCCTACAATTATTTTTTACTCACTCTCAAATATATACTCCTTTGAGAACATTTCTAAGGTCAGAATGAAGTAGGAAAGTAATAGGGGGCCTATAACGACTCCTATCAATCCAAAAAGGGATACTCCTATGATAATCCCAATTAGGGATAGAAAAGGATGAATTTCTCCAACTTTTTTCTGGATCATGGGCCTGAGAAAATTATCCACGGTACTTACAAAGATCCCGGCTGCAAGGATTGCAATCCCTGCAGTATAGTCCTTCAGGAGAAACTGGATGATAGTTGCAGGAACCCAGACTAAGGTTGATCCAAAAACGGGGACAAAAGAAAGGAGTGTTGCGATAGAACCCCAGAGAAAAGCTCCCTGAATTTTTACGATCAAAAAAGTTATAGTCAGAATTATACCCTGGAAAAGAGCTACAGCCCCGCTGGAAATCATAGTTGTCCTGACAATTCTTCTGAACTCGCCAAGTAGAGTAGATGTATTTTTTTCATTGAATGGGACTACAGCATAAATTTTGTGTACAAAATTTGAATTTTCTCCTGTTAAAAGGTAGTAAAACAAGAAATACATAATTAAGAGCCCTATAGACTGCTGGCTCAGTATCTGAATTGAACCTAAGAGGAACTTGCTTGTGTAATTGACGGCTTCAGATCCTATACCCATAACTTTTCCTTGTATCTGTTTTTGGAGAACATCAGTAGGAATCCCCAGCCCTGAAAGATAATGAGTGAGAAATTGGTGTTCAGATCTAATAGATGTAATAATAAACTCCTGGTTGAGTAAAAGCTGCTGGATTTCACTAATAATTACACTCAGAAGAAAATATAATGGGATGAGGATAACACAGATTGAAATAATTATAACCAAGAATGCAGCAAATTGTTTTTTAAGCCGGGCTTTCCTTACAAAAAAATGATAAGGAGGCCTAAATATGATGTAAAGGATAATGGCTCCTAAAAAATAATTTAAATATGGGAGCGTGGCGTAAACAATAACAGTGGTTAGGAGGAGGATAGTTAGGAGGGCCAATACAATTTTCGCTATTCTTTCCATTGAACCTAAATTGGAGTTCTTATTATAAAAGTTTTGCAAGTTTGCCAGTTCTGTCTTAAACTTCTATTTCTAATACCTACTGGAATTGTTAGGAATATAATTCATTTCAATATTCAGTAGCTGAGTGGTTTACCATTACATCGTTGATATTTCCATGATATTTAAGTTCTAGGTGTTAAAAAATTTCCGGATCTTTTTTGTTGTGATCGCGGAACTTAATTAAATCAAATTAAACTTTTTGACTTTCGATATCTGAAGCTTTTTATTTTTTATATCAAATATGAAAATATTTGGATATCGATAAGTTTTAAGGTTGATTATTATTCACAAAATAAGGGTATGCTACTTGAAAAAGTAAAATAAACAAAATTTAGATAAATTTTCGATTTCAACAAATTGCTTTTATGTCCCTTATAAGCAATGGGCCAAAATTTAGAGTTTATTGAAATCCTATAGCAATAATGGATGTTAGATATATTTCGATTTTTGAATATTATTTTGTAATAAAGTATAAATAAAAAAAATGTTGTTATACATACAAAAATAAGTGGTTTGGTTTTGAAAGTATTATTGTCTTTCTTTTACGTTGCGCTCTCTCAAAATTCCGAGATTTATATTTATGAATGAATCTTTAGGAAGATTTTTTTATACTGTTGATCATTCTACTAGTTGATTAGCATCAAAAGTTAGTGATATTACATTAATTAGTGATTCTATGTATATTTGCTATGCGGATCTACTTGTCATTCTTTATTTAATATTTTATGCGCAAAGAGCTGAAATTTTTGATAAATAAACGCAAATTATGCTCTATAATATTGGTATCAACAATCATGAGTTTAATGTTTTTGAGTAACGTAGCTGCAGCAGTTGCATCAATATCTGTTTTTCAAGATTCAGGTAAAGTTAATTACGTAATTCAGGTGATTTTAAGCCCATCTCTGAACATAACAAAGTCAGTTTCTCCAACAACTTATTCTGCTGTAGGACAGACTATGACATACACCTACACTATAACTAACTCAGGAAATGTGGATCTCACAGGGAATATTACAGTTGCAGACAACAAAACTGGAACATTCAATATAACCAGTAACGGTCTTAACGTAGGGAAAACTCTCAAAGGAACAGCGAACTACACAATACACCAGTCAGACATTGATGCTGGTTATGTGACCAGTTCAGCGAATGCTACATGTTCATTCAACAATGCACTATACACCTCAAAAGATACTACTGCAAGAATAAATATAACTCAGAATCCAGTTCTGACAATAGTAAAATCAGCATATCCAGCAAGTTATAACGCTGTAGGACAGACTATCACATACACCTACACTGTAACTAACTCAGGGGATGTGGATATCTCAGCACCTATCAATGTTATAGATGATAAGTTTGGTACAGTACCTATACAAAGCAGTGATATCCTTAGGCCAGGTTCAAGTGTTCAGAATACATATTCATACAGAATAACTCCAGTTGATATTAATGCAGGTTCTGTGACAAATTTAGCTTATGCAACAGGTTCATTAAACAACAACTCAATAATTTCACCACAAACCGTTGCACTAGTTCTCTATAAACAGCCAACCATTGACAGAGATAACAATGGCGGATCTGACAATGGTGATTATGGCAGCTATTTTGGATCTAACAATGGTGGTTATGGAGGTTGTGGTGATGCTGTAGTCCCTGTACCAATGATGTATGGCAGTGCACCTTATATATATGACAGTGCACTTTATGTATATAACAGTGCACCTTATGTATATAACAGTGCACCTTATGTATATGGCAGTGACTCTACTGGCACAACAGATTCTAGGACAACAGGAATGCCAAATTCGGAATCATATGGCTACAAGGTAAATGTTTCTTCGTCTGAATGTTCCACGGCTAAATTGAGTGGTTCCAAAGCTAATGTTTATTTGAGTAAACATAAGCAAAAAAAGCACTTCAAACACCATAAAGCAAAAAAATCATCAAGTGTAAAGTAGATCAAAAATAGTTGGATTTCGATTTCATTTAATGGAATAGTGAGTGAAACGACAGGCTCAGAGATTCCGTTGCAAAAATAATATTCCCGCAATTTGCCGCTATAATTTTACCTTTATGTATCCTTTTCTTTCTAACGAAAATGATTAACTTTCCTAATTGTGAATGTTTTCACTGCTTTTGTAAAAAAGTCAGATTCTTTGCAATGGAACCCTATTTCAAATGGTAAATTTACTGGAAGGCAATTCACAAGGATTATAGGTCTTTCAAATAGTCTCAAATTTGAGGAAAAATTGGATCCCCGTGTTCTTTCGTCGGTTGGATTTGAAAAATTCAGGTTCCCATCATATAATACTGATGACATTTATCATATTTTGAATGATAGAATCGATCTTGCTTTCGCTCCGAATTCAATAGATTAAGAAACTATCATCGAATGTGCCAAAAATTCTGCAAAGACTGGAGGAGATATTCGAAAGGCTCTTAATGTACTCCATACAGCAGCAAAAATGGCAGAAGGAGAAGGATCGGAGAAGATAACTGTTCCACATATTAAGGAAGCTGATGCGAAAGTACAGAATGATGATATTATTAGTTCGGTTATTACATTGCCCCTGCATCACAAAATAGTGCTATTAAGTGTTATTAAACTTATGAATAATAAAAAACCGTCGGATACGGGGGATGTAACAAGTATGTATGAAACATTATGTAAGGCAATTGCAGAGAAACCATCTTCAAGACCGACAATTTCAGGGTGGATCAGTTCACTAGATATGCAGGGATATATTCAATCTGTGGCAGTAAATAATTGCTGGAAAACTCGAATAATTTCTATTCCACATGAATGCATTCAGCCAACAAAAAAAGCATTATATAGTGATTACCAATTAGAAGGATTAAAAGAATATTTTCCACTAGTGGGGGAAATAAATGCCACCTAATCCATATGAAGCAGTAAACTCATATTTACCATTTCATCAAAGATTGGTACTCTTATCTGTTCTGAAAATTGCGAGATATAATCAAAAGAAAAAAATAATTTATATAACTGATGTATATGATAATTACGTAAAGTTGTGCGAAGAATGTGGCATCGAGCAAGTATATAAAGGGAGAATACTTGAAGCTCTTAAGTTGATCGATTTAGCGGGGTTTATAGAATTAAAAAATGCAATCAAAATTACAAAGTTAAATTTAGGATCTTATACCATTGAAGATTGGGAAAAAGTGATTTATCAAGATTCAGAATTTGCACAATTCAGAAATTGTCCTACTGATTCAGGGAGACTTTGATAAATTATAATTTTATCTGGTTTCGTTGCAAAAATAATTTTGCTGCCTTTTTAGGCTATAACTATTGCTTTTTGGGTTCCGTTGCAAAAATCCCTTCTAATGATACAATAGAATAAAAAGAAAACCAAAGATAGTAATATGCTATCTAATTCCTTTAAATGGAAGCATTATGAAGGGGAAATTATTCTATTTAAATGTAAGATGGTACTTAAAATATCCATTGAGCTATAGAAATCTAAAGGAAATGAGGGCAGAAAGGGGAGTAAAAGTCGACCAGACAACAATCATGAGATGGGTACATCAATATTCACCTGAAATAGAAAAGAAGATAAGAAAACATTTGAGACCAACAAATGATTCGTGGAGAGTCGATGAAATGGTTCTGTTGCAAAAATTATTTTACTGCCTTTTTAGGCTATAACTAGTGCTTTTTGTATCATTATTGGCCTGTTTATGGTATATAAAATCCAATTTATGATGTTTTCTACCAGTTTTGTAAAATGGCTCGATTTTTTCCAACGGAACCGTTTATATCCCTTTATATTAAATCAAAGGTATTATATGTTTAAATTATATATAATGAGTTGTATATAGAGCTGGATATGTCAAGCATAAAAAGTCTGCCAATCATAAAAGTAAAGGTTATACCTGAAGCTGCAGAACTTGCCGCTGGCAACCGAATGTAGAAATTGGTAATCCAATAAAAGTAAAAGTTATTTTGGATAAATCTAGCATTGGAAGAACTTGCTTCTGGAAAACTAAATATGAAAAGTATATGCAACTATATTATCACTTTAAACAAGAATATAAGTTTGATTTTATACATTTAGCTGATGTTCATGCTCACGACCCAGCTAAACTTTTCCATCTTTTCGATAATGATCTTACAGATATTATTGTTTTCAATTGGGACTCGATTAATAACGATTCAATTTATGGTTCTGATACAGCATTGAAATTTTTTCAACATCATAAGTTAAAGTTGCATAAATGGGTAAAAAGTGGTGGAGTGGTAATTGTTGAAGCTCAAGCTGCTTCATGGAAACTTTCACAGGATTCATATAATGTATTTTCTGAAAAAATAAGAGTTACTACTAAAAGTGCTCATAGAGAAGATATAATATTGAGTAAAGAACATTTAACATATCCTATTTTAACAGGTGTAACTAAATTCGAAGATAATTTTGATTCATACATTAGACAACCTAAAACAGGTCAACATCAAGGCTCTTGGTTTCCTGATAGCATAAAATCAAGAACCATAGAGCAAGTTGCTTATTGTAATAGAATGTTATCAACCGGATGGTTTGATAGATATCCATATGATTGGATACCATTAATGTTTGTTGAGAGTAATTCGTCTTTTTATAATAAATTTACTTATATAAGTAATTGGGTAAACAATACAAGTAGAACTAACATATTGTTTAGATTTTTGGGGAAATCAATAGATATTGCTGATGATTTTTTTGATTTTTTAAATTTTAAAAGTAATAAAAAGCCTGTTATGTTGGCTAAACGTGTAGAAACTAAGAGTCAGGATTCTAACACAAAATACGGGGCTTACATTGTTACATGTATGTATCTTGGGGTATATGATTCAGATAGACTTACTAAAAACCTACTCTCTTTACCAAGTCTTCTAAAAGATGCAAGGGTAATGAAAAAAATTGATTTAAGGTTACTTAAAGCAAAATATAAAAATAATATGTTCTACTTAGGCAGCTTATCTATCATTGCTATAGGTGTAATAATCTTTTATAAATTATTGACTACTTTCTTTATTGTTAGTGCTGATGATATTAAGACTTGTGTGACTATATTTTCAGCATGTTTGGTTATATATTTTACGGTTATCCAACCGCATAAGGATAAATAATCACCGAAGATGAATGATTAGGCTCTACAGCAATCGATCCTACTAAAAGGAGTATTACCACCAAAAATCTCACTGGGCCAGATATTATAATATTCAACTCAGATTCCAGCAAGTTTGATATCTATAGAAAGGCATTTTACGGCTTGAATATGAAAAAAGATAATGAGTTGATGGCAAACTCGATATAAAACTTGTACTAAATCAACTGTAAGCTAAAAATGGAATTTTGCACATGTGATTAATAAATAAATTGTTGAAGTCTTAATGACGCATGCATAAAACTGCGAAAATATTATTTTTGGAACTGAAAACACACTTGTATAGTCTGAATCAGAAACCCAATTAACGTAGCTATATTTAAAGGTGTTTGTATTAAATCACTTAACTTGGATTGTTTTAATTCTTTAACTTGACTTAAAATCTTTTTTGTGTCATCATCTTTGACAAGACCACTAATTATATTTTCTAGTTCATTCCAGCGGTCTTGCAGAATTTTATTTGAATCATTTAGTTGTTTAGTTAAATTAGAATTTGATACTTCCAAAAAAAACCATATTTGAATTCGATATCCTTTTTAGATTTTCCAAGCTTACTTTAATTGCATTAAGATTTGAAATAATATTATAGAAATTCAATCCGATATTGGAAACATTAAAGGGTTCCGTTGCAAAAATCCTTTCTAGGGATACGATAGAATAAAAAGAAAAGCATTTGGCAACGCAACTGAAATAAAGTCAAAAGCTTTAAAATAACCTTATTCTCTAGATTAAATAAATTAGATTTGTAGTTTAATTTGTAGTTTAAATAGTTACTTCATTTTTATTCGTATAACAACTTTTTGTCTTTTAAACATAACACATATTTTACTAAAAACTATGTTTTATCTGCACAATTAGGTAAAAATGCTCTTTGATATTAACTGAAAAATGAAATAATACAGAGATTTTATTACAAAAACTGTGCATCAAAAATAAAAGGGAATCTAGTTTTTTGGAATTAGGTAAGTTCTAAGATTGGCTTAAATTAGTTGATAGTTATTTCATTTAGGTTCATCAAAAAGAGCAGGATACTTTTCTTTTAACGGTCGTAGATGTGCATCGTCTAATTTTGCATTATAAAGTGTTTTGACATTTGAAAGTTGGTCAAATTTTAATTCTTTAATTCCGTCAAGATTTTCATCCCAAATCTCAACTCCTTTAAGAAGTGCTTCTTCAAGATTTGCATCTCTAAGTTTTGTTCCTTGAAGACGAGCATCTCTAAGGTTAGACCATGCAAGGTTAGCTCTTTTAAGATTAGCTTCAGAAAGATCAGCTCTTTCAAGATTAGCTTCAAAAAGATCAGCTCCTTCAAGATTAGCTCTTTTAAGATTAGCTTCAGAAAGATTAACTCCTTCAAGATTAGCTTCAAAAAGATCAGCTCCTTCAAGGTTAGCTTCAGAAAGATCAGCTCCTTCAAGATTAGCTTCAGAAAGTTCAGCCCCTTTAAGACACGTATTTTGCAAATCTAGATGCTTAAATTCTCCGTTACTAAAATAATTTTTGCGTCTTCTAATTACGGAAAGAATTTCTTGAATATCGAGCGATATATATCGTGCTTTTAAACATTTTTCAGCACTAGAATTTTTTCTAATGTAAGCAGTTAAAATTTCCATAATTGGCCAATAGTCTCTATCTGATTCATTTGCTATTTTTTCAAGGGTACATATCCCACCTAAACGTCTATCTATTGCTGGATTTCCGGATTTATCAATAGCCCCTAATAGGGTGATAGCCTTAGTAATGTCGTTACTTGAATTCCTTTTTGCAGCGGAAGCTGTTATGTATGTGTAATGTAAAGCAATAACTGAAAAAACAAGTGCTGTGATGCTAACAAGCCACTGAGACTGCATGAGTAATAACAGTGTTATAAATAGAAAAATACGAACAAATAAAAAAGCTATTCTCTTATAAGTCTGAGAAGAGAAAATTTTTACCATCGACAAAACTTCCACAATTTCTCTTAATTCGCTACATTCTTAGGACAACAAACAAGTATGTAATATTTTAAGGATTAATAAGAATCTAAGATTTTTTAATATTTGTTTTTTGGTTCCGTTGCAAAAATTCAAAAAATAGATATAAATCTGTAATCAATGAATAAAAATCCAAATATTCAAGGAAAATGTACTAACATCATAAAACTATACCAAACAATTGATTAATGTATTTGATTTCACTAAGAACAGAGTAATTTAAATCGTTGATTTGTCTTTTTTTAATCATATTCATAGCTTCAATTCCTTTTAAAGTCTTATCAGCAGATCGAAAAGATTGAAATCCTAACATTGGATTTACGATTCGCTTTATAGATCGATGATCTTGTTCTATAATGTTATTCAAGTATCTCACTTGTCTAATTTCAACATTTGTAAACAAGTTATTCTCATTTTTCAGTTTATCTATAGCAGCTGGATAAGCTGGATTCTTATCAACGGTTATTACTCTTGGAATTTGATTATGATTCGAACTTAAAGCTTTCTTAAAGAATCTCTTTGCTGCTTTTCTATCTCGTTTTGAACTTAACATGAAATCAATTGTATCTCCATTTGAGTCAACTGCTCGGTAAAAATATTTCCATTCACCTTTCACTTTGATATAGGTTTCATCAACTCTCCACGAATCATTTGTTGGTCTTAAGTGCTTCCTGATCTTTTTTCTATTTCAGGGGAATATTGATGCACCCATCTCATTATAGTACTGTGATCAACTTGAATTCCTCTTTCTATCATCATTTCCTTCAAATTTCTATAGCTCAATGGATATTTTAAGTACTATCTTACATTCAATAGGATAATTTCTCCTTCATAATGCTTCCATTTAAAGGAATGAGATAGCATATTACTATCTTTGGTTTTCTTTTTATTCTATTGTATCATTAGAAAGGATTTTTTGCAACGGAACCAAAAAAAGACAAGTCAATAATTTAAATTACTCGGTTCTTAATGAAGTCAAATATATTAATCAATTATTTGGTATAGTTTTATAATGTTGGTGTATTTCTCTCGGATCTTTTGATTTTTATTCATTATTTATAGATCTACATATTTTTTTGAATTTATTGCAACGGAACCATCTATTCATCAAAAGAAAAAATAAGAGTAATATTATTTAAAAATTATTATCGAATAGTATTAGATATACACATTTATTTTTGCATATTGAAATTTTTTAAGACTAAATAAATTTTAATCTAAAAAAATTGATGATTCAATAAATTTAGATTTTAACAAAATTTTTTTATGGTTAATTTAAAAAACTAATACTCTCAATAGAAATTAATGGTTCAGTAATAATTTTTTATTTATAGTAAAATAAAACTTAAACTGTGTAAATCGTAGAATCGGTATGTATTTTCTTTCTTCATATTCTCATAGATTCAAATTTTTATTTAGGTGGGTAGTATTTAATTTTTCTTTGATTTAGATTCAATATTTAATCTTGATGTACTTTGAATCCAAGGCCAAAGATAAAAAGAACTTTAGGCTTATTAAGGGTGATTGAAATGACAGACGAGGTATGCGATAACTTAACGGTTAATAAAACAAGCAAAATGCTCGGTAATGTAAACATAAGTGGTAATTTGGGTATTGGAATAGATGATCCTAAGTTTGAACTAGATGTCAATGCAAAAGGAATCAAGTTGGGTTTGCAGAAAAATGGGGGAGGCCAGTTAGTTATTACTAATACTCCAAACGATAATAAAATTTGTCTTGAAGCATCTAATTCAGTAGGTACTGATAGTACTCCAGAGATGGTGCTTACCGGATTTAATGGTAAAAACGTCCCACTATTGACAATAAATGCAGATAATACTAAGTTCCATGGGGATGTTAATATCGGAGGCGATGTAGATATCCAAGCAAAGATAATCAATTTGGGATTGGAGAAAAACGGAGGAGGAATATTATGTATTGGTAATAATCCCAACGATAATAAAATTTATCTTGAGGCACATAATTCAACACATACCGCCAATGCAAATGAAATGTTGCTTACTGGATTAAATGGTAATAACGTCCCAGTATTGACAATGAATGCAGACACTACGAATTTCCACGGGAACGTCGATGTCCAAGCAAAGGTGATCAACTTAGGATTACAGAATAACGGGGGAGGGATATTAAATATTTGCAATAATCCCAACGATAAAAAAATCTGGCTCGAGGCACATAATTCAACACATACCGCCAGCGCAAATGAATTATTGTTTACTGGATTAAATGGTACCAACGTTCCAATACTGACAATGAATGCAGACACTACGAATTTCCACGGGAACGTCGATGTCCAAGCAAAGGTGATCAACTTAGGATTACAGAATAACGGGGGAGGGATATTAAATATTTGCAATAATCCCAACGATAAAAAAATCTGGCTCGAGGCACATAATTCAACACATACCGCCAGCGCAAATGAATTATTGTTTACTGGATTAAATGGTACCAACGTTCCAGTATTGACAATGAATGCAAACACTACAAATTTCAATGGAAATATTAATGCACATGATGTCATTCTTGTTGGTGGAGACTGTGCTGAAGACTTTGATATTATTGAAGCAGAGTCTATAGAACCAGGCACCGTGATGGTTATTGATGATAATGGAGCGTTGCGAGCAAGTGAACAAGCTTATGATAAACGAGTTGCTGGAGTAATTTCAGGGGGTGGTAATTTGCGCCCTGGCATCACATTAGACAAACACTCCAATGATACTAATCGCTTACCCATCGCTTTGACTGGTAAAGTATATTGTAAAGTAGACGCAGAGTACAATTCAATTGAAGTAGGAGACCTGTTGACTAGTTCGTCTACAAAAGGTCACGCCATGAAAGTAAACGAACACGTTAGGTCTATTGGGGCGATAATTGGCAAGGCTTTGAAGGCACTTGGCAGCGGTAAAGGTCTAATACCAATACTAGTAGCTTTACAGTGATTGGAGAGGTTTTCAATGGAAAGTCTAAAAGCTGCCATGCAAAAACTAACAGACCTCCATCCAGGCACTAACTTCAACACTGTGAGTGCCTGTGCTTCATATATTAATATGACACGTCCTTTTAGTGTGAAAACGATGATAGAAAATATTTATAACACAGTTTCTCCGCCGCCCAGCGGGCTGGGAAGCAATTCGAACTATATCCTCTATAGTGGCTGCGGGCCGATGATAGATGTCGGAGTCACGATCGACATCACCGGGGATATAGTCTGCAAATCCGTTTCTGGCGGCAGTACCACAGGCTTCGGATTCCAGCTTAACGCCTATTCGCCAAAGAACAATAAATGTGCATGGCAACAATATTGCATCGCTATCTTCGACAATCAGATCCATGGTTGGATCGATAATTGGCCTGTCAGCGGTGACAACCTGATCAATAACTGCTTCACTCTGGCATCGGCTCCGAACAACATGATTCCCGCCGGTTACAAGCTAAAGATCATGCTGCAGAACGATACGACTGGAAACGTCACAGGGTGTGTGTATGTGGTGGTGGACAACAACGGCAAGACCTTGGCTAGTGTTTCCAAGACCTTGACGGATCTGCCAAACGTGACCTCGAATGAAATCGCGCCTATCACGGCGTTTGAACTGAATTTGGTGGGTCCGGAAAATTCAGAAAGCGTAGTGCTCTCGTCCGGAGCTGGAACTATTCTGTACTCTTCGTCGAATATCATTACAGTCCTGAATCAGGAGCCCAGTTGCACCGAGTCCGGATATATCACGGCGGAGACAGCAAACAGTTTTTATGGCATATTGCCCTCGGCGCCAGGAAAAAACTTCATTCAGTCTTTCTGGGTCAGTATCGAAGCTCCAACAATTCACAAACATGGTAAACCACGTCCCTCGCTGGTTTTTTGCAATCGTTAGCAAGAAATGATTTAAAATGTTCCAGCAAATCGATTAGTTCATTTGAATTACTTTTATGAGAAAAATAAATATAAACATTCATCTTGCTCTACACCCGGATACATACGATTTTCTCTTAAAAATAAGTAATTAACATGAATGAACAATCTCGCTACACTCTATAAAAGGATGGGAAATTATGAAAAAGCACTCTCATTTTATCAAAGAGCACTTGAAATCTATGAAAATTTTCTAGATACCCAACATCCAAATGTTGCAACAACCCTAAATAATCTCGCTACACTCTATGATAATATAGGAGATTACTAACAAGCACTCTCACTTTATCAAAGAGCACTCTCACTTTTTCAAAGAATAGAAAACAAGTCCAATAACTCAATACAGTAAAAACCTTTTTCGGCTCCGTTGTTGCACATGTTTCACATTAAAACTTCTACATCAATGGATGATAAGAAACATAATATTTGTCAGTAAAAATATTGACTTGCCTTTTTATAAATTACTAATACAGAAAGGATTTCAAAATTTTTATATTTTATATTTTGTGTAAAGTTCCTTTTGCACGTTGTGTATCCTGATGAAGTAGTTCCAGCTTTGGTTTTAAATACATGATTCTTTCCCCTTATCCTGAAAATTTAGTTCTGTATCAACTAACTAGAATGGAATTACTATAATTAGAAAGATATCGTCTGCTGTAATGCACCAAAAATTCTGCAAAATCGGATTGACTCTAGGATCTTTTGACTTTTATTTATTACTTAGAAATTTACATTTTTATTCTGAAGTTTTTGCAACGGAACCTAATTTAAATTCAATTCTTGTACCCGAATATCTTATTGTATTTTCGATGGTTGACCAAATCGACCACAATTACTATAGTTTCGTCACCGGAATTCCCATCCATAACTGTGTAAAGCATTCTCCAAAAAAGTGGAAGTTCTACACGGAAGAGATTTGTAATCCCATATTTTGTTTTATAATCAGAAGGAATTAGATTTTTTGCAATTGGCTGCCCATACTGAAAATTTCTTTTTAGCAATTCTACTTTTTGAAGGAATGCATTAAGGAATGTTTCTTCTTTCTTTGAGTCCGGAGCCTTTGTTTTAAGATATTGATATACCTTTTCTGCTTCAGGAGTCAATCTTATAACTACACGCTTCATATTGAACCTGGACCGAAGTAAATTTCGCGTCAAAAGATTCAGAGTTCAAGCCCGTGAATCGCTACATTTCTCAAGTTTTTATTATCGTTTTGAATCCAAGTTATACCTCGTAAACCTACTGCAATTTTATTACTTTTTTCCAGGTACTCCAAAATAGTCATTAGTGTATAGTGATTAACTTGCTTTGGAAGTGCTCTTTTTAGTTCTGCTATGGTTATAACACTATTTGGAGAATTTTCTATAGTATCCTCTACCATAAGAATAGTGTTGAGTGTCGGAGATGGTTTTGTTTTATCAAAATGTAATGCTTCTTTCATTAATTCACCATTCTGAATCGAATATACATAGAAAATAGTTATTAGTTAATAAACTATTAGTATTTATAAATACTTTTTTTGAGTTTATTTCATTTCCGCAAAATTCCCCATTCTATAAGCCTTTTCTCAATATCCCTCATTTCGTAGTCTGTAAATGATAGACTTTGATAATGTCTTAAACTTGTTATTGGTTCGTGTCCCTGTTGGCGGTTCCGTTGCAAAAAATCCTTTCTAATGATACAATAGAATAAAACGAAAACCAAAGATAGTAATATGCTATCTAATTCCTTTAAATGGAAGCATTATGAAGGATAAATTACCTGCTTCCGTTGCAAAAAATTCAAAATAAGAGTTCATATCCATCTTTCCAGCATTTAATAGCTACTTAAAGGGCAAATTATTTGACAGAAGCTCAGATGAATATGCGTTTTAGATGAATTCCAGGGTTCTAACATGCCTAGTATTTACGTCCATGTGTCTGGCGGAGATGCAGATCAAGCTATCCTGGAAGCAAATGGTATTGAAATTAAAGAAGATAAAAATGAACCAAAGACTAATGTTTGCCCAAGATGTAAGAACATCAACACGCTGAACAATCTTTTTTGTTATAAATGCGGTGCTGTTTTGGCGCTAGAAACTGCTATGCATTTAGAAAAAAAGGCTAAACCCGTCGATTACAGTCTAAATGAATTACTAAAATCGAAAATTGATGAGCTAGTTGAAGCAAGACTCAATGAACGGTTAACTGAACTAAATAGTTAAAAAAGTGTTTGAAAAACTATGCAGAGCCTAGGGTGATTCCGTCTACATTATCCATAAAATTAGAAGAGGATATAAATTTTCCCCCTTTTTCTAGAAATTCGTTTTCAATTTCAAGAATTTTAGGATTTTCAACCTTCTTAAACTCTTTTCCCCGAATAAAATCTGGTGCAAATTTTGTATTATTATAATATTCTCTCAATTGTTGACATTCTTTTTCAAATAATGCATTTTTTCTTTGTTCCGAGTACTCTATCGCCTCATCGTTTGCTTGTCCTAATAATATATCGCTAGCAATACATGCTTTGAAAATAATATCTATTCTGTGATATGTTCTTGAATATTCAGTAGATATCTGGGTAAGTTTTCTAACTTTTTCTATCTTATCACTAAGGTTGTCAGTAAGGCAGAATCTTAAAAATTCTTTTGAAAATTTCAATTTCTCCTTCAAGCTTTCCTTACCACTTATTTCATAAAGATTTAGATTCTCCATTTGTTCATTTTCATTTGCAGCTGACGTACTTGCCCAACTAAAATTTTCCTGCAATATTGTCTCTAAAGACAGCTCACTACTTTGTATATTTTCGATTAAATTCGGAAATTCTTCAAGTATCCTTCTTAAGTTCTGGATTTTGTAAAAAATCGAATACATTGTTGGAGTATTTCCTTGCTGTTGATCTATTTTTTCTTTTTTACTTTTAACGTATCCATTTTTTTCAAGTCTTTTCAAATCTTTATAAATTATATTGTAACGCGCTATGCCCATCGAATTAACATAACCCATTTCTTTAGCCAATTCTGCAGTCGTTTTAGAAGATTCTAATAAACTGGCTAAAATTTTAGACCGGTTGGTAACTCCTGTCATGCGATACCTTCTCCATTGTGTTGGTACATTCTCCATTTTTGATATAGTTCGAATTTATATTAGAATATGTCGGCATATAGCTGATCAATAGTCTGTAATACGTTTTGGTCAATGATTAATGAATTTTGATTTATCATTTTATATTTAGCAGCTTAATCGTTAACTTTATAAAGTAAGAATCTACATTAGTATATGTAGTCAAGAAACAGATTATTGTTAATGAGGTGATTATTGGTTAGAAGCAGATTAACGCATCTAAATTTTATTTTGTATCAATAAGGTTGGACAGAAATGTTAAATCTGTATTCAGAACAGATTTAGGAGGTACGATGTTTACATTTGGAAAAAGAAAAATCTTCAAACAGGGGGGTAGCTATGTGATTTCGCTACCCATGCAATGGTTTAGGTCAAATGATGCTAAAATGAAGACTGTAATGGTAGAGATGGATAGCGAAAATACATTGAGAATCATTGCCGGTGAGACGGTACAGGATCAAAGTGGCTATTAACTACTCGCATAAATTAGGAATTTTAGTGAAAAGCGAACTCGATCAGCTTTTGCCAAAAGCATTTCAAATGATGCTCAAAATTGAGCAAATGGCTCAGGATCGTCTCCAAAAAATAAAGATTTCTGTTGAACTGGGAGAAACAACTCCAAAAGTATTAAATGTTATTTTAAACTGTATATATTTATAAAGTGATTACCATGAATTACAAACAAGATTTAGCTGTTCGTTGCGAAGAAAATTTAAATTCGTTGTCTGAAGAACACATATTAGCAATAATTGATGTTAACTTTAAGCACATTCTAAAATTGCTAAATTCCTCATCTGAAATTCTATTTAATCAAGAGTCTACAAAAAATCGAACACTTAGCTCCTTACACATAAAAATTTTGATGTTACTTGATATCATTTCCCAAACTCCTGAGGAATATGAATCCTTTAATATTTTAAAAGTGTTGCTTGAAGGTTACACCGGTATTTTCCAAGATGGGAAATCTGTGAAAATTGAGACGTTGGCAGATGATACTTTGAGGATATCTGCTGTAAATAACTAAAAACTCCATTAAAAGATAACCAAAATTGAGAAATCTTGAGCCCAGGACAGCTTCATCCCTGTCCTAGGTGGCCAGGGTTGTCGTCTTGGATGACTAAACCACTATCAATAGCACTTACATCTCTATAATGATATCTTATTGATGCAGATTCTATTGTTTATGGGTTCTTTTTGTTTCTTATAATTCATGAAGGGTTATTTATATGACACATTTCAAATACACTCAAAGTGTTGTTAATAATTTTTCCCATCGTTTTTACAACACTTAGTATCAAATTACTTGCCATTCGGTTGTCAAGTTCAACGATGGATGCAACAGCAATAGACCAGGTAAAATGAAAATTACTTTTGTATATACAATCCCCAAGTCCTATTTATTCAGCATTCTCCCGGACGTTTGATTTCTTAGATATTATTATTTTTTAAATGATTGCAAAAGTTTATATGTGATTAAAATATACTTTCGATATTGGTAGACATAATGCTTATATAGCTTGGGGTATTAGTGGTTTATGTTAATAGTTAACGGATTTGTAAATATGTCGACAAAAAGTTCAGTTTATGGTAAGTACGAGTCTAAAAATGGATTCCTAACTTTAAACGCAAAAAAGGAAGTGGTAAAGACAATTGGAATTATTGCAGCCACTAATAGGTTAAAACATTATGAGGTTATTGAGATGGGAATAAAGGCAAAATTTCCGGAATACTTTGACAGTGAATGGATCACAAGGAAACTAGATGATTCATTGAACTAAAAAATATTATTGTGTTAGTATTTGGCTAATTACTAGCATGGACAGATCAAGGGTGGTATAAAAGGTGGAATTTGGTGGTTGATGGTAGTACATCATGTAAATTAATTTTAACTGAAGGCACCTAATATGAAACTTAAACTTAATTATAATAATGGTAAGTTTTTTTCAGATTCTGAAGTAATTCTTCTAATGCCTAAGAATGAAGAACTCTCCTGCATCGAAGCTGGATTGTTAACTATTTCAGGAAAACCCATCCATTTTGGCTCCACGCATCCAGAAGGTGGTTTTAAAGGTAAAAATCCTGAAACAGTATATAATCAAGGTATCAAACCAGCTGGTATTATGGGTGACGTGTGGATTGGTTACAGTGATCGACCAAAATTAAACGCGAAGATCAACATAACCGATCCTGATATTAAAGCTTTAATTAATCAGGATAAAGTCCTGCTGTCGTATGTGTATTGGGGAGATTCATCGTCTTCTACAAGTTCTTTTTTTGATTTTGATCATTTGTTGATTTATCCGCGGAAGGGTGCATGAAAATGACCTTAGCGGAGTCGCTTAAAGCTAGGTTCAATAGACATCCAGAGCTCAGTATCTGTGGAAAGGTGAGCCTTGACGACGAATTCATATACATGATTATAGGCGATCAAGAGCTAGAGTGTTTAATTAACACGAACATCAATAAAATTAGAGATCCTGGTTTAATATATCGTAAAATTATTTTAAAACTAAGCGATTTAGAATTTCCAGATATTGCAACACTTATTACAGATTATTTAAACAGTAACTTTTGGGATCCGTTAGATTCCGCAAAACAAATAGAATTTATAGAAAAAACTTTTAAAAGTAAAAACGAAAAAGAACAGGCTACAAGGGACTGTATTGAACTCGAAAATACGAAAGTAAAATCAGAGAAGACCCCATATGGAAAACTAAAAAAAATCCAAGTACCATTTGACGTGGTAGCTGATAGAATACTAGACGAGTTCCATATTTTTACAATGCTTGATAATGATCAGATATTTATTTACAAAGATGGAGTTTACATATGTGAAGGATCAGAAGCTATTTTAGATACCGAAATTCGGAACAAACATAATATAATTTTTATAGATTATTGGCAGAGCAACAATCCGGATTTTCCTATGGAACATATCCTAAAGGCTACTGCAAAGTATGTGAATGAAGTTCTGGCTTACATTAGAGCCTATACTCGGATCACAAGGGACAGTATCGAAGAAGTTCAGTCAAAATACATTAATTTGAAAAACTGTCTTTTCAATCTTAAAACGTGGAAAACTGAAGATCACAGCCCAGAAATTAAAAGTATCTGCCAAATACCAGTCAATTATAACAAAGACGCTAAATGCTCGCAAATTAACAATTACTTTAAAAGTGTAGTAGCTGAGTCAGATATCAATTTGTTGTGTGAGATAGCAGGATATTGTTTAACTACTGATTGCTCACAACAAAAAGCGTTTATGCTGCATGGTATAGGCTCAAATGGAAAAAGTGTATTTCTTGCACTGTTAGAAGCACTTTTTGGTAGGGAAAACACATCGGCGGAAAGCCTTCAAAAACTTGAATTCGATAAGTACAGACTAGCCAAATTGTTTGGAAAGCTGGTTAATATTTGTGGGGATATACCAGATATTAAAATGCAGAAGTCTGAAAATTTTAAGAAGTTGACAAGTGGGTTTGATTTACTAGATGGAGAAAACAAGTATCAGAATCCCTTTACTTTCAAAAACACAACTAAATTGGTTTTTTCTGCGAATGATATTCCAGAAGGGAAGAAAGACAAAGCATATTATCGTAGGTGGATTCTAATTAGATTCCCTAATAACTTTGAAGGCGAAAATGCAGACAAATCACTAATTACGAAGTTACAGACGCCAGAAGAACTTTCAGGTTTTCTTAATTTGGCTCTCGACGGCCTTAAAAGAGTAAGGGAAAATGGCAAGTTTTCAAATGAAAAGTCAGTAGAAGCCACACAGAAGGAGTATGAATTTAACAGTAATCCTGTAGCTGCTTTTATGGACGAACGGACACAGATATCTGATGAAGATTGTGATGCAATATTATTATATCTAGAGTATGTTGCTTGGTGCCAATCATGCGGAAAGCAGCACATAACCAATATCGGCTTTTCTAGAAAATTAAATGGCATGGGTTACACTTCACACAGAGAAAATGTTCAAAATGGTTACAGTATAAAGAAAATTACCAAATGGGACAATTTGAAAATCAAAACGGATAAGATAGGACAGGTTAGGACAGGATATGAATCTGTCAAAAATGTATCTTGTCCTAGTTCTATTGATAGCGAAAAATCCGAGATCGGACAAGATGTAAATCCCTTTGTAACTAATTATAATATTCTTCCTACACCTGTATATCAAAATATTTTAAATGTTATAGAGTGTAGAGATAATGAAAAGTATGTAAATACAGAAATCTCACTAACAGGAAAGGATTTATCCTGTCCAAATATACGATTTTCAGATATCAACAGCCATAGGACAGGATACAAGGACAACATAGAAAATGATCTTGTCCAAGAGCAAAAAGTAACAAATTCCGAGCAATTCAATGAAGAGAACTTCATAAAAAAAGTTTAGCACGTTAAATCGTTTAGAACAGATTTAGAAAATTCAGTAAGAGATAACTATAATTGCAGGGTTGAAAGCATCTCTGATTTATTGAGCGATTTCAATAGATGCTATCCTGGGTATCAACGGTTATTAGATAATCAAGATTTACAAACTGAAGCAGAGAAACTCAATTCGTGGGGATGGAAGTAATAATCCTAGATATTAAAAAGTTGACCTTATAAGCTGTAGGGATTTAACCCTACAACTTGCTCACTTATCTACTTTGATGATCTATGGGATGCTGTTGCAAACATAATTGAATTTATTAAATTATATACTTTTGCTAATATATTATTCTAATTTAAATAATTTAGTATTAACATTAGTGGTTTTGATTTCAGAATTACGATAGATCACTCTTTCTAGGCAATCAATGACTGCATTCCAACCCCAACAGCACGTTTACAATCTATAGAATAGGAGAATCATATTCAATTCCTGAAAATGCCTAGATCGCCCCACAATCGATCCCTGCATGCTTTATTTAATTGTTTAGGCGAACAGGCGCACATATAATATTTCAAAAAAGTTGATCTTGCGAGCTGCAGATGAAGGAAAGTAAATGTCTGCAGCTCGATAGTAGGTAGGTTTACATGAAAGCACTTAAAACCGTTGAATTGTAAATAGATTTTATTGATTATATATTTTTATGAATATATTATCCTAACTTAAACTATTTAGTATTAACATTATGTGATCCTTGTCTCATGAATTATAGTATATAGAAGCCTTTTCCACGCTAGTTAATGAATGACTTAATCCCAGGCCCTACAGTCTGTTTTTAATTTATCTTTGGTGATTACCCGTTGTACTTAAAAAGGCTTAAATCATTCAACAAATGATAGTTCTTTTATTGCAAAGTAATAAGTAGGACAGCGCTTTGCCTTCTTTAAATCTCATAAGAAAAAATGGCCATATACTTAAACTAGAAATTAATACAGTTAAATAGAGAGAATAAGAGCAAGAATATTGATCTTAAATAGAAATTCTTATTAGTTTAGGTGACCTGACCAATCTAAGATGTGAAAAAAGTTGATCTTGTGAGCTGCAGATGAAGGAATACCTGCAGCTCGGTCACTTATCTACTTTAATGCAAGGGGATAAAATACCAATCATAATTAAATTTAATTTATTATATCATTTTAGGAATATATGTTTCTAACTCGAACTCAATGGTACTAAAATCATGCAATTTTGATTTTTGAGCTACCTAATGTCTGTGCAGCAGTATCAACAGCAAACATTTGCGGTGTTATATAAACACAATGAGATAATATTGATCAATTATATACTCACAATCCAAAATGAGAGTTCTTTTGTTTAATTCGTTTAGGTGATCAGACTGATCTCAAATGTCAAAAAGTTGATTTTATGAGCTGCTGGTGAAGGGGGAACACCTACAGCTCGATCGAATATTTTATTTGGTATACTGTGGAATTTGCAAATTATGATTTAATTAATTATATATTTTTCTGAATATATTATTCTAACTTAAACTAATTAGTATTAACATCAGCTGGACCGAATTCCATGAATTATAGTATAGGGAAATCCATTCATGCCGTCAATAAAAACTTCATCTTAGCTCCTGGAACTGGTATAATTCACTCAATGTAGAATAAACCCTAGCCTACTCAAGAAGGTACCTTAAATCGCTCAACAATGAGTCATTTATAATGTAATAGCCCAAAGGTAGGTTATATTAATTGGAAAACAAATCGGATAGTAGTCAAACTTCCAAAATAAGAATATATATGATGTATTATATTTTACCCATATAGATATATATAAAGTTATATATAAAAATCATTAATTCCTATTGATATATATATTATTTTACTATTTTTATTATATCTGTTTTATTTTGGTGAAAATGCCATATAAAATAGGGGGTAAATTGATGGTAATTAAACGAAATTTGTACAAAATAGCCATATTGATAGCTTTAATTTTGATGCTGGTAAGTACTGTAAGTGCATCGAGACATGGAAATGGAAATGTAATATTGAAAACGGATTCTAGTACCGGTTTTGTAGATTTCTTAAAATTCCCAGCCTGTGGATGCGATGATGGGTGCTGTGGATGTGGGGATCACTCTTGTAATGATAAATTACGTGATAAGGACGAGTCGTCAGATAGGAACAGGTCGCATAATATCTAAATTGGAATGAACCGGTTTGAAAAGTGATTGTGTTATTTTTCAATCACCAATCATTTTTATTTTTTCAAATTATACTTATATTTCTTGTTTTTGGTCATTGTTTATTTTTTGCACATATTCTGTATAATACTAATTTTATCTAATAGCATGACAATTATGTGAAATCCGATCCCAAAATCTGAGTAAGAGTATCTGATAACATAATTTTTATAATTTTAAAGTAATATAAATATATGGAAAAATATCGTGAAGTCACTTACCGTGCAGTCAAATTTGAAACATGGGGAATTAAATTGGTCGAAAAATGACTTAATATGAGCTCACTAGCGAGACTTTTATTAAGAGTACATAGAATATCATTCCCTTTGTAAAAAAACGTCTTAAAACGGCTGAGAATGGCCCATTTTAACTAATCTAGTCAAACCCAGCTTTAGTGCATAAAAGAACTAAAAAAACATTAAATACAATACTTACTAATATTAACTATGTAAAATAAAAAACGGTGTTATCAATGTCCAGACCTACAAAATTAACAAATGAAGTAAAACAGAAGATCGGCGATGGTGTATCTCTTGGGTTGACGTACGCTCTCGCTGCTTCGGCAGCCGGCGTAACTTACCAGACTTTCAATCAATGGATGAAACTGGGAAGAGATTCAACTTCAGGAAAGTACTTTGAATTCTATAAACATATTGAACAACGGAATGCAGAAGGAGCTCTAAAAATATTACAAAGACTGAACGATGCGGCGAAAGCTGGAAATTGCCAAGTTTGCATGTTTATCCTAGAAAGACGCTTCAGCGAAGACTTTGGAAGGCGCGTATTTAAGAAAACAAACGTTGTATCTGAGAATCAGAATGTGAATGTTGAGATAACAGTTCCGGATACTGATGTGATTCGGAAAGAAATTCTAGCAAAGTTTGATCGGGTTGAAAAAAGTAGTGAGTTATTAACTAGTAAATGTTTTTCATCCTAACTTAATCCATTTTTGATATAAAATATTTTACCATTCATTCTTATAAATTGGTATAATTATAGTCTGACTTACCAAAATCTCCACCATGGTTTCTTTGCTCCCGGAGCTTCAATTGTTTTTTGATTTAGGATAGTTTGAACTTGTATCATATAGTTATTATGGATACTTTTTAAATCATCTATTTCTTTTCTCAAAAACTCAATTTCGATCTGCTGGTCCTGTATCCGACCATTGTCCGGCGCTGTCTGGCAGTTGTCGCACGGATCATTTTCTTTGATTAATAAGTCTAGCCCCTTGATTATAGCTTCTGTCGGACTATCATATCCCAGTTGTCGCACCGCTTCAAGAGTTATAACTGAGATGCGAACACTTATCTTACGTTTCTCGTCTGGCATATTATCTGACATATGTCCGGCATTTAATATAAAGTGTCGCACGTTATTTGGAAAGAATATTATGTCCGACAACGGTCTGGCACGATAATGCCAATTGAAAACTTGATTTTTATAAGAAAACCGTGTCGATCTACGGCCAGATCGAAGTAATTCACATAGCCGCCGCTCAGCAGGGAGTTGATCACGCCGCCGATGGTGGTCATGTCCAGCCCAAGGGCGGCCACCTTGTTGCGGTCGATCACGATGGTGGCCTGCGGCAGATCGATTTTCAGATCACGATCCACAAAGGCGAACAGCCCGGTCTTCTGCGCCTCCGCCAGAAAACGTTCGGACACACCATCCAGCTCGCTGAACGGACGCGTGGTCTTGATTACATACTCCACCGGCAGATCGCCGAAGCTGCCCGGCAGGGAGGAGGGCTGGAAGGCCGCCAGGTTTTCCCCCGCGATGCCGGCAATCTTGCCCTGCAGATCGTTTGCCACCTCGCCAGCGCTGCGCGTGCGCTTGGCGTAATCCTTGAGCTCGATGCCGCCGCCGGACTGGCCCGGCTGA
>CAWKGG010000089.1:0-11657 GCA_963848985.1 uncultured Methanosarcinaceae archaeon
GTAGCTATATTTTCAGAAACAGCATCAAAATAGTCATCATTGGCTTGAGGAGATACATTACAGCCCTGAAATTCTTAAGCTGTAATTTATAATCGTAATTTGACAAGAGCTTACATTTTACAATGTACAGACGAGCTTTTCCTCTATATAAAAGGGGCAGGTAGGTAATTTTTGCAGAAAGTACACAATGATACACCTTTTGCAATTATTTTTTACATTAATCAATAGAAATCCATGTGCTGAGGTTTAAAATGAAAAAAAGAATGTGGACTAAAATATACAAAGGGTGTCCCTTCCTAAAAATTTTAGGAATAACCGTGCTGGCATTTTTAATGTTGATGAATACCTCAGGCGCAGTACCATTTGTATATATTACAAACGCTGGTAGCAACACTGTCTCTATAATTAATACTTCAACAAATAAAGTTACAGCCACGGTAAATTTAGAATCCCCCCACTTTCCTCTTGAAATTGCAGTCACCCCTGATGGAACAAAGGTATATTTTACAAACCCCATTGACAACCTAATCTCTGTAATTAACACATCTACAAACAGCATTACCGCCAATGTGTCTGTAGGGGCCCATCCTAGAGGAGTTGCAGTCACTCCAGATGGGAAAAAGGTATATATAGCAAGCAGCGGCGACAATACTGTATATGTAACTGATGCAAACATAAACAAGGTTACAGCTATTGTGAATGTAGGAAGATGGCCTCGTGGAGTTTCAGTCAACCCAGCTGGATCCAAGGTATATGTGGCGAACTATGGTAGCAACAATGTATCTGTAATTGATACAGGCACAAATAAAATTACAGCCACTGTAAATGTAGGACAAAAACCTTCTGGAGTTGTGGTCACTCCTGATGGAAAAAAGGTATATGTGGCGAATTCAGGCAGCCAAAATGTTTCAGGCACTGTTTCTGTAATTGATACAAACACAAATGAGGTTATATCGATGATGGAGGTCGGGCATAAACCTGAGGGAATTGCAATTGATCCAGATGGAACGAAAGTATTTGTGACTAACTTCTTCAGCCAAAACATCTCTGTAATTGACACTGCAACAAACAAAGTTACATCCACGGTGAAGGTAGGAATCTTTCCTCTTGGAGTTGCAGTCACTCCAGATGGAAAAAGGTATATGTGACGAACTTGTGGAGCAGCGATGTCTCTGTAATTGATACGGTTACTAATACTGTTATAGCCACGGTGCCTGTAGGAAAGAAGCCAGTAGGAGTTGCAGTCACTCCATAATAGAAACATGTACGCGAGAACTATGACTGTGACAATGTTTCTGTAATTGACACAGGCACAAACAACGTTATAGTCAATGTGAATGTAGAAAATAATCTACGTGGTGTTTCAAACATTCCTGCTGAGACAAAGGTATATGTGTAGGACTGAAGCAGCAAAAATGTAAATCACAGCAAAATCTAGGGCGCTGGGTTTTGTACTCAAAGTGTGTAAATTGCAGAAAATTAAAAATTTACTGCGAAGTTGGCGACCAAGGAAATCTTAGATATAAGGAAAAAAGAATAATTATAGAGAGTTTCAATAAACTTCTTATTTCAGCAAATTGCTTATATCATCTTTATAAGCAACCATCCAAAAATTGGCGTTTATCGAAATCCTCTATAATTAATAGATACTCGCAGGCCAAAGCCTGTGTGTGTCAGCAACACTAACAGGTAAAAAATCCGACAACAAAAGAAAGGAGGAAAAGAACTTGATGCAATCCTTTATAGTAGAACATTATCTCAATAAGGCTGTAGATGTTTACTGCGGCGGGCCCGATGTTTTCAGGGGAATAGTTGAAGCTTGTGCAGATAATGTTCTGACTCTTAATAATGAAGGGAAATTTACCCATGTAGCCATCGATAAAATAATCGCCATATGGGTTCAATGAGCTCATAAATTATGAGGACTCTGATGAACCTCGGATTTTCATGAGTCGTTTATATACAATTTAGAAGCATATGATGAAATTAAGGAGTTTATTGAAATTATCTATAATTTTTCTGACTCAAGAATACTACTCTTGGCATCCGAAACCCTCATCTGCGATATTTTGAAAATGCATTATAGTATAAAAATTATAAAAATATAATCTTATAATTCATCTAAGCCATAATTTTCAATAAGTCAATGAAATCTAGTAACTATTTGATTTAAGTCCCACTGTGAGCTTCTAATGAGCCCACGAATTTATCTAGAGATTTCTATTCTCCTGTCTAAATACTTTACAACATGCCATAATGACTTTTCGGATATAATCTAATCTATAAGCATATGCCCTTTTGAAGCAAGCTAAATCTCTTTCAAATGTATGGACTAGTTGAGTATAGTGAAACTTTAATCAAGCATGACTTATATTAGAAAAAAGAGAAGATTCCTTTGAATTTTCGCTTACCTGGAGATCAAAAATGAAAACGATCCTATAGTTTTGTCATCATAAACCGTAACCAAGCTTAACCAGTTACATACTGTCAAACAGAAATTCATAATTCAGAGAGATGTCAAATGGATATATTCTACTTGCTGTCTTTCAAAGTCACAGAACACATACATAATTATTATCTTACTTATGATATATTATTTGATTTTCAAGTAATAATTGACGAAAGTTGTAAACAATATAGGTAATTATTGTAGTTTAAAGTAAACAGATGACGATTTAGAGAGTGAGGAATTACCGGTAGATGTGTGAGTACGCTGAGTGAATGTATGAGTATATGGGGTAATTGCATGGAATTTGTATAAGCTTACGATTTCAACAAATTGCTTAGATTCGCTTTTTGCTACCGGTATTTAGTCTAGATCATGTCCAGCCACAGCTATATAGATATTCCAACTCTTTTTAAAGTACTATTTATTGGGCTTATACTTGAATTGTCTTTGATCATAGTTTACAAATGAGTATAATTGATAACAAAACCAAAAAGTCAGAATTTCGTGATAAAAGAAAAAGGTTATTGTATTATTTATTTTGAAGAAGTTGACCTTTTGAGGACTAATCTTAAAAGAATTAACCTTGAAATGGAAAACTGAAATACATTTTTATTTTTGAGATTTAGTGTCAGAAGATGCTGATATTAGAGTAAGATGGAACTTTAAACCTGCAGAAAAATAAAGGCGTTTCTCAAAAAGTTACAGGCGAAACAATCAGAAATATTGCCAAAGGACGATTGGTATACGTAGAGATATTGGTATACGTAGAGATATTTGTATACGTGGATATATTGTATACGTAGGATATTATATTTGGAATTGGAAATTATCAGTGGATGTAATGGGGACATTATAGTGATATAGTGATATAGCAATGTTTGCCATTGAAGAGCAGGAATGAGCCCATTCCTTGTGATTAGATCACAGCAATGATCCACTGGAAATTATGTATACATCCAATGAGCAGATATATAACACAAATCCTTTCTTGAAGAGTAAATACGGTTCTCTTTTGCTTAGTGTTTTTTACAAAGTTATTGCAGTTATCGTCTTTATCTTTGTAAGCTGGCTACTGAATAGTAAAAAGATAAACACTTGAGTAGGAATACGCTAAGTAAGGATTTCTCAACAAGTATCAATTTTCTGTAAAATCATACAATTCGAATGACTCTGTATAAATCTTATATAACCCAGCCTCATTAGATTCAATTTGTCCGACACTCCGCATATGTCACATATATAAAATTTGTTTGCCAATGTGCCCACTATTATTCATTGAAAGTTAGATTAATTTTTAAGCTACTGCCATATTGAGAAAATACATGCCATTTTTGCGTACATCTGCGGAAAATGGGATTTATGGTAAACTCACGAATTAGTTACAAATATAAAAACCGGATTCAAAATTTCATAGGATGATCCATAGAATTCGAGAAAATGTTCTTAGTATTGAAGAGATGGAAAATATATAACAAAAACAACTCTATGAGTTTATCAAGCCTTCATATCTTTAATCTATTTATCCACACATTTTTTATTGAGAATTCACTGTTTTCATGTACTGTGTAACATTCATTCTAGCATCTCGGAGCCACTATTGAATTAAGAAAGAAAGTGAATTTATATTGGAATCACATAGCATCCCAGCTCTAGAACGGTTTTTTAAATAGATTATAATAAATATTTATGTCTACAAGCTGAATATTTTAAGTTAAAGATGCTAATCAATAAATTAAAGTACAATTAATCTTTTTTTTACTGTTATTAGCGCTTCTTGTTCCACCTTAGAGCAGAATGACACTTTTTGAAAGCTGTTTTCTTTAAAAACAGCTGGGATTATAAAATGAAGAGGGTAGAATAAGAGGGTAGAGTAGTTCCTTTAAAAGAAAGAGTGGGTGTAACATCTATGAAGTTTAACAAGCAAATTTTTACAATCCTGATTCTAGCTCTTTTAGTGCCCCTTGCCATGAGCACAAGCACACATACTGATGGAGCAAAAGAAAAAAATGTAAATCCGGGTGTGTTTTCGAACATCACGCCTAATGTTGTGACACCATGGAATCCCAAGCCAGTAGTCCTGTGATTGATCACACTGCTCTTGTTCATCCCATGGCTTCGGTCATAGGAGCCGTGACAATCGGTGCGAATGTGATGGTTTCGCCAATGGCTTCTGTCAGAGGTGACGAAGGTATGCCGATTTTCATAGGTAAGGATAGTAATGTTCAGGATGGAGTTGTTATTCACGGCCTTGAGACAATTGACGAACAAGGCAAGTCTGTTGAAAATAACCTTGTTGCTGGTTACGATGGTAAAAAACACGCGTCTATGTGGGAGAAAGGGTTTCTCTTGCACATCAATCTCAGGTGATCAGTCTCAGGTGCACTGTCCGGCTTTGATAGAGGTAACGATACATTTATTGGCATGCAAGCTTTCGTTTTTAAGGCACACATAGGAAATAAATGCGTACTTGAGCCAAAATCAGCAGCAATTGGTGTAACCATTCCTGAGGGCAGATACATCTCCGCAGGTATGGTCATCACTAAGCAGAAGGATGCTGAGAATCTGCCAGCAGTTTTCGAAGGCTATACACACCAAAAAAAGAATTCAGCTGTAGTGGATGTGAATGACAACCTGGCCAAAGGGTACAATGCGGCTATGGCTGCTTAAGATTTTTGGAAATCGCCAAAATTTAAATTTTTCAGCGCTTTGTAGCTGCAATCAATCTAAGCTACAGAAAAATAATAAGAAGTCTTCTATAGTTTAATAATTAAGGAGTAGAAATTTCAACAATAAAATGAAATCAATAAGATTAAAAAACCTTTGTTTAACCTTGTCTTTATCTGGAATTTCTTTTGTCTTTATTCCAGGTAAAACTTCTCTTTTTTAACATCTCTTTCCAGGTCACGTCCTTGAGTTATCGCTCAATTCTATAAAAGAGAAGGAGAAACAGAGGTAAAGATGGACAAAAAAAGGGCCATAAGTCATACTTTGGATATAACCTTCTAGCCTAATACACAGGAAAGATTTGGCCAGGATTCCCACGAAATAAAAAGTTAGAGGTTAATTGGAATCACCTATAATGATTATTGCTCTTCTATCGTATTTCCAACGATCAATAAAACTTTCCACATGACCATAGACTCACATCACAATATCGTTTTTTTCAGTTCAGTTTGAAGCTTGAAAAATCTGTGAAAATTACCTCTTTTTTATTATTGGACTATATCTGATAGAGAGTTGCTAGAATTAAATTCTAGAAATAACGAACTTTATCTTTTACCACTTACATAGTATGAATTTAATAGCCTTGTTCCACGCGAATAATGGAAACTACATACAAGCGATCTATTGTAAGTCACTAATTGAAGAATATGTTGTATAAGTACTCAGGCACCAACATTATTTGATACATGATATGACCATAAACATGGACAAAGCTATTTAACTCCAATGCGTATTAAATCCCGGTCAGAGAGGGGACAAAACCTTACCATGGGGCCAACAAGAATTCATTTCACAAATAAGCGATGATTTAGAGGGTTAAAAGAAAACAAATAAAAATGAATTTTCACGCCATCCAAGACCTAAAGTACTGTGTATTTGTGACATTCCACACTCCAGAAATAATAAAACCAAGAATGATAAGTTCCGTGATATTTTGATAAAGCCAATCGAAAACGTATTTAAACAGAAATTCATCAAGTTTTATACATGGCATGCAAGCATAAAGAACCTCAAAGCTATCAGGGAAAAACAATGTTATCTTTTACAATATTGAAATCAAATGGTTTGATAAATGCTGATAATAAAAAAAATATGCAGCTCAAAAAAGTTAAATCTCTAACAAAGAAATCTGGGTCCATCTGAAAGTATATTGATTTGTGAGATTATTTTAGATGAATAGAAAAACGAGTAACTGCAATACTGAGTCACAAATATACCGGATAATGGATGAATACAAGAGAAAAGATCTTACTGACAAATTCTGAAAAATCAAGAAAAGAATCAGAAACAGAATTTTTTGGTTTGGAAGTAAAACAAAAAAATCCCAAATTGGCTGCAATGTCATATATAAGCCAACAAAGATATAAATCAAATTAATATAATATCGAAAAAGTTTTTGTCAAACAATATGTTGGGCCTGTTGCTGTTGAAGTTATAGAATTGATTGCAGTAAATTTCTAGTGAGATTAATGCTAAATTTTGGCAAGCCCAGAAGATGTTAAAAAGTGTTACTATTCATAGGAAAAGCGATATGGTGAGCCTATTAATATATAATGCATGAAGTTATTTGAATTGTGAAAATATAAATAAGATGAAACAACTTTCGAAGCGAAAGTATTTCTGGATAAAACATGAAAGAGCAACAACTATGTATTCTACAGAGAAAAATTTATTCGGTTTAGTTTCCCTGGAAAGTGTAAAAAGCAAAAGATGTCTTATATGAACAGAGCTGCCATACCTTTCAAAAAAGAGAATTCCTACCATGGAATTCCTGTAATCCATACGCTATATCTTCTACTCATTCTAATAGCCCCTTTTGCGGGAATTAATCTTGTTTTTCTCCTGTCAATCATACTTTTCCTAGCTATTAGGTTTTCAGGAAATTATATTAACCACTACAGAGATGTAATTAGTCTTTGTTTTTCCCTATCTTTGATGCTATTTGTATCATTTATTTCAGGGAATTCTTCGTACACGTATCCTTTATATATAGTATTTGCCGCGTTTGCAGTCGCAGCAGTTGGAAACCATAATCATTCTTTTGTGGAAAAAGAGTATGATTCTGATTTTAAGCCAAAATTTAGAAGGATTAAAAGGAGAAGTTTCTCAATATTCTGGAGTGCGGCTGTCCTGGGAATTCGTATTGTTGCGGCATTCCTTGCAGCGTGCTGGATCGTTTACTGGGGAAAGATTTCGGTTTCATACAATATGGTATTCTTCATAGCCGTAATAGGAGCAGTCACAGGATCTCTTTTCGAGTCGATTCCATCCAGAATAGAAAGAAATATATCAGTACCATTGGGTGTAGGGATGACTATGTGGATCTTTGAAGAATTTAGGTACTGGGTCCCTCCGGAAAAAATGCTAATAGCTGTCACCTTCTCTTTTTTCCTTGGCGTGCTGGCCTACAGGGCGAAAATTGCCGACGTATCGGCTCTTCTAAGTGCTGCCCTTCTTGGAGCCCTGATAATTGTCTTCACAGATCTTTCCTGGTTTTTACTTCTGTTAATTTTTTTTATTCTGGGAGGAGGTTTTACACGATATAAATACAAATACAAAAAATCCATCGGAATTGCACAGACTAAGGAAGGAATCCGCAGTTATGAAAATGTATTTTCAAACAGCACCGCAGCACTTATCCTGGCGATAGCATCTGGAATTTTCCCGGAACATAGTATTCCGATCGTGTATGCATATCTGGGCACGATTGCAACAGCTACCGGTGATACCCTAGCAAGTGAAATAGGGACAACAGCAAAGGGAAGACCAAGGATGATTACAACTCTTAAGTTTGTAGAACCTGGAACTGATGGAGCTGTTTCCTTACTTGGCGAAATTTCTTCAATCTTTGCCTCTGCGGTGATAGGGCTGCTTGCCTACATCTTAGGGGTATCTGACAACCTTCCGCTTTCAGTTTGTATTGCAACAGTCGGTGGTTTTTTTGGGACTAACGTGGACAGCATCCTCGGGGCTACGCTTCAAAAGAGTGGTATTCTTTCAAACAGCGGAGTCAATTTTTTGGCAACTTTTGCAGGTGCAGGGATTTCAGTGGGCCTTTACTATCTTATAACTGGATAGTGGTGCGAATTTACTGTGAATTCAAGTCAAATTTTTGCTCACCGTATGGAATTGGTTCTTGCGATACGAGATTTATCTACTCAATAACTTGTTTATATTTACGATTTTAAAGAAAATTAGTCATACTGCCATTTTGTCTGAAATAGCTTTTAGAATTTACTAAGCCATGTAGAATATATAGCATTTATATACATTTAGACATGTGCTTCAAGAAATATAGGATAACAACGATATCACACTGTTTTTTTGAGCTTGCAGATAAGGTAACCAAATGACATAACCATAAAATCAAATTTTTTGTGTCATACCCAGGTACAAGCGACGGGGTATGACACAAAAAATTTGATTTTGGAATGAGATTATTTATATGATAAAAAATTAATTATGGCTCTATTCAATCATGGACAAGAAGGAATTTGGTAATTAAAACTTAAATTAAAGATGATCTTGAGAATTTCCAATAGAGTCATTAAAAAAATGGAGAAAATTTATAAAAAGTTAATGATTTAAATGGTAGAGAAATATAAGATTAAATTTAGTAAAATCAAGACTCTTAGATCAAATTTATATTAAACATAACAGATTATGCATTCGACTAGGCTTAAGGCATTTGATGAGGCTTAGATGAATATTATAGAGGTTATAGACTCATAATGAATGAAATAATTACTTGGATACTGATAATACTCTGTATGATTCAGTCCGCCACTTTTGCCGGGCTGACTATCGGAATTTTTGGCCTTGGGAGACTTAAGCTTGAAATCGAAGCCGAGGCAAACAATAAAGAAGCTATAAAAATCCTGCAGATCCGAAGGGATTCAAATTTCCTGCTGACCACATTGCTCTGGGGAAATATAGGCATAAATGTCCTGATCACCCTGCTTACTGATTCTGTACTGACAGGAGCTTCAGCTTTCCTCTTTTCGACCTTCGTAATCACATGTTTCGGAGAAATTGCACCCCAGGCTTATTTTTCCCGAAATGCCCTTTCACTTGGGGCAAAACTAACCCCTCTCGTTCATTTCTATCAGTTTATTCTCTATCCTGTAGCCAAACCAACAGCCCTTATCCTTGACAGGTGGCTTGGGAAAGAAAAACTTGAACTCTTCAAGGAACATGCTGTGAGGATTATGCTCGAAAAGCATATAGAATCAGGAAAATCTGATATTAGTGCCTTTGAAGGAAGGGGGGCCTTGAACTTTCTTTCCATAGATGACGTTAGTATTTCAGATGAAGGCTCGATAATAGACCCAAGAAGCATAATATCTCTTCCTGTAAAAAATAATAGACCCGTTTTTCCTTCATTTAACATGGAACCATCTGACCCCTTTCTACAGAAAATAGAAGCTTCGGGGAAGAAATGGGTGATAATCACCAGTCTCACTGACAAACCTGTTATGGTTCTTGATGCGGACCATTTCCTACGTGATGCGGTTTACAAGAAAGATCCATTTAATCCTCTTTCTTATTGCCATTTCCCGGTTATTGTGACGTCTCCGAAGACAACTCTCGAAAGAGTAATCCGGCAATTTAAGGTGTTTCCACAGTACCCGGAAGATGACGTAATCGACCAGGACCTTATTCTCTACTGGGATCAGGAAAAAAGGATTATAACTGGTTCTGATATTCTGGGTCGCTTACTCCGTGGAATTGTAGTGGAATGCGAACTTGGGCAAGAGTGTGAGAGAAATATCCCCCCCTCAAGTCCCGGAGCTGTAAGAACAACTTTAAGAAGAGGAACACGAACAGAAAGTGAAGAGAAAAAAAGAGAATAAAATTCACTCTTCTTATTCATAAAGGATTATAATGCTGAGTTCTTGAAAAGGTAAAATAACAACGAAGTAGTAGAGATCCTAGCATTCAAGCTCCTTAAACCTAATGCCCTAATAAAGGATCAGTGAAAAAGCATTCAATTACAGAGTCTATGAAACATCTGTCTCATCTTCAATGTATAAAAGTTGTCCCAAAATTACGTATTCCCAGAAAAGAACTGTATATGAAAGAGCCAAAATTATTCAGAAGATCTTTGAACGCCGAGAGCATGCACAAGTAAAGCAGATATCTGAAGTTTCTCGTTGTCCCAGGAAAGCTTTAATGCAAAATCACACCATTTCTTATTCCATAAGCAAGCAAAGCTCGAAGTCATGAGAACAATTTCCGGAGAATTTGACAAATTTCTATACATTTGATCATTGGAGAGTTAAATGTTTTAACAGTAATTTTTGCTCATGAAAACTCCTACTGATTTGGTTCTTAAAGAATAATATAAACATATTCAGTCAGTTGGGTAATAACTTGCTGAAATTTATTCCTTAATTGATTGGAAATCTGTTCTTATCATTTTTGAGTCACTGTTTTTTAACAAAAAAGTTTTTAAAGATATACACGAGACTGAAGTAATCATTATGTTTAAAGTGTTTTTTACAATTGTTGAATGGGCATATATGTATACAGCTTTTTGTTAGAATTTATATCATTTGAGGATAATGAAAATAAAAAGATTATATTAAAGATAGTGGAAACTACCTTTAAAATCAAAGAATAAAGACTCCGAAAAGAACCGGGTAAAATGCAGAAATGAGCGGAAAAATTTTGGACAGGATTCCTTCGAGGAAAAAAATTATAGATTAATCGAAGTCCCCTATACTTAACTTATATGGCCTACTCAAATTAACAGGCTCCAAAATTATGATAGCAATAAGTTTGTTCAATTAGCTTTATTAAGTCATAAATAATTTTTTTAGCTTACCAATATTCGCCTCATGAGAGGTTCCTGATTAGCATCAACTGATCCAGTTGAAATGACGAGATTAGATCCCTAGATTAATCTCTGTTGGAGGTCTCGTCTCAATTCGTAGTCTCAATAATGATCCATCTGATCTTCTACCATTGATCTCTAAATAGAAAATAGAGCCAACCTAACATATTTAATGCGAAATCTTTTCAGGGGAAATGCCGGCTTTCTCTACCGATATACATTTATACTATATATTTAATTACAATAGTTGAAGATGTCAGATAAAGAGGAAAAGTATCACCAAAAAACATAGCATTCATTGTGGGGCCGTAGGGTAGCTTGGTCCATCCTGCAAGACTGGGGGTCTTGCGACTTGAGTTCGAATCTCAACGGCCCCATCAAAATTTTAAGTTAGTTGTTAGATATTCTTCATGGCCTTACACTCATTACAAATACTAAAGAAGATTTTGATTAATTCCTAAATTTCATCATATTCATATAGTAGTGCATAAATGATGCGTTGAAATTATGTAGGATTTCGATGAACCTCTAATTTTCACGAGTCATTTGTATATGTGCCAGTTATATGATACTGACGAAATATGAGGGTCTATCGAAATCCTTTACAATTTTATCTCTGTTTCATTAGGAAGTCATATTTCCCATATC
>CAWKGG010000090.1:0-31881 GCA_963848985.1 uncultured Methanosarcinaceae archaeon
CTGATCAGCTACATGTTGCCCATCTTTATCTAATTCAAGCAAGCTTTCTTGCCGTACAATACTTCCTGCTTTGTAGGAGTGTGATATTTTGCCGAGGTCTTATTGTGCTTTTGCGCGATCTAATCGGGAACTGCTATCCACAACGACTTGATAGTTTGCTAGCATCTGAAAGATTTGAGCGGACGAACTTTTATATTTTCGAATAACCTAAGGACATATAATACCACAGCATACTTGAATGCAACCAGCTAAATAGCTATATTCTTGATAAACTAAACCATATCTCCGATGACGTTGCCAAATTTGCCTCCAACTCGTTTAAATAAAAAAGATACAGTTGTCACGTTGTCAGTAGGATCATAGTAAAATGCTGCAAAATTACTAGCATCCATTGTAATGGCACCAGCATCGCCTTATCAAATTGATGTCATTAATACTAAAAACTGGTATACACTCGACCACGAATCTCAATGCTATCTTTTTGTCTCAACTGTAGCACCAGACGAATGTGCGGAATACAATTCCAAGGAACATGGACAAGGGCAGTATTATTAATCCTCAAAATGTTTCAATTTCTGTGCCTCCATGTTTGCTAGATATTTTATTCAAAATTTCAGATGGACACCTGTTGCAACTCACCGTTCTTCAAGTCAAATGGTTCTGATTTCGATCTATCTCAAAATTCATACCTACTTTATCCTTTACTAAATTGAGTACAGAGTGAATAAAATCATTCCCTGCCTTTTCCATCATCAATTTCAGGGAAATTGAAGAGGAAAAGCGCAAAACAACAATACAAATAGGTAAATTCAAAGAGCTCAAGCAAATTATTATTCAGAAGTTAAGATCGAATAAAAGTCTAAATACATATCCAATTATATCGAAGAAAGAAGCTATATTTAAAAGTATTTTGAACTAAATAATTTCAGACACTACTAATTTAAAAAAATCTAGTCATCTAAAATACTAATTACTGCATTTCAAAAATTTATTAAGCACAAACAACCACATTCTGCACAAAATTCCAGTTGATTTCTATAGATGATTTCAATAAACTTCTAAATTTCGTCATGTGCTTATAAATTATATATAGATTATTCTGCTAACTTTCATTCGAATCATACCTGCTAGTAACACTAACAAGTATGTGTTTAGGGTGTTAATGAGAGAAACTATTATTCCTAAGATACTTGGGCAGAGTCTGGCAAATTTGATGTAAATATAAGTCAAGTTTTTGTTATAAGTGTGAAATTTTGTTCTCTATATTTGAATTTTCCACACAAAACTTCTTGATAGTTGTGATTTTACAGAAAAATAGGCCTTCACCACTGTCTTAAATTGATTGTTTTTCAATAGGACATTTACTCTGATCATTAACAATTAAGTGGTTAATATTTTTCACAATTAAGTCTCCATTATTAATGATTGTTTACGTTTTAATGCATTTAAGCAGGTCTGCTCTAGCTAAACTTGCTTGAGTAGAAACAAAAAGATCGAAAAATGGCACTAATACATTTTGAAAAATAACATCAAGAGATTATACATGAAGCTTAAGGAGCAAAAAATGGTCTTGTCTTGCGTTGTTAAAAATAATAATCATAAAACTCTTTATATATTTTTCCAAAATTAGAGTATACTCGTTTTTCAGATTTAATCACTGATGAGTCTCCTAATTTTGAAAAAAACAGGAAAAAATTGCGTTGTATTCGCTAGACAATTTCGAAATTTATCGTGGATACACATAATTTTTATAATTCACAAGTCCAAAATAAAGTATGTCTCTTTAGATCTATTCGATATTAGAAATTGACGATATTCAAATTAAGGTCAGATGTACGATTTCAGGACCAAAATGTTATTTCAATTAGAATGCTTTCAAATTGCTGAAAGTATATATAATGGCGACTTTCAAGTAAACAAAGATAATTGAGATGCATCACTTTTATTACAATAAAATGAGTTAACTTGTGCTGCCCAAGTTTGGATAGCACTTCATCAATCACTTTTTCAATTTCAGGTTCCAATAAATGCCAGAAACGTTTCCGTGATTATCACGGAACGTGTTGTAACAAGCATAAGAAAATCTGAATCAAGGCTCTATATTTTAGATATTTACAATTCATAAAAAATGAACAAACTTATTAGGTATCTGTGGAAGATCAGATACCATAACATGTGAGAATTAAACGGATATAATAAAAGTTCACAGTTAGAGAATCTCGATAAACATCGAATTTTCAAGAATAATTTGTACACAATTTATAAGCACATGAAAAATTTAGGGGTTTATCGAAATGCTCCTTATTTTTATAGACGCACTTCTTTTGTATGAAATAGTTCCATTTTGATAGGTATGATGTAGATTAAAATATAAACTAGTTAATTAACAATGATTTGAGGGAAGTTCACATCCTAAAGAAGCTGCAGGGTATTCGAATGGATAAAATCAGCCAATCAAAATTTACTCATTAAATTTTATTAAATTTAGTTATTGAGATTGATATTTGTATTATTTTGTCCAAGCTGAATGATTTCATATTTTTCAGTTTTTTTCACCTTTTTCTTTCAGGTAATACACCCAGTCACCATGCTCTATAATTTCTGTTTCAGGTTTTTTATCACAAACGTATATGACGCCTCTTATCCTTTTCTCCCCTATTTCAAGGTCTACGTATTCCCTGTGGTACCCTCCGAAAAGTTCCATATAATCAATTGATTTTGCTACTTCAAGCTGCTTTTTTCCAGAAAACCTGCGCACCTCAGCAACCACAGAAGATCCTTCTGAATGGTATATTCCTGGGTATGGACCCAGAGAATAAAGGGCATACCCTCTTACTTTAGTCGTCCCCATAAATCCAGACATATTTTGCAAGTAGAAACGCCGGTTATTGTAGAGACCGTCTCTGAGGCTACCATAGAATACCATGATTATATCCTCACCTTCCAGTCTATGGTAAGATCGCTCCCAGCAGATATTCCTGTGAAAAACACTCCCATAAAGAGTTCGGTCCGTTATTTCGCTATTTAGTGCTTCATACGCACTTCGGATATTCTCGAAATTTTTTTTCATGGATATTCTCTTGAAATAATTTATCTCTTGAAAGCCATTCTTCTTAAAAATAACCTCGTTCCTGATGTTTCTTCAAAATTGTAATCCTTCCAGCTAAATGCAACTTGAAAGATATATAAAAAATGCATAGTACCCACAGTAAAATTAGCACTTTGAAAAACCATGAGCTGCTAAGCGCTGGGTAAGATCAAGGTTTGCTAGCAGGAAGAGATCCTCTTTGCTATACGCGACTTTTTTATTGCCTGAGAGCTCAAGTACACTTGTAATGCCTGGTTTTACTTCTCGTACCTCTTGTCCGTCAACCAGTATTTTTTTTACGCGTACAGGTTCGGATTGAAGGCCAACAAAGAGATGAAGAACACTTGAAACTTCAATTTTTCGGGTAAATTTTGAGAGGGTGCATTCAAGGATGTAATCAGTACTTACAATTTCTTTGTCTGAAATAATAAATCCTCTTTCGATGTCCTTGGCTTGCACGTTCTTAAGGCGCATCCCAACCCTGGTACCTGCCGGAGCACTCTCAATATCCACATCGTGACTCTGAATGGAACGGATTTCAATGTCTCTGTTCAGAGGGAAAATCTTAGTTTTGTCTTTATCTCTTGAAATTCCCTGTTTGACAATCCCGAGAACAACACAGCCTTTTCCTGTGACATTGAAGGCATGATCTATAAATACCCTTGTGGGTAGTTTGTTCAACTTAGCCTGTTCAGCTTCTATTTTTTCTGCCATCAAGTTGATTCTGGATCTGAGATCTTCCACACCTTCAAAAGGTTTTTTTGCGCTTTTGTTAGTATTTATGGAAATGCATTTCCAATCCTGGAGAATAGTTCCTGCAGTCATTACTTTTATTTTTTTATCCAGCTCATCGATTGCATGTATATGTGTGCTGTCAGACTTTGTTAGGGCAATTATCCCATGCTTAAAGCCGAGCAGATCCAAGGCAACAATACATTCTCCAGTTTGAACACTTGCAGGATTAGCTCTTTCCAGGCCATTAGGAGGGATGCAGAGAATCGGTATTTCGGAAATATTCAGTGCAGCAACAAGTGATTTCAAGGATTTAGGATAGCCTTGAGGTTCCACAAAAACCATTTCCCGGCTCTCTTCATCATTATTGTACATCGTTATATCTGAAGATGTTCCTTTTTTCCCGAGGTTTGCAGCAAGGGATGTTCTTCCGCTTTTTTCTGCTCCGATGATTGCAAGGTTTGTCATGGTGAGTCCCTTTATATAGATGGCATTTATCTTGATATTGTCGAATTAACTCATTTTTGCACTTGTCAAAATCCATTTTTACTCAGAATGAAGATCATTTTGAGAATTTTTACCTTTCCATTCTTAGTTCTTCTATTTTCGTCTCATTTTAATACTGTCATTATCCAAATATAGTAGTTTTTTGCTAGCAAAATAAAATGCATACCAGTAACCATAGCATAAATTTAGGTTTTTAATCAGAAAATAATTATGAACATCTCAATCTGCTTATTCTTGTTCCCATTCTTAACTCATCATCTTGATTTAAAATTTTTGCAATTTCACAAGAATCGACACTCTTCAATGGATCATTGATACTTCAGTATCCATATGACGACGAGAAGTGAAATCTGATAAATCTTGTCGAATTTGATATTGTACTACAGTAAAATAAGAACTAAAGTATTACAAATACCACATGATAATGCTATTGAATTTAATTTCTTGCCATTTATATGCCATCCTCCAGTTTCCTCTTACAATCTGGAATGCTCTCTTAATCCAATACCTTGAACTCTGCATTTTTGCAAGTTTATCGATGAAGTCTCCTCATAGGCATTAAATGCTTATTACTATTATTTCATTTGATTCTTAGGCTTTGCTGATGAGAAGCCGTACTGGCTTCTCAAAAAGCAAGTCATTATGAAATCTTCAAACTTTTATAGCTTTAAAATTGATTTTTATCCTCTACCAATTTTGCGAATTTTGATAATCTTTTGATACTCTAACAGAACTGGAAAGAGAATGCACAATGAAATATATTCAAAACTTTGGGAATAATATTTCGTATTTCTTGTTCAATTTTTTTCATACATTCTAACCACAGGTTTTTCGACAAAAACAAGCATATTAATAGCTAAGTCCGTAACAAAAATTAACCGTTTACTTTCAAGTTCGGTTAATAATTCTAGATTTCCTTCATAGAATTCATCCATTGTGACATAAGAGAAAGAAATACCCTCTTAAATCGCATTTTCAATCGTTTCAAGACCAAATTCATACTTGGATCGAAATCTTGATCTTTAAACAGCGTACTTTGTCATCGATTCATTTTTGAAGAAGATATAAGCACTCATCAAACAACATTTCTTCTCTTTTTACAACAATTCTATCTGAACAAAAAAATATCAATAGACATCTTTACTGAGATCCGATGAGCAAAGTTTGGCAAGCTGATTTTAGATAGCTGTTAGCTATTGATCATAGATTATATTCCATCATCCGGTATGATTATTCAATTATAAACCTTCTTCTTTAGACAGATTGACATTTCGTGGAGGCAATTTTAACCCCAAAAACTACAAAAAGGAGCTATCAAATAGCTTTTTCCATCTTTTTTGAGATACTCGACACCATTAGAAATATTTGAAATAATCTTTTTTATGTAGTTCTTCATGAAATATCGGTCACCCAATTTCTTACCTCCTTGAGGATCTGGTTCATCTGTTTTCCTTTCTCAACAACTGGAACTATATGTGGAATCTTTTTATTTTACAAAAATTCAAACACATCTATAGAATAAAGCCCTCTATCCAGGCAAGTACTTTAATTTTAAAATTCAAGCATTTTATAAAATCGATGAAATAGAAGAGGTATTTAACATTCATTTTGTTCTTTCTACAAACATAACAGATAAAGTAAATCTTTCGTTTTTGGTAGTTGATTTAAAGGAAATGTATGAGTAAAAAAAGTTTGGCGACTTTGAGCTTGACCACATATCAATTATTTTTCGTGAATATTTATCTGTTAGTCCATAATGAGGACCATTGATGAGATCAACGGCTAATTCATACCTCTGACATGTTTTCAAATATTTTATTGAACTTTGAAGGAGAACATTTTAATTTCTTGGATAAGCTCTTAGATGTTTATTTTTTTGAAATGGTGACGTATAGATGTTTTAGACTAACTATTCTCGAAGAAATTACCATCCCTGCAGCAAGCTGTGTGGTATTCAACCGGAATGAACATGTAAAGGTATTCAGAGTTTATTAAGATGAATAACAAACAAATCCCACTTTCCACAAATTTACACAAGAATTGCATATATTTTTTAATATGAAAGTAGCATAAAAAGGTATTCTAACTCTCAATGAAAAATGGTGGACAAATGGACAAACAAATTCTACTTTGTGTACATATACAGAATATCTGATTCAAAGTGAGATTAATTTTTATGCTACTTCCATATTAAAAAATATATGCAATTCTTGTGTACATTGTGGAAAATAGGGTTTATAATTATGATTTCCCCTTTTATTGGGATTTGATCTTCTCCTCCTGAAGAAGAGCAAGATCTATAATTTTTTCAAACACTTTTCCATCGTCTTTACCATTGAATCCAATAATTCTTGCCTGGGATCTGTCCGTGCTAACTTTCCCGTTCTCCTGCATGTAAACATATTTTCCGTTTTCAATGCCCACTATCACAAATGAATCAGGAATAGATTCCACTTCGAAATATTCTCTAACTTCCGGGCTCTTATCCAAATCCACAGACGCGATAGTAGCTTTTCCTCGGTATTCTACTGCCAATTTTTCAAGGATTGGCTTCATAGACCTGCATGCAGGACACAATCTTGATCCCATTTTCACAAAGATCGGACCTTTTTGTAGGGATGTGTTTATATTATCCAGCTTAGTTATTATTAAAACATCATTTTTCTCCAGGCTTACCTTAGAATTCGTGGAATTTCCCAGAATTTTTTCAGAGCAGCCAGCCGTAGAGAGCGAAGCTACAAGTAGGATCAATAATACAACTAATTTTGTCATGTTGATCTTCCACAACTAATTATGCAATTGAGATTTTAAAATTCGTAAGTGTAAATATATCAGCAACTATATCTATGACATTAACATTGATTAATTTTTAGAACAATAAAGATTAGAACTCTTTATTCTTAGTTATTATAGTCCAGATTTTTATTATACTAGAGTATCTAAGTAGATTACCTAAGAATATATCAAAATGCTCGAACTAATTCTCCTTATTATTAATCTTTTGAGATGCTAGGTAAAAAATTTGTATCCTCTAAGATTGCTAGCCCTCTTAGATACCTTTTATTTTATCCGGAATTTTCACCAATGAAAGTGACCTCTACATACTGACTACTCTAATAAAGGTGCAGAAATGATTTCTGTTAGGCTGTCAGTATACGCATAACTTATCTCAGTTTCCCCCAATTAAAAGAATATATTTTCACTCATATCCAGATTTCTGGAACTGTTCCCACATCATATTCGAAAATATAACATATCTTCCCCAGGCTGGCATTTTTCAGCTTCATCTGCATCATTAAGATGCATCAGAGGCTTTTTAGCCGAATCTGCATTACATTTTTGAATATATTATGAAGACTGATAATACTCTCCAGATTTTGAATTTTTACCTTTTTTCATTCATTCATTGAATGTCTAATATCCTATGCAGCAGCTTCGGAAGCACGAGAGTACGGAAATCCCAATGCAACATCGTTACCGATTCGCTGTGTTATATCAGGAGTTAATTTAGAAAGCTTACCATGGTCGTACCATTTTTTTCATTTATTTTAAAAAATATAGGAGAATAATATATATAGTATTTCCTTCTTCATCTTATATATAAATCATGTTTTCGACTCTTGACATCAAAAAATGACCGATTGTGAAGCGATTTAAGGCATTTTCTTGAATAGGTAAGGCATTCTATGGATTATAACCCTTTTTAGGGGCTTAAATGAAGTCATTTATTGGCGGTCGTGAAAAGGTTTCTATATCTTACAATTCATGAGATGAGGACCACATAATTTTCAGTTCAATTGTCCACATCCTAATATTAGTAAAGTACCAAAAAAGTTAGAAAACTTAACTAATAAAATTAATAAGTAAATATAGGACATATTTTTTTAATATTTTTACTAAAGTTGAAGTTATAAGTATCATTGCAATATTTTCAAAAAAATGAAACATGTAAAGCTGTTTTTAGTAATTAATCAACGACTATGCTGCCCGTAGGGGCGACCTCAGAGATGCAACCAGTATTGCAAACAGTTCTTCTGGAGTTAAGTACGATACGACACCAAGCCAACTAAAGAAGCTTTTAGCCTTTGAGTCATAAGATGATGAGCTAATTCGTTATGTTACCAGGATTTCCTTCGTGAAATCTATAGGAATGAAGTGTAATTTTGCTGGACGTTCCATCCCAACTCAACTAGTCGATGAAGCTTAAATTCTTGTGTTGCAGGGTTTCCAACTTCAAACACTTCCAACTATTCCATCATTCATGTTGCCAAATTCAAAGGTATCCAGCCCTGCCCAAGGATTACATACTGTATTACTCCTAGTCCGGCAACTTTCTCTAGAGTGTCTTCCACATATCTTACACTGCTGACAAGATTACTGATCGCTTATATCAAGAACTCTGAGGTAATTTTCTGATCGAAACATGATTCAATACACTCAGGATCATTTAACCGTTTATCACAAAGAGTCAAATATTGTTCAATCAGTGATCCTTTTTTCCTCGAGTATCAAATCATAGGCTAGAAAGTCATCAAAAATATTTAGGGTCTATGCATGGCATGTAAGCTACATCATTGCAGTAAAACTCGCGTAGATTCTCTTTCACATTACTGTCTCCTTCATTTAATCATTTCCTTTGTTTAGTATTTTAAACAGAATAGGACTTACCCATTTGAAGTATAAAAAAAGTACAAAATATTTACAGCTCAAATTTGATTTTTAGAAAATTAAAGATTTAATATTAGTGACTTTTCAGTTCAATTGTGTAAATCCTATAGTTTTTTGTGCATCTGTTGTTTTATCATTGCTACTCTTTGATGTAGCTCAGGTCCTTCTAATTCATCCACCACAGCTTCAAGAAGATTAGGTATTTCTAGATTCTGTGGGCATTTCTCCATGCATTCACCACACTTAATGCACTGAGAAGCAAATCCTGGTTCTGTATCTGATAACATTCCGCTCATCCGAACTGCATACGTGAACTTGGCCGTATCCACATTACCTAACATATATAGATTATTATAAGTTTCAAAGCACTCCGAAATGTTCACTTTCGAGGGACAGGGCATGCAATACCGGCAACTGGTACAGCTAATTTTCCTGAACTGACGGTATTTTTGTTCAACTCTGCTAACAAGATGTATTTCAGCTTCAGTCAGGGAATTAGGATAGGTTGTGTCTGCTAGTATCAAGTTTTCTTCTATATGGAACTCCTGATTCATACCTGAAAGTACGACTGTGACTTCTGGGTGGTTCCATATCCAGCGTAGGGCCCATTCTGCAGGTGTACGTTTCACTGCAGCTTCGTTCCATATTTCTTGCACTTCAAGAGGTACTTGGCTGGCGAGATTGCCTCCAAGCAGAGGTTCCATGACAACCACACCCAGGTCCTTTGAAGCTGCATATTTAAGTCCTTCCGTTCCTGCCTGATTATTTTCATCCATGAAATTGTACTGAATTTGGCAGAAAATCCAAGGATATGCATCCACAATTCGCTTAAAATCCTTAATTAACCCATGGAAGGAAAAGCCAGCGTTAATTATTCTCCCATCACTTTTGGCTCGATCAAGGAAATCGAGCACATCAAGAGCTTCCAATTTGTCCCACATTTCTCCTGCGATACCGTGGATAAGATAATAATCGATATGATCTGTTTTGAGTCTCTCCAGCTGGGCTTTCAGAAAATAATCCATATCCTTTCGACTCTTTACAAGCCAGGAAGGAAGTTTTGTTGTAAGTTTAATCTTTCCCCGGTATCCATCTGCAAGGGCCCGCCCTAAAAAAGGTTCGCTTTCTCCCATATGATAGATCCAACCCGTATCAAAGTAGTTTATGCCATGATCGATTGCATAACGTACCTGGTTCATAGCCCTTTTTTCATCTATTGTACCGTCTTCTTTAACCGGCAGGCGCATGCACCCGAATCCCAGTATTGAAAGTTCAGCTCCGTTCTTTGGCACTTTTCTGTACAACATCCTTCGTTCTTCCTAAATTTCAGTAGACAAATTTTTTCTGTAGTATTTCACAATTATTTTTTCTGTAATTTGTTACTTATGTAAGATTGAAATTTTATTGATAATCTTATGAAAATGGTGAAAAGAACTATTTTTTAGTTTAAACCATTCTAGAATATTTTAAATTCCTTGCCAATGAACTTATCAATATCTGTGTCTTGATAATTTAATTATTGGACATAATAATTGGATAACTTCTAACCAACATACCTCATAGTAGATTTCCTGTCCAAATTTCGATACTTTTCTTCACAATCATAAAAAAACAGACTTTTCAGGATAGCTAAGAGTATTTCCTATTTGTTACTTCAACATTTCCAATAATTTTGTAAAGGACTCTTGCAGAGAATCTTTCAAGGTTTAAGATGTCGATATTTCCGTTATGATTTAACTATTTGCCAGCTTCCTTGATACGAAAATTATGTGTGAGCTCATATCTTACAAAGCATATTAGTAGTTATTCATATCCAAACAATTTCTATTAAGTTTGCCAAAAATCTCACAAAAATTAAGTTTTTCATAAAACACATTCTTCAGATGTGCATATGTGTAAAATTTGTTTGCCCATTTGCCCTCTATTATTCATTTAAAATTGGATTAATTTTTAAGCTAACTATAATATTGAAAAAATAGAAGGCATTATGTGCACATCTGCAAGTTGGATTAAAGAATTAAACAGCAGAATCTATTCAATAGAAGCGCATATATTCTTGTTAGAAATTGTAGATAATATTCTTTTTCTTGTGTTTGTATTCATTGAACAAAATAAAACAAACAAAGATACTTATTTTACTCAACTGTCAAAGTTAGATATATGGGATCAGCTGGTTTGCCAGATATATATCCATAAAGTCATCTGAAAGCATTTAGTGGAAAGCTTTTTATGCAGCATATTTTACCTCCCTTTTCTGCAGAAGCCCTTACTCCCCAATAGCACTTCCACCTAGATAACCTACACACAGGGTTATCCAACTTCCAGTAGAAAGATCTTCAAAGAATTGGGTTTCAATTTGGATGATATCCTGCTTCCATAAGCCTTATTCTGAAAGATTCTGCCTGCTTAAAGTCACCTTATCCGAAAGATTCGAAGTATAAGTAGCTCCTCTGATTTCTTCTTCTTTTAAATAAATAGAGCATATGAAGTCTGACTGGTTCAAAAAAGCAGAAGCTTTTCCTCCTTCCTCAGTAGTAACCATGTTCTTTCAGGTTTACTTTGTCTGCATAACCAGCCGTTAAAGTGCACTGAAATTCACTTGCTTCAGGTAGTCTATCATCAGATCTCAAACCACGTCATTTACTCTTCTTACAAGAGTGAGTTCAGCCTTTTCTTTCTCAAAATGCAGGATAGGCATAAAGACACTGTAGAAGCAAGATTATACTTCCTACGATCCCTTTATAAACATCAAATTTACCCCTTTATTTCCACTGGAGTACAGAAAAGTGCTGAGAATTTTGATAAATCTTTGATTTTCACAAGTCATTTATTATAACATTCATAAGCATATGACGAAATTTAGGGATTTATCGAAATCCTCGTTAATTTCATCTTTACTTATGTTTACTATTTTCTTTTTCCCTCATATTTTGAATTGCGGCTTTTACTGCCGGTCGTAAAGGATCTATAAGCATTGAAACCGGGGGAGAGTAACAGGTTTCCAGTTCTAGAAGGTCCTTGATTGTGGATTTCTTCCTGATTGCAAGGGAGAGAGCATCTACTCTTTCTTTTATTCCCTCCCCTCCCAGAAGTTGTGCACCTACTAGGCAATCATGATTAAACAGGAGTTTGATGTAAAGATCTTTTCGATCTGGGTAATAAGAAGCTCTTGTATACCCGCTGGAAAATCCTGTAACTAAACTCATTCCCTTACTTTCAGCTTTCTTCGAGGTAATTCCTACCCCACCGAACTGCAAATCACCTGCTACAGCCACCCAAGGGTCTGCAAGAGGTCCAAAAGCAGTAAGCTTTCCGGTAATATTGTTGCCGATTACATAGGCCATACTCCGTGCTGCTGTACCCAGCTGACTTATTCTGGCTTCCCCTGTAATAAAGTCCTTTATTTCCACACATTCTCCACCTGCATACACATCTGGAAGGAAGACCTCGCCTGCTTTTACCTGGAGCATTTCATTTACAACTATTCCTCCAGCTTTTCCAATTTCGATTCCTGCCTCCATGGCAAGAAAAATTTCGGGTTTTACCCCGCTTGCCAGGAGCACAATGTCTGTAAGAAATAGCCTATCTCCAACTTGTAGAGTTTTTTCTTTACTGAAATTTTCAGGAATAACAATATGTTCACCTGAAATTACTTCAATGCCCAGACTTTCCAGATGTCTCCTTAAAATTTCAGCAACTTCGGGATCAAACTGCCTGGAAAGCAGATTCTTGCTTCCACTTATGAGTACAGTTTTAATTCCCCTTCTAACAAGTGCTACGGCACATTCGATTCCTATTGTCCCTCCACCTATGATGCAAACTTTTTCAGCAGTTCCGAGGGCTTTTTCAAAGATCACGCCATCATCAAGGCTCCTCAAGGTGAAGATGCCATAAGGTAGAATATTTGTAGTGAGATCTTTTTTAGGTATAAATGGTAGGCTTCCTGTGGCAATCACCAGTTTGTCAAAAGGATAAATTCCTTCCCTTGTCTGAACAGTTCCTGAACCAATATTAATTGACCTAACTGCCTCATTTAGTTTAACATCTATCCTGTTTTTCTTGAAAAAATCAAGAGATTTTACAATAAGGTTTTCAAAACTATTAATTTCCCGACTCAAAACAAAAGGGATTCCACAGTGACTGTAAGCAGTATGGGAATCTCGTGAAAGTACTGTTATCTCAAAATCACTCTGTCTTCTAATTTTTGTAGCAGCTGCCATACCACAGGCTCCCCCTCCAACAATAACTACTTTTAAAGGGCCCTTTTTTCCTTGATTTTGTGCAAAAACTTTTCTTGGAAATTCTTTCTCAAATCCAGCTGCTTTCGGGATTTTTTTATCTAAAGATTCTTGTGTGATGAAAGCGCTTTTCATAACCTTAACAATAGTGTTTCACATCTATTATAGGTTTTTAAAGAGCTTTAAAATTTCAGCTTTATAACAAAAAATTTTTCAGAAAGCGGAAAAAAATATTGATGCTATTATAAGCAGTTCTAACCGCATTAGTCCAGGAATTATCTCCACAAATCGAAAAAACATATAATAAATTATTTAAGGTAATTAAATTGTTGGGTATAGCAAAGAAAAATGACTCCATCTATAGTATAAAACAGACAGTTTACTTTAGGTACCTTCTAAATAATGTAGTATTCTTCTGAATAATGTAGTATCTTTGATATAATTACTTTACCTTATGAAGCAAAATAGAACTATAAAGAAGTTATTAATGCTTCAGTTCATGCTGCAACATCTCCTAAAAATTCTCTTGAATCTGAAACCAATGATCTAAGGTCAGAAATACCAAAAAGAGGAATTCTCTCAGCTGATACCATTTTTGATCATATAAAATACAATTTAAAATTAACGTTATTTACTGCCCAATTGTAAAAATTGTTTGAATTTTAATAAAGCCTCATTTTCATATGACACACGTCCAAAAAATTTGATTTTGTGGCATATGATGTCTAGTTTTTATTTTCTTACCAGCTCCTACTAGTTGAAGTCCCGAAATTAGCTAGCTAGAAATGATACATAATACCAGTGATTTCAGAACAGAAGACTTCTCGTCTTAGATTTGAACCTCATTCAATAGACTCTGGAATGTTCCTTTTTTCTGGCAAATTTGCAATTTTCTGAAAGTATCTTCATGTTCATAGATCTACCAGTAACCAACATATACCTGTAAATTCCCATAAATGAGATCTGAGACTCTGAAGTTCTTCCTGCAAATTGGCACCGAAAAGACTATAATTACACAAGCATGATTATTAATCATTTTAAGAGTTTCCCTGGATGACCTTTTTTACCCCCAGGTTTTTTACAACTCTTTTTGCAAAGGCTCTTGGCTTTTTTGACAAAAAGTCAGTAGAAGGAGGTTTGCTACTTTTGCAACTGTTTCAATTGAAGCAAGATTCGAAAATCGTGACACTCCTTCAAGAGCATGCTTTTAATAGCTTGCTCCTAAAGAAGTCTTAAGTCTATGAATTACAGAAATAATACTCTGAGGACCGACTTCATGGATTTCAAGGATTTCTTCTCATGTAAGCATAATAAAAAAACAACATGAACTTCAATAAGTATACGATTTTTTCTTATTTATAAGTAAAATTATAATGTCCAAAAGTTACTTGAATATTTACATTTATTTTAGTGTTAATCGTATTCTGATAATAAAAGTAATATTGTAAAATCATAATGGCTAAAAATGAAATGAATTTTGAGATCAACTCAAAAATATGATATCTATATTAATGAACTTTTTGAGGGACATTTAGTGGAAAACCAACGGTATGCAGATAAAATTATATTGGGTTACAGCGTAAAGAAGATACTGTCTATTTTGCTGATAGTCTTTTTTGTAGTAGGATTGACAGCTGCAGTAGCAATCGTATGGGGTCTAAAAAGCCCCAACTACGAACGAGGTTATGCAGCAGGCTATAGAACCAGCTACCAAACCGGTTTTAGTGGCAATTTTTATGATATCAAATCCGGTTTAAGTCATAACAACACTAATGAAGGCTACACAAATGGCTATGATGAAGGCTACACACATGGCTACGATGAAGGGTACCCTGATGGCCAAGTAGATCGTAAAAACGGTTATCAAGGCGGCAATTAATAATAATAATAACATTGTAAACTCCAAAATGTATTAGAAGAAGAGGGTCTTTCCTGATAGTACTTATGCACAATTGAATGTAATTTTTATATAATACAACATTTCTTTCTCAGATAGTTATATTTTATATTTTATATTTTTTCTAATATAAATACTGATGTTTTTGCCGTCAACCAACTTTGCATAAAGGACGTTAGTAACCAGTTTAGATATATATTTTAATACAAAACATATACTTCCATACCAAGTATATACAAATACTTCACTTGTTTATATTATATGATTTAGAAGTTAATAGATGAATATTACTGATTTAGCCCTATTCATTTAAAGGAGTGTCTCTTAATATGGTAAATAAATCAAAAAAATACAAAATCCTTATATTAGTCATAATTGGGCTTGTGTTTCTGGGCATTGGTTGCGCTGGAAAAAATATTGAAGGTTCTTCCATTGCTCAGAATAACTCTTCAGGCGGAACACCAGTGAAGGAAGCTACTGCTGTAAAATCACAGAGCATTTCTGTAAAAGGTTCTGATACAGTTCTGCCGCTTGCACAAGCTGAAGCTGAAGAATTTATTAATGAATCCGTTGGGAAAAGTATATCAGTTACTGGAGGTGGATCAGGAGTTGGAATTGCAGCTCTAATTGACGGAGGGGGGAACATTGCTACAGCATCCAGAGAAATGACAACTGACGAAATCAACAAGGCTAAAAAAAATGGAATCAACCCAGTGAAGCATGAAATTGCTTATGACGGCATTACAATAGTTGTAAACCCTGCAAATCCTGTGTCTAACCTTACATTCACTCAATTGCGTGGCATCTATAATGGGAGTATCAGTAACTGGAAGCAAGTTGGTGGTGACGACAAACCAATCGCAGCAATTTCCAGGGATAGCAGTTCTGGAACTTATACAGACTTCAAGAAAGACGTTTTGCTTGGGGATGAATACCGACCTGATGCGCTTACCCAAGCTACTACGGGAGGAATAGTTAGTGAAGTAGCCCAAAATCCCAATTCAATCGGATACATTGGTTTTGCATACGTCGATAAAAGCCTAAAGGTCTTAAGCCTGGATAACGGAAATGGCTCTATATTGCCAACCACTAAAGCCATTCTAAGTGGTGCATACCCACTCTCCAGATCTCTCAACATCTATACAAATGGGGAACCATCAGGACTCACAAAAGAATTCAGCGACTTTATGTTGAGCGAGAAGGGGCAGAATATTGTGAGCAAAGTTGGGTATATCCCATTAAAAAAGTAAATATTAAAAAGGAGATTTCTAGGAAAAATATATTTGACAATAATTGTGGGAAAAAGCGATCGAATTTACGCTGCTCTTAGTCATTACCCTTGCAGTCATATATACTTTTCCTTACTTACATTTTTTTCGTAACTATTCAATTATCACACGATTTTTCCTGTTCCTGTAAAAAAAGTATGTAGTCCTTACAAAGCTACCCGAATAGTTACACATTTTTAACGAATGTTCTGAGATTAAAAAATAGTGTTATTTGGTAGTAAATGTGGAGTTACGGAGTTTACATTGAAACTGTGAGAATAGTAAAACTTCAGATGTCATAAAGAGGATGTAAATAAATTCCTAAATAATGTCATGCGCTTATAAATAGTATCTAAATTACTCATGAAAAGCAGAGATTTATCAAAATTCTTTAAGAGGTATGTTGACAATCAGGGTAAACCAAAAAGAAAAAGAATCATATAGCAAATTAAGATATTTTATTTGGAATAATTTCTTTACATCCACAGCAGTGAACTAACATATACAATTACTTGCAGAGGGGCACACCACCTCAATTTCTGTTAATTTTTAATAAACCAAATCTTTGGAATTCTGTGCATCGATGAAATTTTTAAATTTTATCAAAAAATCTTTACATTTTTTTCCTTTAGTTTCTCAGAAACATCTTTTCTGATTCTTGTTTTATTTTTCTAAAGATGATATACTAAGTAATATAGGTCAATAACTATGTAGAGAAAATACATAAAATATATAAACAGATCTACCTCATAATAAATTCGAAGTTCTAAAATACCTTTAAACAAACATTCGATAGCCACAGATTATCTTCAATTGCAGCCCACAAGATTAACTTTCGGACATTAACTTTCGTTGATGACAACAAAGTCTCGAGGATTTCACAAAGACAGCAGTATATAACCAAACATGCCTTCAAGGTTCAGGTAGCAAAAGGCCTGTATTCAGTACCATGATAATATAGTTGTTTTAATTCACAATTGATACAAGACAAACAAAGATTTTGGGGTGAAGGAAAGAGGTTATGAAATGAATTAAATAAAAAAAGCTAACTTTAACGAAGGTAACCTTGAAAAAGCGAACCTTGAATGGGCTGACCTTATGGGTAAAACCCTATCACACTCAAGAAAATGCCTTAATCGCCCCATAATCGTTCATTTTTTTTAAATAATCTAAACCTCGCGCCCACACCAAGTAAATCAAATAAATATTAAGTATAAAATTCACTTATATCAATTAAAAGAAATAGAACTCAGTTTGACAATGGTAAGAACTTCTAAATTAACTCATAATATAACACAGCTAATCGGTGATAATGTTGCTTTGGGACTTCCATATGTTCTTGCTGTAGAATCCGCAGGCATAACATATCAGACGTTCAATGGTTTGATGAAAAAAGGCAAAAAATTCAAAATCGAGAATGGTTCCAGTTTTCTCAACATATCCTAAAATATAAGATATCAGGTGCTCTGAAGATTCTACCGCGCCTTAATGATGCTGCTGAAGCTGGAAACTATCAAATTTGTATTTGGATTTTGGAAAGACAATTCCATGACGATTATGGTAAATGTGAATACTGAAAAATGAATGTCGCTTTGGAGAATAAAAACGAGAGAGTGGAGATAATTGTCAACCATGTCTATGAAATTAGGGGAAAAAATTATTGAAAAATTTACTCTGATTAGAGAAAGGAATGAGTCGTCAACTGAGTAATATTTTTTTCATATTAGCTCTACTTATTTTTATTAGAATGACCTTAGATACTTATTCTTTATCCATAGATATAATTGTAGTTGGTCTTACCAAAATCTCCACCATGGTTTTTTTGCTCCTGGGGCTTCTATTGCCTTCTGTGTAATCAATGTCTGCATTTGGCGCATATAGTTGTCATAAAGATTTTGAATAGCTTCTTTATCCTGCCTAGTGTTTTCAATTTCTTTTGTGAGATCATTTATCCTATTATTTTTTTCTTCAAGTACAACCTGAAGGCCTTCTAAACGCTCTTGCGTTTTTGCAGTATCTACAGTGTACGGAGCTGTTCTTAGGTTTGCTTCCAAGTCTGTTATCTTCTTTTCCAATTCTTCAGATCTGGTACGCAGCTGGAGAAGTTCCACAGGTTCCCGTGTTTCTTGCAGGGAAATATTTAATTTTTCGATCTCACTTTTCAGGTTCTTATTCTCGGTTTCCAATTGTTCCCAATTTGTCCCCAAAATGTTCCCATTTGTCCCCGCAATATTTCCATAACGTTCCCGAAGTAATAATTCTAGACCTTTTGTCACGGCGACTGTAAAGCTCGTGTATCCAACCTTTTCTATGTCTTCATATAATGTGACAGGGATCCACGCACCTATTTTTTTCTTTGCTTCTTGCATAACACAGAATGATGGGGACAACTAATTAAATGTTCCCGTTTTTTTCTCCAATTGTTCCCGAGTTCTCTCAAAATTCTATTTTGGTCCAAATATTTGAATCATCTTAACCCTAATATTCACTATATTTTACTTTTAAAAAGAATCATCACAAGTCCAGAAGCTTCATTTTGAATTTAAAGACTTATACTTAATTATTTTTCACAAAATATTTTTTTAATTAGAAAGCTTTCAATAAGTATGCTTATAGATTAATTATAATATAACATATATGTCTACAAATAAGTAATGTCTAATATAATTTAAGCCAGTTTAGAGATATATACTCTAACTAATGCTTCGTAGATTAGATTTACCAACTAAGAGTAGATCGGGAAATAATTTTCTCAAGAATATTAAATAAAAAGTAGATAAAAAAAGGAGATTTATTAATATTTTAATAGGTTACTAATTTGAACAATATCAAGGGAGTGAAATGAATGTTGAAACAATCATCTAGTGGAATAGGAAAAGCACTGGCTGTTTTGCTGGTAGTTTTTTTTGCTGTATCAGTGACAGCAGTTGCAGCTAGTGCACGTGGTTGTCATGGCGGCTACGGCTATGGTCTCGGAATGTACCCATACGGTGTTGGCTATGGAGCTGCAGTAATTGAAGCATCACCAGTAGTTGCAGCACCAGCAGTTACAACAGTTGCACCATCAACAGTAGTTGCCGGATATCCTTACCTCGGCTATGGTCTCGGATACCCCCATCTCGGCTATGGCGGCTGGGGCTACTGTGGACACGGACGCTGTCGCTAATCCTGAAGGCCATGGTGTGACGCTCAAGCATCACGATAGATTAATTTCTTTTTTCATTTTTTATTTATTTGAATTTTTTGCAACGGAACCGGAACAGTTACCTACAAAATAACAGATGCTGATATTAATGTAGGTTCAGTGACCAATTTAGCGTATGCAATAGGTTCATTCAGTAGAAAGGCAATAACTTCATCCAATGGTGTTATTGTGACAGTTCGCTATAAAAAGCCAACAGATGACATAGCTCACAATAACGGACCTAACAATGGTGGTTATGGCGGTGCTATAGTCCCTGTACCGATGACATATAGCAGTCCGATGTACGGCAGCCCTATGTACGGTAGTGAACCTTATGGAACAATAGAAAAACCAAATTCGGAATCTAATGGCCACAAGGCTAAAGCTCATTTAAGCAAACATAAACACCATACAACCAAACATCATAAAACAGGAAAAATCATTCAAAATAGAGAATTATTAGATGATTTAGAAAATGAAAGAAAGAGATCTTGGAAGAGTTGTATTAACTGTAAACCCAAATACAGTTATTTCGAATATATATCATTCCAGGTATATTTAATTCAAAATAAGATCAACATCTTCCAAGCAATTCTACTATGCTGTCTTACTCCATTGTGCCGTTTATTTCTTACTCTTTTAGGTCTGTTTGTGTATGATACGACGGTACAATACATAATTATTTGCATAGTTATTTTAAATTATTTCCATGAAAATTTGCTTCTAAACAAAAAATAATCCCTCATAAGATTTTTCGTAGCCAAAAAAAAGAAAATATTATTTATTATTACTTATGAAGTCATAATGATCTATTACTATTCTTTGATTATTTCTTTAGTTGCTCTTGCTCACTGATCACGAATTTTTTCTTATGTATAATGTATATGTATCTTTCCTTCATGATCTATGTAAAAATCCATTTGCAGAACCGGCTGAGCTTAGATATCTTATTACCGATGTTAAAGATAAAATAGATCGGGGAGTAATTTCGCCGACAAATTGGCAGGCACTGATTGATTCAGCAAATGATAATTAATTCTTTAAGTAATCAAGTTCGTTAAACAGTGATTATTTGGAATGAATATAAAGATAGAATAATCCTATACATTAAAGATAATAATTACATTAAGAACTTAGTATGATTTGCGTTCTCATCAGCTTTACATAGCAACAATCTATCCCAAAAAACCCACCTATCCAATACTTCACAAAAGTTTACCCCATAGAATAAAGAGATAAAATCATAAAATACAAACTAGTGGTTCCAATATCAAATCTCTTCTATGTCGGATTGGACATTTCTGAACTTCAATTATTTTTCAGATGAGAACGTAACTACTCGTATAAAAGCTACCAACAGCTTATAATTTTTGCTATTAAACCGTTTTTTCTTGGATTCATTGCTTATATAGATTCTTTTTATTCTCTAAAACAGTATATAATTGCCGTTTTCATCAAAATTAATTCTTAAATAACCAACAATTTTAGATATAAATCACAAATAAATCCCAGAGAATGATGTTAATGATCGACGTGAACCATGATAGTGAATCACTAGCAGAAAAGTATGACAAAATAAGCAAATATCAATACATTAACGGGATGGCTTTAGTAGAGAAGTTAAATATCTCAGCTAGGCATAAAGTGTTAGACGTGGGCTGTGGAACGGGGCGTCTCACATTAAAACTAGCAAGTAAGGTTGACCATATTACTGGTATTGATCCTTCTCCCAAAAGAATCGAAGTAGCCCATCGGAAACTCACTAGAATGAATCCTGGAAACATAAAGTTTGAACTGGGAAGCAGCGATGATATCGGCCGCTACGGTGAAGATGCATTCGACGTCGTATACATGAACGCAGTTTTTCACTGGATAAATGATAAAGAAGAAGCTTTAGATAATATCTACCAGGTACTAAAGCCCGGTGGAAAACTCGGTATATGTACCGGTGATAAGTATCATCCGTTCACGGTAAAGATAATCGCAAAAGAAGTACTCAGGAGAGCTGGAATTATTGATGAAGGCGTAGATTTCAGCGCTCCAGTAAATAAAGTAGAACTGGATTCACTGTTAAGAAAATCGGGTTTTAGGGTAATAGAAATAAAGCTAAAAAGAGACACACGATATTTCGAGACCCCTGCTAAATGTCTTGAATACGTCGAAGCGAGTTCCTTTGGGAATTTTATGAGCAACATTCCGGTATCGTATGTGAAAAAATAAAGGTTGAAATCATGGCAGAGCTGAATAAATACCAGACCCCAAAAGGCATAGAAAAGGTTTATTACGATTTGTTCGCTCTTGCTGAAAAATCACTTGATAATAGTACTAAAAAGCCTTAATCGAGTTATTTATGCTTTATTTTGAGAATAAAAGCCTAGATAACTATATTTATTAAAACTGAAGTTTATTTCTGCTTTTTTACCGATATAAGTACTTATTAATCAAATTTTTAACCAAACAACTTGATAGCAGTCAAAAGAACTGCTAATCACGTTGTACAAGTTTAATTGTAAAATTAGAAGCTCAAATACCTTTATTTTTTAAAGTCTATTTTTATTTAATTTTTTCAATTTTAAAAAGTAACTATTTATTAAAGCCAATTTATTTAAGCACTGTAAATCACAAAAAAAACCTTTAGTGATTTTAAAACACAATATAACATATAAAACAATAAATAAAATAAATGTATTATTATCAACGTAGTCAGATTTGATGCAGTTAGATAATCTTACATAAGTGTTTTGGAGAAAAATTCTTAAAAATAAAAATAAGGAGATAGAAAAATGTTAAAACAAATGAAAAAGACACTTGGTATTTTGCTAGCAGTTTGTTTTTTAATGTCCGTGACAGCTGCAGCAGCAAGCGCTGGACCCGTGGTGGTTAAGGATAAAAAAACAGCCATTATAATCCTGAAAGATGTAAAGACTAAATTCTTCAAACATCAACACAAGTTGCATAGCAACCACCACAAGTGGCACCACCACCACCACAAAAACACAAATAAGAGTGGTAGAAAAGGTAAAAAAATAGCCGTGAAAACCGAAACTGGTAATAAAATACCTATCAAAACTGGAATTGGTAACAACATACCTATCAAAACCGGAACTGGTAATAATATGCCTATCAAAACCGGAACTGGTAATAATATGCCTATCAAAACCGGAACTAGCAACAATATACCTATGAATAGCTAAATCGGCAAAGATCTAACATGTATATGGATAGCTGAAGCAGAAACACTGCTAAAAAAAATTAAGAGTCTCTAGGATATTTTTGGTGGTATTCGATGATATCCACATAGAAAACTTACAAAGCAGATTTGCTTATGCCACCATGGATATCACAATAAGCAACTTATTGACATCAGAAGCTTGTAAATTTTCTATACTTTAACATTTTTCTATACTTTAACATGTTAGTAATTTGAACAATATAAATGGAGTGAAATAAATGTTGAAACAATCATCTAGTGGAACTAGAAAGGCACTGGCTGTGTTGCTGGTAGTCCTTTTTGTAGTATCGTTGACAGCAGTGGCTGCAAGTGCAAAAGGCGGCAGCTACTGGCGCGACGGTGGCCATGGGCGTTATGGCGGTCATGGACAATACGGTGGCTATGGTGGCTGGAGCTATGGCGGCTGGAACTATGGTTCTGGATGCTATATTGTGAACGGTGCATTAGTTTGTCCCACATACAGCTACCCGTATATTTGAATATAAGAATACGCCACATGGTCACATGGGAATAGTATCTCAATGAAAACAAAAACTGCAAAAGATAAAACTGTAAATAAAATATATGAATTACCTTTACTAGAATATGAATGATAGCAATCACTGTATGCAAATTGGAATAACTTTCTATCTGCATTTAAAGTCAAGCTTGCTTGTATACGTTTATAGAAATTGATTTAATTTTAAAGAACGCTTTTATTTGAAAGATTGCTGTCACTCTTGATTCTGAAGATTCTGCACTCTCTGATCCAGCAGAAATATCCTAAAGAGATACAGAGACAATCAGATTTTACATAACTTATGGTCAACTACGATGTAAAATTAATAAAATTAAAGGTCTTACTCTTATTTTAATGAAGTGTCCTACATGACTTTTTTTGTAGAACTCAAAATAGAATTACATAAACAGTAAGAACCAGATTAAATCAATTAATTGGCATAAAAAGGATAGTACAAAAGTGATGAAAGAAACAAAAATTTTACTTTTAATATAGGTGCTGGAAGCAAGACAACCACGAAAAGCTTCCTGCACATATCTTAAAGCAGTTTATTTCACTATCCAATATGATCTTCATTTCTATAAATATTATAGAATGATTTATTCTAAATGATGTTTCGAAAAAACTCTAAGATATAGAGCAGCAAGATTCTTACATTATAATCATGAACATTAATTAAAATTGATTGCCATATTTGTTAACAAAACTGGAAGTTGGACTTGACATAAACTGGCCTGTGTTTAATCAAATCTCTATGCGTTTTCATATACTTTTCAGTTTGTAGTATTGATATCTAGTTTTTATTATTTTACCAATCCCTACTAGATTATAGTCTTGAAATTCAATAGCTATGAATGATTCAACATTAGTCATTCAAAATAGAGAACTTAAAATATAGCTTGAAAAATTAAACATATCTGGTATACGTTGCAAATAAATAGCCTACGGTGTGCGCCAAGCAATGTATACCAGTGTAGTCTCGCAATGGAATACACAATACTTTTCTCGATATAAACTGGTATTTTCATGTACCTAAACTGTGTAGCACATGATTTAACTTGAAATTAGTCCACAATTAGCTTTCACAGACGGTTTCGCCGTTGCTGCTACATGGGTGACAAGAGACTCCATTGCAGCAGTTTCCATGGCTACAGGTATGGCAGAGACAGACGGTTTCTCCATTGCTGTTACATGGGTGACAAGAGATTCCGTTGCAGCAGTTACCGTGACTACATGTATGACAGGCGCTGCCACCGATGTGAGAGTGGGAATGCTTGAAGATTTTAGTCTTTACATCTTTCAGGATTATAATGGCTGTTTTTTTATCCTTAACCACCACGGGTCCAGCGCTTGCTGCTGCAGCTGTCACGGACATTAAAAAACAAACTGCTAGCAAAATACCAAGTGTCTTTTTCATTTGTTTTAACATTTTTCTATCTCCTTATTTTTATTTTCTTTTTATTCGTTTCAATCCACGTTTCATCGGCAAATGCCAGCTTAAGCATCATATAGTCAATGAGTTCAAAAACCAAAATTTGTAATAAAATGCATGAATATAAATAGCGATATCAACGCATATGAAAAGAAACGCGATTTTTCATCGAATTATAAGACTATTACTTCCCAACTATAATAAAATATATGGAAATATTAATTACTATATATTTTGGGATATACTTCAAAACTTATACTTCGGATGCTTTTCCTATATTTACACATGATTCAACTTTTAATTATTCATCATTTTCACAAGCTTTATCATCGTTACAGTGACAGGGGGAGCATCCACAGGTGTGAGAATTGGAGCATCCACAAGCATGAGAGTGAGAGCATCCACAAGTGTGAGAATGGGGGCTGCCATAACTGCTATAGCTATCACAACTATGATGTCCATGCGAATTGAATGCACTTGCTGCTTCAACGGTTAACGATGCTACAAAAAGAACTGCTAGCAAAATAGTCAATACTTTTTTTGCTTTACTAAATGACTGTTTCAACATTAGTTTCACTCCTTTGTTATTGAAATGAATATTACTTTAGGGGTGTTTGTTTGTCGATTCAAATCTTTTTTTCAGGGCAAATGAATTATGAACTTGGTTCAAGTACGCAAATTAGACTTTGAGAAATTATCTGATTGGCTATTTGCTATTCGACTGTTGGAAAGTTAATTAGGTTCCATAAAACCTTACTTGTTTGGAGTTAAAAATTTGCCAAGTTTAGCCATAAATTACTGTACAAATCCCAAAATGAATTCAAGTTGTTCAATCAAAGTGTCAAAAGACAGTGAAATATGTTAAATAACTAACATAAAAAAGCCACCATTATCGAAAAATCATCAAACAAATCGCAACGCCCGATATTTAATATAAAGCATCTGGTTATCTCTTATGGTCTCTATCTTGAGCAGATCCCACACTAGTGTTTTTTCCACGATCATAAAAGCCATTACACCATCTACCAAAAATCCGGCCTAAGTCCACTTCTGTTTTGAAAATCCAATTTATTTAGCGACTCTGTAATCGATCTTAGGGTGGTTACCATACTCACAATTGCCAACAAATGAGAACCTGACCACGAACATGTCCCTGGCTTATACGTTGTTTATTATTCACGACTATATAATCGAATTTTGATCAGAAATGAATCGATGATTAAGAAGCTAACAAATATAAGTACACAACTGTACTAAATTATAAAAAAAATAAATATGTTATAACCATCATAATTGAGTAGATAAATATTCCACATCTGCAGAATGATTTCTAATTTTACCAACTAATGATACGGGAAAGGAATTAAAATCCATGATCAATAAACAAAAATTGTGTTCGATAGCCTTAGTGTCAGCAGCCATTATTTTAATGCTGATAAGTATAGCAGACGCTGTTCCATTTGCACACATTAAGAGCAATAGCGACAATACAGCTTCTACATCCAATTCTGTCAATAACGTTATTACAGCCACGATAAATGTAGGAGACAATCCTTTTAGAATTGCTATGAGCCCGGATGGAACAAAGGTTTATGTGCTTACACAGACATACTCGGGAGACAATTTTTCGGGCGACAATGTTTCAGTAATTGATACGGCAACAAACACTGTCATAGCCACTGTGTCTATAGAAGATTGGTCTTATAAAGTTGGTGTCAATGCAGCGGGAACAAAGGTATATGTTATAAACGACCAAAATGTTTCAGTAATTAACACAAAAACTAATACTGTTATAGCTACTGTGCCTTTAGTAGCTCAACCTGAAGAAATTGCAGTCAACCCAGCCGGAACAAGGGTATATGTAGTGAATGGTAATAATGTCTCTGCAATTAACACAAAAACTAATAGAGTTACGGCCACAATGACTGGATTTAGCTCTCCAGATGGAATTGCAATCACACCAGATGGAACAAAAGTATATGTTGTGAACCATGGTACTTCAGACATTCCAGACAACACTGTGTCTGTAATTTACACTTCAACTAACAAAACAGAAGTATCAAATTCAGATTCCCATAAATTGAGTAGTTCCAAAACGAAGGCTCCTTTGAGTAAACATAAGCAAAAAACCACTCCAAATACCATAAAACCGGGAAAAAACACTTGGTTTGAAAGTAGATGAAAAATTGTTGAATTTCCAGATCGGATATCCACATCTTAAAGCGTTGGATATCCTGTATTATAATTTTAAGTTAGTGAGTTAAGTTAATAGTTCAAATCTAGAAGGAATTGATTATAGCGCATATCACGATTATAAGATATAATTTTATTTGATCTGTTTAGAGAGAGTCTTTTTCTTGTTTCAAGCTTCTGAATTATGGGGATTAATTTCAATTGCTTTATTACGATCAGAAATAAGGTTGCTTTCTAGGATGTCATTTTGTTTGTCCCAAGCTTTTCCTGCTTTATCGGATTTATTTAATTTATATAGAGTATCTCCTTTAAAGTACCAAGCAGCTTCATTCCTTGGGTTAATTGCAATTGCTTTGTCATATGCTGCTAGTGCTTCGTCGTATTTATTTAAATTATCAAGAGCAAGTCCTTTATTGGTCCAGGCATTAGAATCCGGCGGGTTAATTTCAATTGCTTTTTCATCGGCTTTTATGGCTTCATCGTGCCTGCCTAAATCACGTAGAACAAGTCCTTTATAGATCCAAGCTTTTGAATTTCGTGGATTAATTCTGATAGCTTCGTCATATGCTTTTAAGGCTTCATCATATTTATTTAAATTATATAGAGTAAGTCCTTTAATGGTCCAAGCAGTTGAGTTCTGCGGATCAATTTGAAGTGCTTCGTCCTGGGTTTTGATATCCTTTTCATAAATGTTCTTTAAATCAGCGGCCCTTTTGGCTTCGTCGATTTGTTCTTTGTAACGGGCGATTTCACCATAAGTTTGATAGCTAATATCTCCGTATGGATCATCAGGGTTCACTTTTGTTCCGTTTATGGTCATAATATCCGTCACGTTGCTGCCGTGGCTATGTATCATTTGTACAAAATCCATGTTTGTCTTATTGTAAATACTTCCATTCTCCACTCTAATAACCTGATCATAATAAGCACCGTGATTATGTGGGTACATTGTGTACGTTTCAAAGATTTTCGCGGGTTCGTCAGAGAAGCTCACTATGGTAGTATAACCGTTGCTCATGCTTATGTTTGTGTAATAATTCGCATTTGATGCAGCTGCTGAAGCCAATGATACTGCAAATAAGCCTGCCAGCAAAATAATCAGTATCTTTTTTATTATACTAACTTGTAGTTTCGACATTCAATTCACTCCTTTATTATAAAGGATTACTAACTTTTTAGGATTGGAACCAATTTACAATTATCTCCATGGTTATATTAAATCAATTATACGAAAAATAGTTCCTAAGTTAAAAATAATCCCAGTGAGGAAAATCCATATGCAGAACCTGCTTAACTTAGATATTTTGTCAGCCAAGTAAAAGATAAAATGGATCGGGGAGTACTTTCGCAGACAACTGGACAGACACTGATTGATGCAGCGAATGATATAATTAATTCTTTAAGCAATCGTGTCAGGTAGGTAGAGATTATTTGAAATGAATATGCAACACAGCTAAAAACCTAAATTGCTAAGTCTGTTAGCAGAACGAGTGAAACCGTTAGGGAAAAATAAGTTTAAAAGTACCGAGTTGATCATCTCACTAACTACACAAACAATATTTTATTGATGTTAATTTCATGTTAATAGATGTTATCTCCATGGATAATCTAAAAGTGTTGGTCACCTAATTTTTAGGGCAATAATGACATTCCTTAAGGTAATTTATATTGCCCTATTTCATCTTGAGTCTTCAACCCTTAATATTTTATTCACTAGTACATAACTCACAAACTGAAAAGTATAGAAAGATGTATAAAGATTTAATTTTAGTAAATAATTTCTTTTCCAGTCCAATTTGTTTTTATGTTTATAACCATATACTAAATGTTGTCTCAGTTTCATAATTTAATTGTCAGCGATCTCGATAGCTGACGAAACAACTATTTATTTTTACCAAGTTTGTTCGGAGACAATCTTTGGAAGGTATGCTGTAGCCTCATTCCAGTAACATCCATAAGGTCCGCAGACTACTTCGCTATCTCCGCTATCGCCATACGGAGCAGAGGGATAATATTCAAAAGGTCATCACATAGGTACAACATAACTAGTATTTAAGTTCTGTGCACTCGCTGATAAGTTATCAATGGCACTATTAAAAAGACTAATATCAGAATGCAAGTATTTTTATTCATCATATTTTTGTTTCTCCTTACTTTGTATATTCTTTGGCTCATGTTGAAATTTGGGTTATTTTTTTAGAATAGATGTTTTGCAAGGTAAACTGTTGTTTTTATGATTTTGGCTTGAAAGTTTTAGCGAGTTCACCAATTAATATAAATATTAAATACGTATCAATAAGTTCAAATATATATTTTTTATGTAAGGAAGTTTACTTATAGCGCGAAGTATTTTAACCATGTGTAATTTTGTAGTTATTTTTTATCATTAATATCTATACAAATTTCAGGAGACTTAGAATGAAAATACTAACTTATAATAAGGCAAGTAGAAAGCACACAATCATAATGGTTTTAGGAATCACTACAATGGTACTTTTAATGCTAGTGAGCATCGCAAGCGCGGTGCAATCTACAAATGTTTTGGTCCATAAAGGGAGCGAGCTAATGAGCTCAGAAAAGTACATTGATGCCATAAAAGCATATGACAAAGCAATTGAAATTAACCCGCCGGATTCTAATGCCTGGACCAATAAAGGACTTGCTCTTGATAATTTAAACAAGCATGAAGAAGCCATAAAAACATATGAAAAAGCAATTGAAATTAACCCAGATAATTCAGATGCTTGGACCAATAAAGGAAACGCTCTCACTAACCTAAATAAATTTGATGAAGCCATAAAAGCATATAACAACGCTCTTGAAATTAACCCGAATAATTCAGATGCCTGGACCAATAAAGGAAATGCTCTCACTAACCTAAATAAATCTGATGAAGCCATAAAAGCATATGACAACGCTCTTGAAATTAACCCGAATAATTCAGATGCCTGGACCAATAAAGGACTCACTTTAACCATTTCTGGCAAGTACAACGAAGCCATAAAAGCATATGACAAAGCAATTGAAATTAACCCGAATAATTCAATAGCTTGGAACAATAAAGGAAACGCCCTAAGCAGCTTAGGCAAGTACGATGAAGCCATAAAAACATATGACAAGGCAATTGAGACTAACCCGCGGAATTTAATGGCCTGGACCAATAAAGGACTTATTCTAACCTTTTTAGGCAAGTACAATGAATCCATAAAAGCGTGTGACAAAGCAATTGAAATTGACCCAGATAATTCAATAGGTTGGACCAATAAAGGACTTACTCTAAGTAGCTTAGGCAAGTACGATGAAGCCACAAAAGCATATGAAAAAGCAATTGAAATTAACCCGCAGAATTCAGCAGCTTGGTACAATAAAGCAGTTACTTTGAATAGATTAAATAAATCTAATTTGTAGGTTGAATATTTACTTAATTTTCATTCATTTTGACCCTGCGTGAGAATAATGTGGCAAGTTTTTAGCTTTTTAAACAACATATATTTTAATAAAAAATATGTATTTACTGTACAATCCGGTAAAAATGCACTATAATTTTCGGCTAAAATGGCAAAAATACACCGGTTTTCACACAAAAAAACTATGCATGGAAAAAAGACCTGAAAAAAAGACGAAAACGGGAGATAGAAAGTAGTGTTCTTAAGAACCTGTCTGAAAATTCAAACAATTTGGTTGTCTCTTAATACGGAGTTGATGTTTATCCAAAAAGTTACATATTGCTCTTTACATCTCATTTTTTTGCGGTGTAGTTTTGATTTTCTTGATGCATGTAGGATCAGAAAACGAGTGCATTTGAGCAAAGGGTGAAAATACAAAATCACTTACAGAATCTTATAAATAGCTCTACTGATTATATAGCATTCAAACTTAAGTTATATTGTTAAACTGTGAGGTGCAAGATAGATAATCGAGAAGAATTGGAGAAAATATCATGAACGAAGTAAACACGAAACAAATGTTTTCTGCTATTATGGGATTTCTTAAAAAAGAAAATTATGATGGTATACCAGAATTTCTCGATAAACTTCTAGAAGAGAGTAAACTAACAGTATCTATGTTACATGACTTCCTGAATAATGAATACCCAAAGGTTCCGTGGAAAACGATAGTTGCGTTAGTAGGTATTGGCATTTGTGTTGGTGTACCTCTCATCAGGGAAATGAAAAAAGTTGTATTTGTAGATGATCTCGCTGTGCTTTATATAGCTACTAAATTAATTGGAGCAGACTTACGGAATTATAGAGCTTGGAAAGAGAGTAGGACTTACACAGTTGAACACATTAAACTCTTAACTGTCTAAAGCATAAATTTAATTTTGATGCCATAGTCCTTGATTTCGTTCGAATATCTAGGAGCTTGCTGCGATGATTGTCTGGGCTCATTAAATTCAAGTGTTCCAGGAGCTCCAGATGTTATAGGAGTTCCATAAGCACCAGGAGTTATGAATCGGCAATCACTTCTTATTTCGAATGGAACTAAGGAATTTCAGAGCTTTTAGAACGAAACTTGTGCATTAATAAAGAGATAAATCGGTTTTTTGTACAAAGAAAAGGGTATAAGTTAGTGGTCTGTTTCTTCTGACTCATTATTCTTGGTAATGTCATAATTTGCTTTTAATTGTTCAATTTTAAAACATTTAATAGAGAAAAAAATTTTTTTCAAAAACTATTTTTTGTATAATTAATTTAAAAAGCAAAGTAAACCAATGAATAATTACTGATGTGAGAAGATTTAGTAATTATAAAAAATTTCAATAAACTACCGGTTTAAACAAATCTGTGGTATTATTTTCATAGGCAATCAGCCAAAGATTTGAAATTCTCTGTAATGAATAACTATTTCGTTAGTTATATTTCCACTGTATCTAGCACTGTTTTAATTATAGGACAATTGAACAAAAATATGGCGTATGGACAGATTGGAAAATAAATAAA
>CAWKGG010000091.1:0-21035 GCA_963848985.1 uncultured Methanosarcinaceae archaeon
GAGAGCTGAAGTGCCTTCGGTCACCTTGCTGCGAACAGACTTTATGAAATCTTCATTAATACCCATGTGGGTCATGGAACCAGCAAATGCACCTATTGCAGCACCAACAACAAGGCCAAATAAAGGAATAAAGAAGAGAATACCAAATAGTAAGCCCCAAAAAGCGCCGCTAAGTGCACCTGCACCGGTTAAACTAGTCAAATGCTTTGTTTTCGGTTTCTTTTTTCCCTCAGGCCAGGTGACTATAGCCGCATCGTGTAGCTTAATCATTTGTTGCTTACTTAAGTTCTCAATCACTTCAAGTTCATTTTCTGCACCATCAGCAGTGTCAAACTTCAAAACTGTTAAAGTGGTCATTAGTTAATCTCCTTTCATATATTCACATTTATCTCTCGGTTTGGTTTATTTATTAGTTCTCATGCACCAAATACACTCTTGCGAGTATATTCAATTCGAAATACCTCACAAAATATTTTCACAATCAAAAAATTAAATATTAACACTTCTCTTTAAATATCCCAGAGTCTTTAGAATATAACATCATGTTTCTCCATGCAACTCAGCTTTTGTATTAAATAAGCAGTAATTAGGCTAAGACGCGAAAAATCCTCTGACATTTTCAAGTGCACTCTGAGACCGTTAGCTTCTGTCAAGGCAAGCTGAAGGTCTCGATCGAGTGCTGCAAGACGCATATAATGCTTAGTCTACGTTGAAAGCTGCCGCAGCAAGCTTCTCGAGGTCTAAGTACTGTGCTTTTTCGACAGTGACTCCGACGCCTTGGATTCTTCCGCCCTTGAACTTTCCAGGTGATTTATATTCCTGGCTGACAGCATCACCACTATCGTATCCGACGCAGAGACCGTCACCACAAAGCGTAAACATGCCCACCTGTGCACGCATTGGACCCTCTGCAACGACCTTGTCATTGACAAAAAGCTTCGTAGTACCAAGAGACTCCTTGTTTTGGCCTGCTTTCTCTCTGATAAACTCCATGCCGAATGTATACTTCCCTGGATTTAGTGCGGTTGAGACGAACTGTTGTTCAGGCTTGATGCCAAGGAAGTTGTACACGTAGTACAGCTTTTTGTCCTTAATGAAAAGCGCATGACCGCCGAAACGCGAACCTTGGGCAAAGATCACGCCTGAACAATTTGGATCCATGATTTCGACGTTTGCGAGGATTTTGTACGAACGACCACGAGTGTTAACGGCAACACCTTCGGGAACAGCTGCCGTCTCAGGATAGTAGATATACATCTCTCGCAGCGGTTCATCGGTTGGTCGTTCAATTAGGACTTGTTCCAAAGCGCTACGGTCGTCGAGCGGCAGCACCAGGTTCTTTTCCGCCTCTTCGAACCAGGCTTTAATTAAAGCCTGAAGCTTCTCAGGATACTCCTTTGCCAGGTCCTTTGACTCTGAGCGATCTGTTTCCACGTTATAGAGTTCCCACTGGTCTTTTTCGAAGTTACCTTTGCCGGTCAGTGGGGCATGAAGTGCAGCAGCCCTCCAGCCTTCTTCCCAGATTCCACGGGTACCAAGCATGGCGTAATACTGACGTTTCTTTTGTGTAGGAGCATCTGGCTTCGCATCGAAAGTGTAGCGCATAGAGATTCCGGCTAGCGGATACTGATCCACTCCTTTATAGACCTTGGGCATCTCCAGCCCGCAGATGTCCAGGATTGTTGGGACGATATCGGTGGAATGGTGATACTGATGCCGGACCTCCCCGCGTGCCTTGATGCCTTTAGGCCACGAAATAACTAGCGGATCGCAGGTGCCACCCGAATATTCCGAATAGCGCTTGAACATCTTGAATGGAGTCGAGAAGGCAACAGCCCAGCCGGTTGGATAGTGGTTATATGTTTCCGGGCTGCCTAGCACGTCCAGATACTTCATGTTCTCTGACAAGGAATCAGGGTAGCCATTGAAGAACTTGTTCTCGTTGACCGATCCGTTGGGGCTGCCTTCTCCGGAGGCGCCATTGTCTGCTGCGTAGAGGACAACGGTGTTGTCGAGTTGGCCGCTCTCCTCCAAGTAGTCGATTATGCGACCCACCTGAGTGTCCGTGTATTCTGAGAATCCCGCATGTACCTCGGCCATGCGCGAGAATAGTTTCTTCTCGTCAGTATTAAGTGAATCCCAGGGACGCACGAAATCTGTAGGGTTCGCTACCTCATCCGGCAGCGGATTAATTGGGGTTAGTGTAGTTTCCTTTGGCAGGATTCCCTTCTCGATCATGCGCTTAAGGGCCCACTCCCTATAAGCTTCATAGCCATCATCGAACTTACCCTTGTATTTATCAATGTATTCCTGCGGAGCATGGTGAGGAGCATGATTAGCGCCTGGACAGAACCACATGAACCACGGCTTTGAGTGGTGACTAGCTTTTTGGTCTCGTATCATTTTTATGGCCTGGTCAGCTAGGTCCTTGGAGAGGTGGTACCCTTCCTCAGGGAAGTAAGGCTGGTCGATGAACCGGTTGTCTTCGACGAGGTTTGGATACCATTGGTTTGTCTCGCCACCAATGAAACCATAGAAGCGATCGAACCCCTTCTGGAGAGGCCATTGCTTTCGGCTTGCGCCCGGGGCTACATCCTGCTCTGCGACGTTGTGATTCTTACCCACCCAGAAGGTGCTCCAGCCGCCATCTTGGAGGATCTGCCCAATCGTAGCACACTCATCTGGGATGCGACCGTGAGCACCTGGAAATCCATTTGCCCCTTCTGTGATGCAGGCCATGCCGTTGACGTGATGGTTTCGTCCGGTAAGCATAGTGGAGCGGGTAGGTGAGCAAAGCGCAGTCGTATGCCATTGAGAATATGTCAAACCTCGGTCAGCCAGCGTCTGCAGAGTTGGCATGTTGACCCTTCCACCAAATGGTGACCAGGCAGCTAGACCGGTATCATCGTACAGAACGAACAAAATGTTAGGCGCTCCCTCAGGAGCTTTTGTTGGTGTATAAGGTTCCCAGTCCGCTACAGAATCGCGAACATCAAGTTTGATGACGCCCTTAAAAGGTTTCTTAGTCATTACTTTATCCTCCATTGTTAGTACAACGGGCTATCTCATGGAAGATAGCCCGGTTGGTTCACAATCAGTCCTATTTCACCTTCACGGCTGGGCCGGGAGAGTAAACATCGGTATTATACGCCGACTCGATGGTTCGCTGCTCCGGCGGATAGGCACGCAGAAGGATGTACCAGCGGCCAAAACTTGGTGAAGGTAGCCAATTTGATTCCTTGTCCTTGCCCGGACTCATCCTCTGGAGGTAGAGCGTGATCGTTCCGTCAGGGTTCTTGATCAACGGGGTGTCGCTACCCAAGAAGTAGCGATTTATCGAGTTTTCGATCGTATAGGTGTTGTTGTAGTCATACATCGTCGCAGACCAAAATCCAGGTTCCTTGAAAGGTGGCGGTTCAAAGGTAAGGGTGTAGTTGTTCTCACCCATCAGCTGCTTGTTCTCACTATCGTAATACAAGGCAGTATAAACAGCTTCTTCGAGCGTGTTCGCTGTCAAACCCCAGCGGACCATCGTCGCCCGATTTATATAATCTGTGTGGAAGTTTCCTACCGAGGGATACATCCATATCCAGCCGTTGTGCATCTTGCCCGGCGGAATGTCAAACAACGTCTTCATGCCGACATTCTCGGCGGCTTCCTTCATGCCCTGGAGCACAACTGGATGCACTTTGGTCTGGTCCCACTTCTTGCCCAGCTCGATACCGAGCGGTGCAAACATAGGCAGTAGGCCAGTAATTTGGTCTTTAGGTGGTGGATTCTCGTTAATTGCATTGGACAATATCTCCCAGAACTGCAGCGAATCATTGTAGTAATTCGCGCTGACGGGGAGCTTCGGGTCGGCAAACTGTGGTACTGGGTAATCATATTTAACCGCCGGCGGTGCCGGAGTCCCCAGATATGTGGACAATGGTTGCGTTGTAATCTCGTTCAGGACATGCTTGGCTCCCGGCAAATCTTCTGGATTTTTAATGTGCACACGTGGCTGCAGCATTCCCCAGCGAGTTGGCGAATCGATGCGCTTGACACCGGCTGGCAGGTTTCCTTTCCAGCCAGGACCTACCAGCACGAAAGTCCCGCCTTCATATCCGGTTGCCACACCACCAGCGTAGGCGTAGGCATTGGTATACGCGTCTATTATCTCCACCATATAGTAGCGGCCCTTGGAGTTGGGCACAGTCAGAACTATCGGCTCAGGCCCCAGATCCATGAAGCCAAAACCATACACTGTGTTGACGTTCGATGTTACATAGCCAGCTTCCTGCGCCAGTTTGGGTGTGGAGATATCAGACATCCGCCATATTTGGCCCGGAGGCGCTTTTGAATGTGGGCCTAGGGCATCGTTGTAGCGCAATGAGTAGAACGTCGTAGGTGCAATACCCCATACTGCAGCCTGCAAAGCTAGCGAATATGCGTAATCGTGTAGTGAAGCATTTTGCTTAGAATCAAGTGGAGGCATGTATTTTGCCCAATCTTCGCCATTTAGGTGCCAGTTCTCGAACACTTCTGTGTTGTAAGTGGCGATAGGCCCCTTTTGCGTTGAGTTAGTAGTCGTCTTCAGGTCTCCCTGCGCGAAAACTATATATGAAGATGGACCTAGTAATAAGAGAATTGTTAAAATAGAAGCCAAGCTTCTTAATCCAGATTTAATCCAAATTCCTCCAGATTACGTTTAAAAAGTAGATATCAATCATAGGCTCTAAAGAAATCCTCTGAAATTAACAGATTTTTATCAGCTTTTACTGAATGACCGAATATCTTTTTCATACATGTTTTCAGCCTTTTGAAGCTGATTTAAGAAGTTGTCTACAAAGCCACATTTTTCATATTTTATTATTCCAGCTCCGTAGCCATAATAGGGATATCCATAGTAGGGATAGCCATAAATACACTAAGGGTAGCCACCCCAGCCACAGTGACCGCCACCACCATGTGCACTAGCTGCCACTGCTGTCAACGATACTGCAAAAAAAACTGAAAAAAATAGCAAGTACTTTTTTCATTTTACTGTTAATTATTTCAACATTTTATTCAAAGACATCACCCGCATAATCTGGTTGGTTTACAGCTGCATAATCTTCGTTGGGGTTCCCTTCATAATATGGGGTGTTATAAATACCTCCGGGGCCATAACCGCCACCATGGCCCGCATTGCCTTGTGCACTTGCTGCCACTGCTGTCAAAGACAAAACAAAAAGAACTGCAAGCAAAATAGTCAGTGCCTTTTTAATTCTACTAGATGACTGTTTCAACATTCGTTTCACTCCTTCATGGCTAAAATTAATAGTTATAATGGAATTTGTTTTTGGTAACTATTCAAACTATACGAAATTGGTTGGATAGTCCATTTTCTGTTACACCAGTAAATTTCGACAAAACACAAAAATTACATAGCTATTTGGTTATTTTAAATTAATTATAAAAAAAATAGTTTCTAATCAAAAAGTCTTTACCAAAGAAATTTTTTAAAATTGAACAACAATTAGATATAAATTAAGTATTAATATAATTCAGGAAATAATGTTCACTTTTTTGTTACTCATTTTCCACAAAACATTTTAAAATCCAAATAAGGTATCTAACCTCTTGAAATCCAAAAATGACGATTGTGGAACGATTTGAGCCGTTTTTCAGAGTAGATTAGAGAAATTACTGAGATTAATTATAAACCTGTTGTGGGGGCTGAGATTAAGTCTAGTAACTGGTAACCTTTCTGAGATTTAGACCGATATCATTCCTTTTTTTTGTTAGTCTGCGACATCCTGCACCAGCTTCATCGGAACTAGGTGGGGTCACCTGCAACACTTGGGTAATACCGGGGCGAATATAAACGTCCAGAAGGGCAATTCCAAAATGATGGTTTAGGAACTTAGATTCAAACTTTATGTTATCCCTTGCGATGGAGTATTTCCCAGCTCTGTCTTCAATACTTCAAGGTCTTTAAGTCTATGAACGATTAATGCCTTTTTCCCTGAAGTCGTGCGTGAAATGTGAAAACCAGCTGAGAAATATATTGTATATAGCGAATCACTCGGTGGTCGATTTGTTCCAAATAAATCTCTTCCAGATTGTGCCGATACACCCTGGATAGATACCAATCTGAAGTAATGGATATCAAACTAAAAATAATATATGCACCTATACTCAAATAAATAAAAAAAAGAAATTATTTATGAGTTCTGCATAGTTACTGTGAGACTCACTAAATATCCTTACTGATGACTGCATACCTAGTAGAACAATGAAACTTGGTAGAGTGATTTCTAAAAGGTGGAAGATCTTACCAATAGATTCTGATTTTTTCTTTATGACTGCCGGCCAGAGCCGGAGCTTCAGAATCCATCGAATCAGCATTATGGTTCCGATCGTCATTACCAGAATAATGACCAGCCTCACAAAAAAAAATCCGAATGATAACATCTTTTTTGTGTCGACCACTTATACCCCCTCACGGATTGTAGATCGATTGATCCCACAAAATTTCCAATGAAAATGTACAATGATGGAGTATTCATCAAGCCTACTATTAATATTTGGATACCTTCGCCAACAAACAGGTAGACTTTATTCTTCTGCAAAGGTTGCACGCATCTTTTCTTCTTCTTCCTTGGACAGGTTGGTAGCAATGATTTCAAACTTGGATTGTTTCATAGCTTCTACTACCCTATCTTCAACGGCATCGCTAGTCATAAGAAAGAGAGCTGAAGTTCCTTCAGTCACTTTGCTACGGATAGATTTTATGAAATCTTCATCGATACCCACATGTTTCATTGAACCAACTACCGCACCTAACGCTGCTCCAGCGGCTAGACCAACCAAAGGAATAAAGAAGAGGATTCCAAATAATAGCCCCCAAAAAGCTCCACTAAGTGCACCTATGCGAGTTAAATTGATCAAATGCTTTGTTTTTGGTTTAGTTTTCCCCTCAGGCCATGTGACTATAGCTGCATCGTGTAGTTTTATCATTTGTTGTTTACTTAAGTCCTCAATCACTTCAAGTTCATTTTCCGCACCATCAGCGGTGTCAAACTTCAAAACTGTTAAAGTTGCCATTAACAAATCTCCTTTTCTGCGTTCATATTTATTTCTCACTCATTGTGCTAGCCCACCTATCAAAAAGAAAATCTTTTTGCAATCCTCAATATGAGAGCTGCTACAATGTAGAAAGAGCAGAATAAGTATACTTATCAGCTGGTGATATAGATTACTTACTCTTCAGCTAGGTTTCTTAACAAGATTATTATCCTTTGATTAGAAGGTCTGGTAATAATTTTAATACTTTTTACAATTTCATTGTGCATTCTCTCCCTCATAATCTTCCTATACAACCGCAACTCGAGGACTTTTACCACATCCATGGACTTCTAATACGTTCTATTCTCTCGAATCAAGTTTTAAAGTAATTATCTGGATAATGTTGTTGTGTTTCAGGATATTGATTTATAAAATTATGGCTCTTGTCGGATACAACATATCATTCAGAATGATATATATTTGCATTAATTTTATTATTCGAAATCGTTACAAGGTATTCATGTTTGCGTTTTCTGTGAATGAGATAAGGTTCTATGGATCCCATAACATCACCGATTTCGCATCGAAACATATGAACATATTTATAATTTTAATATATATTAGTCCCAGTATAGGCTCCAGATGCAACTGAAGAAACTGTTGTAACACTTGATAGAGAAAGTGCTGAGTTTCTTCTTCTTTTTTTTAATAACATATTCTACATATAATTGCAAATTGAGTAAAGGAGAGTACTAATGAGTAAACAAGATGTATCCAAGCAAGAAGACAAGAGATTCAGCACGGTACCGCTAGATTGGAAAGAGGTGTACTACACCAATTGTCCCCTAGTGTCCGCCAGCAATATCGACCAAGAACTGGGTTGGACAAGAGAGGAGTTCAAGAAGATAGGCGTCAGTACGCTTATCTCCGCTCGGTGCGTGAAAATGACTACTATCCTCACTACATCCACAACCTCGATAACCTCATCCATTTCGGCGGTCTATTCCCCCCTGTCCACGTTAATGCGGACATCCGCAGGACCAAGCTCCTTGGAGCGACGCACGTATATGAAGGCGGCTGCATGATGGTGCGCGCTAGGGACAACATTTACCGGATGAAAGATCTCAAAGGCAAAAAGATCGGTCTCACAAAGAGCCTGAACACGATCAAAAACGACTGGTGGAGAATCCAGGAAGAACAAGGTATCGAACTGATGCTCATGCTGAACGATATGACTCGCAAAGATGTGGAAATCGTAGAATTTCCCTACCCAGATGACTGGTACGACGATCCCAAGATGCTTGAGCCCATGGATAACCCTTCGGAGTTGTGGCTCAAGCGGGACCACAAGCATGATCTATCCTTTCGTCCGCTTGAGTCAGCGCTGGAGCAGGGAATCGTCGATGCAATCTACACCCAGAGCGGACCCTTACAGCACCTCCAGGAGGCATCTGGTAAATTCAAGGCGATCGAGGACCTGTCTAAGTATCCAGATGGACCCTACAGATATGCAACGTCCCCCCTGTCATCACGTGCACGGACGTAAGGGCCGAGCAGCACCCGGAGCTCGTTGTCACTTTTATGAAAGGCATGATCAAGGTGGTACGGTGGGCTAACGAGCACAAGCACGCTGCAGCCACGATCCTCGACAAGCAAACCTTCTATCTGGACGTCGAAGATACATACCGAAACATCAAGAACATAAACATGGTGCCTAACCTGTCGCACCAGAACCTGGCAGCCATTAAGATCGGCAAGGACTTCATGCTGAGCCACGGCTACATCAAGAACGACTTCGATGTACATGAGTGGGCCGCACCGGATTTCCTTGAGCAAGCGGCGAAAGAGCTACTCGAGGAACAGTTGCAGAAGGTGACATCGGAGAAGCTTTCCGAGGCATCCGAGCTGCTGGCGTCTACGAAAAGAATCGGTTAATCGGGAGGAAGCTCAGCTCAAGGCAGCAGAGGACCTCTTGAAAAAGAAGTAGTTGCGTTGGGCACGGTAGTTAAATGCCAAGGTTTCGGCGTTTGGCACTCATCCAAGTCATTTATTACTAAACTAAATAGAGGAAGGAATGTGAACAGCATTTACAGGATGGACACGACATTCCAAAAGAGTAAATGAGTATAAGGCTCTAGCGGCATAAAATGAGTCTCCATATAACATTTTTTGGAGACTTACTTTATTGAGATCTTATTTCAGAAACTTGAGAAAGCATAGGAAACTGAATCTTAAGGATTATTGGGTGCCATATAAAACTTTGAGAGGGCTAGATCTTTTATGCCGAATACTCGTGGGAAAAAATTTTCCTGAAAGGTATTACTTCCAAGGAGGATATAAAGTATCAAACAATGATTTAATAGCACAGAGAATGACGGTGATTGAAACTAGAAAGATAGCAAAAGTCCTGAAGAGCAAACCAACAATTGAAGGAGCCGGTGTCCATCTCAAAAGGGCATTTGTATTCAGCCAGGTTCCCATGTTAGACCCTTTTTTGCTCCTTGATGATTTTAGCTCCGATAATCCGGCGCACTATCTCAAAGGGTTTCCTTGGCATCCTCATCGTGGTATAGAGACGATTACCTATGTTCTTCGTGGTGACGTAGAACATGGAGATAGCATGGGAAATAAGGGGAGTATTTCATCAGGTGACGTACAATGGATGACTGCAGGAAGTGGAATCATCCACCAGGAAATGCCAAAAGGAGATCTTGACGGCTCAATGTATGGGTTTCAGCTATGGACTAATCTCCCCAAATCTCACAAAATGATGGAGCCGCAATATCGGGACGTGAAGAGTGATCAAATCCCGATAGTATCACTGGAAAATGGAACGAAAACCAGAGTCATTTGTGGAAGTGTAGATGATAGACAAGGGCCTGTGCGAGACATAGTCACTGATCCTGAATATCTCGATATAACCGTTCCAGCTGGATTGGAGTTCTCTTATCCCACCAAGCGTAAACACACCGTTTTGGCTTACGTCATCGAGGGAAAAGGATACTTCTGCAAGGAGAAAAAACCATTTTCCTACGAAATGGAAGGTATCAACTATTTCGATATGAAGAGAAATCCCTTCTTGGAAAACGGGGATATGGTCCTCTTTGGTGAGGGTGATCAAGTTATGATCTCAACTGAAGGAGAGCATGTCAGGTTCCTGCTAATATCTGGAAAGCCCATCTTTGAACCGGTTGCTTGGTATGGCCCTATTGTAATGAACATGCAAGATGAGTTACGCATCGCTTTTGAGGAACTCGACAATGGGACTTTTATCAAGCATAAGAGATCTTACTGAAAAGTTGGGATTAGAGTTGAATTGGAGTAATAGAGCAAATTTGATAGAAAATTATACATGCTGCCTTTAAGATTGATCTACATACTTTTCTAGTAAAAATCTAAATGTTAAGAGAATTTAGATAAACCCCAGTTTTTGGTTGTTTGTTTCTAATAACTGCATAAGCAATTTATGGAAATCGGAGGTTTTCGAAGTTTTTTTGAGGTTTGAAAATCTCCAAAAATAACAAAAACATAATTAATATAAAAATTATGTGTTGGTTTTAAAATATTTATCTGGAAAGTAATTTTATTCAAATATTATTCTAAAAATAATTGCTATTAAACTATTTTTCGATTCTGAAATATTTTATGGAAAAATAAATTTTATTCAGAAACTATTTTTTGTATAATTCACTTCAAATAAATAAGGAATTAATCGTAGATTATAGCTTAAAGCGAATAGATGGTGAGTGAAGTGTAACTGGTAGGATTCATTAGAATCAAAATAATAGTGGATAATTTCGATGAAAGCCGATTTCAATAAATGCTCACGTTACCAATATAAGCAATTAACTAAAAATTTGGGTTTATTAAAATCCCCTATTGGATAATAATTCCGATTTATAATTAAATTTTTGGAGACTGAGATTCAAATGGCTAAAAATGAAATTTTATCTGAAATCAAAAAAGAAGAAGAGAATGCGAAAAAAATGATTGAGGAAAGAAGTTTGAGAGGAGGTTTTCATGATTAAAGCAGCCCCTGCACCCGGTAACACTCTGTGTCACCGAACAATCACGTGCTAATGATGATTGACCATCAATCTCAAATGGCTTTTTCGGCGAAGTCTATTGAACCGGTAATGCTTCGCAATAATACAGCTCTTGTGGCACATGCCACAGCTATATTTAAAATCCCACCGTCCTCACAACTGTGGCCGAGAAATCGTTCTCTTGCCCCATGTTTGATGAGATTAAAGAAGTTTATCCCGATGTAGAGGTCATTGATCGCACGACGGTAAATGCGTGGGAGGATAGCCGCATCAAGGACCGCATCAATAAATACGGGAAAGACAAAATAGTTATGGCTAGACTTTGGACCTCAGTTTGCGTTGCGGGTCCCGCACTTTCGGCAATTGATCAAGGTTTCGAAGTGTATGTAATAGACGATGCCCGCGGAGATATCACGGACGAGACGCATGATAGGGCTATGGAACGTATGATTCAACGCGGCATAAGGCCGATGACGTCGATGCAATATTTGCTTGAGTTACAGCGTGATTGGTCGCGCGTTGGTACCTACGAAGCCGTTACTGGCCTCGTAAAGAAACTAGGGGGTGCCTATGGGATTGACATTGCCTACGTAAAGGCCATTGGAGACGAGCACTAATATTTCACAACGCTAACCAGAAGAGGGTTTAAGCACTTAGGGTAGATAGCCCTATCGGAACCGTTTAGTAGTTGTAGCCATTGACGGCAAAAAGATTCTCAGGGTGCGACAAACCGGCAGACATGAGAAAGCTCTGCACGTTCTTTCTGCCTATGCTCATGAAGCAGGATTGGATATCGACCAGTGGAGTGTTGATGGAAAAAACAATGAAATAGGGGTAACCTGAATCTGGTTTTTGTGTCCCAAATCGCATCCCAAATGTGTGAGACTTCCTGATTTAATGTGAGACCATAAGATTTAGAAGATTGAGAACACTGGCATAAAATAGGGGCTTCTGATCATGTATAGAGCAAGATAAAAGACGAGGTAGATACCCCTACCATCGAAGAAAAGACTGCCAAGACACAGGTAACAGGCAGATGTTACCTGCTATGATTGGTGGTCCTGACATAAAAAACTTTGAGAGACTGGGACATACCGAATCCGCAGATGCAAACAATACGAGATACAGAATCTGGTCACCCTCTGTGGATGCGGGAAATCACATAACAAACTATTCTGTGATGGCAGTCACATGGAGAGATGAGAAAGATGGAGAAAATGGATGCGAGTGCAAAAGTAGGTTAGATTTGCATTTGATCTCTGCTGGCATCTGTTTGTAGAAATTGCTCTGGCAATCCATCTCAATACCATCAAAAGATCTCCTCAAATGGTCTTTCGACAATTACCCGATTTCGACTGTACTTAATTATCACTGGTGCTTATTATAGTAACATCCCACTTTGCACATATGTACATGAATACATGATTGGAATAATCCTAAGGCAGACGAGTTGGTCAAAGAAGTTTATTTAAATTACGGTGCAATGATCGGACTTTAATAGTGTAATTTCAGTGGCTATTGCCCAAATCAATTATGATTGGTAACTGATCTGAAATACAACAAATGGCAAAGAGGTAATAAATGAACAAGTATGAAGAGACTGTAGGGCCTCGTATGCTCTCACGCCGAAAAATGCAACACTGTTGCTGATAGATCACCAAGTAGTCCTCATTCAGTTGGTACGAGATATGACTCCAGAGGAGTTTAAGAATAATGTAGTGGGTCTGGCCAAAACCGCAAAGATTTTTGGTCTTCTCGTAATCCTAACCACCAGTGTAGACTGGGGACCAAACGGCCCTATTATTCCTGAATTGAAGAATTTGTTCCCGAGATAGAAGTCATTCGTCGTCCTGGTGTTATCAATGCCTGGCGCTGGCCAGCACTTAGGAAAGCTGTTGATTGTATAGGATGACGAAAGCTCATAATCTGGGATCAGTGATTCAACATGCTTGCAGTTCCTTTCATAAGATGCTGTTCTTGAGGGGGGTGAAGTCCATGCGGTCATAGATGCGAGTGGAAAGTAAGTGTTCTTGAACGTGAGGCTACATAGCAACTCTTGCCCCGACGGATGTGAAGTGGGTAACTGGTAGTCAACTGGTGCAGAACTTCAAGCTGATTGGCGCATAGATGAAGCAAAAGGATGGCCTTATGCTATGGTATTTAGAGAGCTTCTCCCTAGTTTGGGCCAGTTGCTGGATACAGCGACAGCTGATAGCAATGGACAGATGGTCTCTCCAGAGAAGAAAGTTTAAGTTATGGTTACATGCAAAAATACCTTTATTATTCTATCCCCTTTTTATTCCTTTATCGATGCTTTGAGCCTGAATATATTAAAAATTTGGTGGGAAATGCCTTTCACTGAAGCACAAGAACTGTTTTCTTTATTCTTTGCAATTTATTTCGCTCTGATAATAGACCGCTCTCATGAAATGTATAAACCTTGGGACACTTATAGTGCCTGGAAGGGAAAGTCTCACAATATAAAGCGTTTATTAGCGGCATGGATTATTTTATTCATCGTACCACTTTTTCATTTCTCAATCTTATTTGTCCTTCTAGGATTAATTAATGTTCGATTCGATATGACAATTAGCGACATTTTAAATATTACTTTAATAGGCTTGGGTTCATTTTTTGAATATGGTTACTTCAGAATATATGAAGCTCTTCTACATCGATATTCGAATCTTTTTTCGCGGATGAAGAAAGGATACAAAAAGAACGTTTCATTCGTCCGGATTTTTGGGCTCATTTTATACCTGGAGCTTTATATGTGATCCTATCCGCGTTGCTGGTACTGGTAGCAGTTTATCATTGAGACTATCCCAAAATTCATTTTAGTTTTAATCACTTAGACTTTTTATAGACGAGATTTAGAGATGCAAATTTCGAATTTTATGATTACCCTCAAATAAAATACACCTCATGAATAGTTGCATAAACTATCTCTTCACAAAAAAAAGCAGACACTCTTAGTTTTATTTGTTGCTCATAGAGAACAGATTAAAGGGATATAACGTACAGCGAAATTGACATATAATAATACATCTTGTCCAATTAATTCATAATTTACAAGTTTTAGATTATCTCTGATTGTAACAAACTTTTTCACATTTCATCAAAACTTATTCCATTCAGAAGGATTTTTTGATCCGCATTTCAGTGAAGCTAAAGAAGACCTACTTCAGTGCATGAAAGCACAAGCATTTGTTCCACTGGAAAATTAATCATAAAAATATCAATCGCTTAATGACGGAGACCTTATTATTACATGCCCACTAAATGACTCATGAAGAAGCTTACACTCTTATTTCAGCGTATATTCCACACCCTTAGATGCAGTGGTTAATTTCATGGCAATAATCATGGATTTCAAAGCCCATGTACTCAGGAAACTTAGAACAATAGCTTAATTGAATGTCAAATAACAATCATAGGAGTTTGAGTAATATGGTTAGAGATTTATTTATGTTTGCAGGCTTAAATGAAAATTCGCAGATTGTATGGTTCAAGATTATTTATTCGAAAGAGCCCAGATCAATATCCTTAATAACTGATTTTCTTGAAAAAGAAAATGCTTTCATTATTTTTGGCCATCTAGATAATTTTACACAAAAAAGGGGAGAATATTCGGTATTTACGGAACTTAAAGAAAATATTGATCATGAAAATCTCGCCCGAAAAATAAAAAGTCTGGAAGTTGTAAGTGAAGTAGAGTACGGGATTTCAAAATATGGGATGATTTATTCCGTGAACTTTCCCCTTAATGTAGCAGGAGTCAGGGGAGTCATAGCAAGAGCATTCACAATTGTAGATATCATTAAAAATCTCATCGAAAGTGTACCTGGTGGAGAGGGACTTCTAACCATTTCAGGGCTTAAGGAAGGGATTCATGTGGCAAAATACTTCAAGTGCATCATGCAGATTAATGACACCAATTACACAAGCGTTCTTGAGGAGTTCTACAGAGCAGCAGGTTGGGGAATCCTTGAAATTGAATGTGATCCAAAGACTTGCAAAGGAAAAATAATTGTGAAAGACTCGTTTATAGCCGATGTTTACGGATCGTCTGAACAGCCTGTTTGTGCCTTTATGAGCGGCTACTTTGCAGGCTACCTGACAGATTATTTTGGGAAGGATATCAGTGTAAGTGAGGTTAGCTGTAAAGTCACAGGAAAGAATGTATGCGAACATATAATTTCGCTGGCTTCCTCCGGCACAACCCAGGAATTCTAGCAGAGAAGGATAAACGGTGATCAGGCACACGAGAGTAGGTTAATAGATTAAGAACGGATCATAGTTAGCACCATTTTGAACCTTTCAATTGCATCGAGTGCGTGGGAATAGTTGGCAGGCAATATGATCATATCCCCTTTCTCCAAAATATTTTTATCACCAGAGATAGTTATTTCGGCCTTTCCATCTATTACCTGAACTAAGGCATCGAAGGGAGCAGTGTGTTCACTTAATCCTTCTCCCTTATCGAAGGCAAATATTGTCACGGTTCCTGTGCCTTTATGGATAATTTCTCTACTTACAACGGTTCCTTCTTGATATTCAATCAAATCTCCTAACTTTAGTTTCGTGACTTTTAAGTGTTCAGACATTATTTCACCTCTCGACTAAGTTCAAAAATCTAGTGATTTTTGAGCTTTTTATTAAGAATTGAATTTACAGGTTCCACATGTTAAAACACTCTTGCTCATTAAGACTTTCTGAATATCACAGATATCGTGTAGGATTTAGAAAATGATCTTAAATCACCCACTCGAAATAACTAAGATCCATATATTCCTCAATTAAATACTCCAAATCGCTTTCTCTGAGATGACTAAATTAGGTAGTTTATGATATGATTGGTTTCCTCTTTTGGCTCACACTAACTAAAATAGACTGCATAAATAAAGGAAAAAATAGAAAGATTATTGAAAGTAGACGTCCTTTTATATTTTGGGCTTGCCTCATTATTTGGTCCATATTCATTTTAAGATCCCTTGCTTATGTACACCTGTTTTCTAAACTTGCCTGCACAAGAAAAAAGCGTAAACAGCGTGGAAAATAAGATTCTAAATGTGAGTATGTGAGTATTTCAAAAGAAATCATTTATCATTGCTGACTAGCGAAATAGCTTCCAGGTATCAAATGACCATTTTATAGGTTAGTTGGTGGCGATATTTGTGAAAATACTTAAGTATGGTACAAAAAACTGGTTGATTTTTGCCTTTATGCATCCTCAGTGGGAATTTGTGATCAAAAAATGATTGAAAATCCAATGTTGTGAGCATTCTTTGGACTTGCATTATAGCAAAACAACCTGTAAAAGCCCTTAAGCATAGCAGAAGCACATATCTCTAAGTTTCTCTCAAGTTAAGTGATTCAGAAAAACTTTAAATCACAAAAAAATACTTTAAGGCTATTTCAGGCGCCATCCTTTGAAAACTAAGATTTAAAGACAGTTATAGACACTCGAATATTAGTTTGATCAGTTTTTTCCGATTTTAATAATCTGGAAAATGATGATTATATGTATCTTGGGTTGGATTAAGGAATATACCCTTACATAAATAAATATCATACTGGAGTAATTATCCAAATCTTAAGTCACGTGTGACAAAGGAGATTTCTCACTTGTCGCACAAAGGAGTGGAACCATGCATGATGCGAAACTGATCAGTGTACTTGCAGAATATCTCGCTAGGTGTGCAGAAACACATGCAAAGAACGAATCAATACCACCAGAAAGTTTAGAAAATTTTATTGTTGATGTTGTGAGCTGCTTAAATGTGTTATACGATGATAGTTCAGAATTAGTTCCACTCAAGAATGCCAGAGCAACTATCAAGCTTGCAAGGCGTGAATTTGAGTGGCAATGTGACAATACAGAGCATCCAGATGACTGGGAAACATGCCTGCGGAATGCAGCATCAGGTCATGTATGAATCGCTTTAGGATTTGCTTGGAAACACCATACATTTATTTGATAATGTTTTTTTTGATTTTTCATAAAATGGATCTGCTTCTTTTAGCCTCATAAAACTATTGAGAATTTCGATAAATCACTAACTTTCAGCCCATGATTATAAGTGACATGTAAATGATTTGTGAAAATCAGAGTTTATCGAAACACTCGATGATTTATAACAATGGTTATCTTTTTCCACAAAATATAAAATATATTCGAGATTCTGCAGGTTTACGCAAATATAGAACTTGGTTGCCTATTTGCTAACTATAATTCATTATAAATCATATTATTTATTAACCGTGTAATATCGAGAAAATAGATTACATTTCTGTGATATCTGAGGAAGGTAAAAATAACTAACGGATAATCTTATCTGAGTCATTATGTTTTAAATTCACTCCTTTTGATCTATTTTATACAGGAATATAGCAAGTAGACAAGCTATTAAACAAATCATTCCAATTACTGACATGTTATTGCTCCCTTTGCCAGAAGTGCTTGTACTTCCTTTCTGCTCAGATTTCTGTTTTCCAGTCACAGGTTCTTCTGCTTTCATAGTACCTGTTATTGCAAATGGAGAAAACCCTGGGGTTTTGGCTATGAAATAGGTGTACCTATCATCCTTTCCTGATATGCTGGTTGGAAGCTGATTCCATTTATCATCACTGTATCTATTCAGAAATATAGAAGACTGATTTATATTTTTATCCTGTATCCATGATTTTTCTACCTTGAAACATACGACCGGATGTTCGATATTATTTGGAATTGCAGATCCTTTGTCCCTAATCCATATATTAAGATATTTATATATTTCTCCATACGGCAGCCCTGAAACCAGGGTAGATTTCTCTTTAAGCATCTCGATACAGTTTGTTGTTTTTCCAGTGGTCTTTTTTGAATCAAAGCTCACATATATGACAGAAGTAGTGTTCTTAATGAAATCAAACTTCGCAGGTTTTCCATTTGTAATGAAAGCCTGTGAAACTTCTTTAGTCAAAACATTACTTTTAGGCTCAGGAGAATCACCTTCTTCACTATCTCCACTATGACCATTTTCAACGATACTATGGATGCTTCCACTAATGATGCTCCCGCCACTGCTGCTCCAATTACTGATATGATTCTGCACAGTTATGGTAACAGTTTTTGAGGCAGTTCCATTTGCATTGCTCACTTCAAGGTTGACAGTATAGGTTCCTTCTGCAAGGTAAGTATGCATTGGATTTTGCTCATTTGAAGTAGTTCCATCTCCGAAATTCCAATTCCAAACGATTGCATTTTGCGAAAGATCTGTAAACAAGACGGAAAGAGGAGCATAGCCGCTAGTAACATTTGAGGCAATGTTTGCCACAGGAAGAATTTTATCGTTATTTGGTACTTCGTGCACAATTATTCCTAAAATTTTCGAATTTGTGCCGTTACCATCATTTACTGTCAGATTAACAATATAATTACCTGTTGCAGAATATGTATGCTTTGGACTCTGTTCAATAGAAGAATTTCCATCACCAAAGTCCCAGTTTCTTCCGGTTACATTTTGTGATAGGTCGGTAAACTGTACAGAAAGAGGAGTATTGCCGCTAGTAACATTTGCATGAAAGTTCGCGACAGGAAACACTGGATCAGTAGGATTAATAACTGTTATGGCAGAAAGTTTTGAATTTGTACCTGTTCCATTTCTCTCTGTAAGGTTAAAGATATCGTTTCCTGGGGTTGTGTATACATAAACTGGTCTCTGATTACTTGGATCAGCAGTTTCTTCATTATTGAAGTCCCAGCTCCTTAATGTCGCATTTTGTAAAAGGTCTTTAGACAGGACTGAACGAGGAACAAAGCCACTATTAACATTGGATGCAAAGTTTGCCACAGGAAGAACTTTATCTTTATTTGGTACTTTATTAACACTTGTTTCTAGATTTTTTGATTCGGCATCTTTTTCGTCATTTACTGTCAGATTAACGGTATAATTACCTTTAGTGGAATAAAAATGCTTTGGATTCTGATCGATAGGAGTATTTCCGTCCGCAAAGTTCCGATTTCTTCTTGTTATATTTTGTGAGATATTAGTAAACTGTTCAGAAAAGGGATAATTTCCATTAGTAACATTGGAGCTTAAATCAGCAGTTGGAAATCCAGATTGTTTTTGAAAAATTATTTGAGGAAATTCAGAGTCCGTACCACTTGCCAATGCCATAGATGATAATAAAATAAAAACAAAAACAAAGGCTATTGGAGAACAAAATTTTGTGTATCTCATTTATTTTTTCCTTATTTTGTCTTGTTTATAATTCATAAAAAAAATCTTAATACACATAACTTTTTAATAATCTTTAAACTTTTCCATTTAAACGGTAGTTCCGATTTGCTGTAGTTCCAATGGACTATTCTCATTCGTTTATAATTTATTCCCATAGTTCACAAAAAAACTTCAATCAGACAGCTTAATTCCAACTCTGTTTAATAGGCTCTATAAAATTAAACGTTGCAAATTCAGAGGGTATAAAATATACATGGTCCTTGCTAAACTATACTTTGACCTTTTTTGAGTATACTTATTAGTATAAAAATATACATTATTACTGAGCTTGAAGCTCTATAGAAGTATCTATAATAAATTTCCTCAAGTAATCCATAATATTTTGCTGCAATTTAAGGACTTACCGGGATCCAGCATCTGTAACCCTCCCTAATCCTTGGGATATCATGCACCAGAAAAGAGCAGGAACATCCACAAATCTGACGGAAAACAGAATTATAGTTTTCATAATTTTACAGTATGATCTTATGTTGAAGGACATTTTCATATTAAAGGGAAGAAAGAATTAATATCATGTCAATAAATTTTAGACATGTTTCTCCTGATTCTATTTGACAAATAATTCACTGTCTCATGATTGTTATTTTTGTTCTTTTTTCCCGAATTATTTATATCAATCTGATAGGGGTGCATATATTCTTGATAAGAATAATAGGAAATGCTCCTTTTTTGTTTGTGTGTTTATTCGACTAAATAGCACAACAAAACCACTTATTTTTACTCAACTTTCGGAGTCATATATGATTAAATCTCAGAACAAGCTGATACATTGTATTTCAGATTAATTTTAATTGAAGATATTTTACTCCTCCATTAACTAAATTTGCGAAGAATATTAAGAAATAAAGGAAGTGAATATTAATATTTTACTTTTCTGTAAAAATCTTGCGAATGAGCAGAATTTTACTGAATATATGCGCCAGTTGACAGAGTATTGGAACTGGGAACAATTATTCTAGCATCCACTTCCACACCGATTTAACCATTATTTTTTTCTTCTTATCCTTGCCTTCAATAAACAGGACTTCTTCGTCGTCCATAGTTAGAATTAGTCCTTCTTCAAGCCCATAATTATTCATAGCTTCCATAAGTCCTAAAACTGCTCTTTCTCTGACTACCTGGCTTCCGAAATGGATTGTAGTTTCAATTGCAGCCGAAATATTTTCGTTATCTTTTTCCTTAATGAGGAAATCACATTCCTTCATGTTCCTTAAATAGAATATCTGTTTTTCCTGCCTGAGCAATTCGAGATATACAAAGGTTCTCAAATCTTAGCCCGAGGTTGTCTGGGTAATTTGGGCACACTGCTCTAAAGAAACCAGTGTCAGATACATAAAATTTGTACTTAGCGCCCATTTCCAAGCTGCTTTTAGGAAGCGGATTGATTTTTGGGATACGATACAGCAAAAAATTATCTTCCAGACAATCCAGATAGTTACATATAATTTCCTTGTCCTCAATCCCACTCGCTTTTTTTAAAGTTTCCAAACGATATTCTGAAGCTACGTTTGATATCAAGAATATAGAAAGCTTTTTTAATTCACTTATGACCTGAGTATCACAACCTTTTACCGCCCCTTTTTGCAGGATTTCTTCAAAATATTTTTGGCAAACCTGAATATCGTTATTTCTGATCACAGCAGGGAAGCCACCGTTTTCAAAATATTGTAAA
>CAWKGG010000092.1:0-6073 GCA_963848985.1 uncultured Methanosarcinaceae archaeon
GTGATTTTTCGAATCGGACAAAACTCCGGAACCATGATCTCACAGATTATGAAGATTGTCCCTGAAATATGTTAAATAGTGTTCTTTTGGGTCTTGAATCGGGAAAACGAAAGAATTTTTCTTCTATTTCATATGCTTGAATTTTCAATACTCTTAATCATAAACTTTTTAACTTTCTCAATTTTTTTATCTATTACAATCAATCGTTAGTAGAATTAATGTTAATTTTAGGGTCCCACAAGGTATCAAAGCATCTCTGAATTGTTGATTCGCACAATTATATTGATGGATCAAATTTTTTCATTTGATGGTACAGTTGTGAGTTTTGAGAATTTTACTCCTTTGAGGGCCATTATAGCTTCTGAAAGCTCTTTTATTTCTTCGCCGTCCCCCTCAAGAACGATTACTTCAAAACAGTTGTCATGATCGAGGTGAATATGCACTGATGACTTTATCAGGTTAGAGTAGTGGTGCTGGATATCTGCAAGGGCATTTGAAAGACCTCTTTTTGTATGGTCGTAAATAACCGCAACGGTTCCGATACGATGTCCTTTAATATCACCCATCCACTCGTAATAGGAAATATAACTCCTGATGGCGTCTCGTATGCCTTCTGAACGGGAAGAATAACCTCTTTTTCCGATAATTTCATCAAATTTACTTAGAAGGGTGTCAGGAAGGGAAACCCCTATTCTCATAAGTTCTGTTTCCATCGTACCACCAAGTGATCTAGATTTATCTATAAAATAATACTTTAACTCATTGTAAGTATTACTATATATGTTTTGTTAACTTAAAAACTAATGTAAATGAGTTGAGTATATTTTTCAAATAATTTATTCATATTCACAAACACAAATATGTATACTTATTATATGGCCTGAAAAATATCTTCTCAACAAAAAGATTTTTTTTCTGACCAACTTTATTGGCGCATAAGGCTCAAACATAGAAATTATACCTGAAATAAAAAATGATTTTGAGATACCAACGTGTTCCAAATTATCCTTTTCAAGGACCTATTTTTTCTAATACAATCGTAATGAATGACATTTTTAATATGTTAAAAGTAGATTTTTGAGATTGCGGCATATCAAATGAAATCAGTAATTAGTCAGGATATTATTATCACTAGGAACAGACGGAATCTAGGCATCATAAAATATTCCAGTAAAATTAATTTTGAATTACTTAATGAAATTCAATCGGGAAAGAAATCTAGTTTTTTATGCTCTTTTAATGATAAGTAAACTCAAAAATATACTCAAAAAAATTATACAATAATTTAGTGGAGACTATATCTAATTTTTACTTCAGAACTCTGTAATATTGAATTCTTTAGAGGCGCTTGCAAAAAATAAAATATGAGATGTAGGGATGAAGTTTTTTTCTTGTAAAATCTGGAGGAAAATTTATAAAGAAATGAAGTAACCATTCTAAACTGCAGCAAAATGGGACTAATGATCGAGTTTTCTCGCAAATCCTCCTGGAAAATTTTGGAATTCGAGTTAGGAATTATTTGGATAATTCTTCTTCGACCTCTTCAGCCCCAGCTTCAAGTTCTTTTTTTTGCTGAGTGTCAAATCGAAGTAAAAGTGTATGAAACTCACCAACATGTGTTTTTTCTTCCTTTGCAACATCCATGAGAATTGTTTTGATATCCTTTTGTTTAGTCAGACTGGCCATCTGCTCATAAAGGTTTATGGCATCCAGCTCTGCGATAATCGCTACTCTTAGGATTTCCTTATCAATATTTTCTTCGGATACGTTCTGAAGGTCTACAGGTATTTTGGATAACAAGCTATTCACCCTGCTCATTGTATTTGTAGATATATTAATAAGTATTTGGAGATGTGGCAACAAGTATTCTTTCGGTTAAATTATTTTAGTTGATTTAACAAAAATTATGGGTGTATAGTATGTTATTATATTCTATATTGAATGCTCCCCATTTTTGTTACAGTTAAGCTATTGCTATTTCCAAAATTAGCAAAAATATCCTTTTTAATACCATTTTTAGAAAAGTGATGTGAGCATCAAAGTTCATCAAGCTCTTGTTCCATAAATGATACTATTTCATCACTTTTTCGCCTTCTTTTGTAGGAAAACTAGTTCTTAAGTACCTGTTTATTCCTTAATATTCATCAGAATACTATATATCCCAATCATCTAGCCTTCTTAACTTATAATTTTCTCTTCTGTGCGCTTTATTTTTGTGTTAACTTTTCTACAAAAATAACCCATTCCTTTGAGAGTTTCAGTCTGAACTTTGAATTGACTTCGAATCCTGATTAATTTAATTTTTAATCTCATTTCTGAAACTCATAGATCCTTTGCACCTTCTTTTGATTTACTGCTTGTCTTCCTTCTCAACACTTTGGTTTATGAGATTGAGTTTTCTGCAGCCTTTTTTACCATATGAGTTGTCTGGATAAGTTTCTTCAGGGTTTTTCTAAGGCTTTTCATGCCTTCCAAATCTTCGGAAACCCCTTCTGCTCCGTTATCTTTTGACCAGAATGTTCCTCCCAGATTTGCTCCGAAGGAGCCACCTCCAATAGGGATCATTTCATTAATTACATAAAAGTTCAAAATTGTCTGGATGGCTGGTTCCTGCCCGCCTATTCGGTCTCCACCATCTGCGATTCCCATCCCTACTTTGTTTAAAAAAATCTTCTGGTCTCTGGCAACAATAGCTCTGCAGCGATCCATGATCGTTTTTGTCTGTGCGCTAACTGTTCCCTGATATACAGGAGTCCCTATAATCCAGGCATCTGCCCAGATCATTTTGTAGTACAGCTCGGCCGAAATGTCATCCTTATGAACACAGCCTTCTTTTGTCCTTACACAAAAATCGCAATGAATGCAAAAGTTCAGCTTCTTTCCTTTGGAGGAAAAGTAATCTGTTTCTGCACCATATTTTTGTTTTGTGATCTGTAAAGCTTCCTGAACCAAAAAGTCAGTTGCCATATTTCTGGGACTTCCCGATATTCCCAGAATTTTTATTGGTTTGTTTCGGTTTCTTGCATGTTCCCTCCATAATTACATCTGAATTAACACTTGAATATATATGTATGCTAGTATTTTTTTAGAATGCATAGCTTTATGCCTTAATTAAGTAGTTACGAATCTTGCACAATTATGAGGCTATTTTTATCAGTCGAAATAAACTACAAATATTTATGAAAGTTGATGAAGTCGTTGATTCTGACAAGAAAAATGACTCCCCTCTAGTGTGGCCCCAGTCAGTTATTGTCTGTGCATTCTGAATTATATTGTATCGTTAATGTCATAATTTTGTCTTATAATCACTTTACTGGATGGATCAAATTATAACCTCAAGAAGGCCTGAATGTTTTATTCAGTGCTGCAACATCTTCTACAAATTATCTTTAATCTGCAAGTAACTATCTTAGATCAAGAATCCCAATGATAAAAATTCCTTCAGAGGATAATCATTTTAGTCATATATTTATTTTTTTTCATATTTGCTTCCTGCATTTGCCAGGAAATATATTTTTAGAATTATGTATGTTATGGAGATACAGGCGACTGACATTTTATCTAGTCAAACAATTTCTTGGTAGGAAAGTACGTTTCTGAAAACCATTTTGAGTTCTATTTTTAAATGAGAACTCTTTCTGCTATTTCAGCATTTATTGATTACTCTAATGGCTTGATTCTTCTTCCATAAAGGGATAATATGAAAAAACTAGCAATTTATTGTTTTAAATACTCTCTAGTAACTTCTCATTAAGTCATCGTATATACTAAAGTTGATTTGATAATAAAATAAAACCCTGCCAAAAGTGACATTATTTATTTTATGCAACCTAAGCAATTCCTAATCATACTCTTTCTTTAAAAATTGGAGTATTTAATCAATGCCTTTTCTATCCAATTTCCTTCTAACGGAGGAGTTGCAATGGATGCTTTTGTAGTATCTATGTCTAGCAGTACCACAATAAGTCCTTTTAGGGTTAATGATGCTCTCAAATTTGCTTTTTTTTCGGGGGATTCAGGCTTTAATGCTGATATTTGGTTGGTTTAGTGGATATACAATAAAAAACTATCTTTCTGCTTATAGTCAATGGATTGCTTCTGGTCTTCTGGCTTTTATTGGAATTAAGATGATATATGAAGCTTTTTACAGAAAACTGGACGGAAAAATAGCTTCCCTTAATTATTTGGTATTTTTAATTCTTGCAGTTGCAACAAGTACAGATGCTTTTTTTGTAGGAATAAGTTTTACATTTCTCCAAGTGTCTATTCTTGAATCCGCGCTCAGTGTTTGTAACGTTTATGGTTTTTTGTGGAGAGATCATAGGATATAGTTAGGTCACTTCTTTGGAAACGAAGCCGAAATTCTAGGAGGCCTGATCCTTATAGGACTTGGAATCAGTTCATTGATATTGAGTAATTGATTAAAACAATAATCAAACAGAGGGTAATCCAGTTTGAACTTTAACGAACTCCCTTGAGCCAATGGTTATGCTAACAAAATTATGTTTCTATTGTTCCATTGATGCATATTTTTTGTTGTAAAATCTATGTAGCGGTGATAACCTAGAAATCCTACTTTTTGTAGTGAAAGAAAAAGATAAAGAGCCAGTCATATTTTACATAACTTTAGCTAGACAGTCACAATAAGATTTATTTTATTTAGATAAAGTACTTTCATTGTCCTTAGCTTTTGAATTCTGCGGATTAATTTCAATTTTTTGTCATAGGCTGTTATTACTCCATCTGATCTATTACTTTTATTGTTTCATCAGATTTATTTAAAGCAGCGCCTTTCTTGTTTCAAGTCTTTCTTGTTCCAAGCATATGAATTATGTGGGTTAATTTTAATTGCTTTATCAGATGCTTTTATTGATTCATCAGAGTTGCCTGATTGACTTAAAGCATAATGGTTAATATGTATAAATGTCGGATCCCATGTAAACGGTCCATTATGTTTTATATACTCATATTTGGAGTTTCTTGGTACTTGATATACTACCTTTGTTTCGGCATCAACACCATACGGGATTGGCTTATTCGAGTAGCCCATAGAATTATCATATGTTTCCACAACTTCACTATACGTCACATTATCCGCAACCAAAATCCAACTACTTGGATCTGGTGTTACTGTTACACCGTTACTATAATTTTGTAAGTACAATGTCGCCACTACAAATTTGGAACCTTGCGGAGCTGTATCAAATTGTCCGATATGATCTGTCGACTCAAATTTCCAATCATAGTTAACGAAACAGTTATCATTGGCAGAAGCATGCCCTGTAATAGTACATAAAACAAGTACCACCAAAAAGAATTCCATCATCCAGTGGATAATTCCACGAGAATCTATTTTGATTGACTTTTTGTGCTCCATTTTATCTCGCCAACTAAATCTTTTTCGTAGAATATATCAAAATTAGCTTTTATATAAATAGATAATATTTTAGTTGCTGTGTTGCAAAGTCAATACATGATTTAGGTTCTTCTGAGTGCATATCAAGGGATCTTATCCAAGGATTATACTATAGGGGATCTTCTTCCGAGCGACGAAGGCAACGCAGAGCCCGTGGGATCCGCACATGCAGCATGGCGGACCGCCGGCGGCGCTCGCGGCCGCCGTTATCGAGCGGTCGCATCCGCGCCCGGAGTGCGGATCGGGCGCATCTCGCTGGATTTTCTCGGCGCGATCCCGCTCGGCGAGATCGACGCGCGCACGCGCATCGTCAGGCCCTACGGCGCGTCGAACTGGTCGAAGCCGCGCTCGCGAGCGACGGACGCGAAGTGGCGGTCGCCCGCGCTTGGCGGATCGCGACGAACCCCCAAATCCATCGCATCCTCCCCGAGGGACACACGGCACCGCATCCGCCGGTCCTCCTTGGCGACCGCGACCGAACGCCGCTTCATGCCCGCGCACGACTTCGGCTATGGCGACGCGATCGAATGGCGCTTCATCTCCGAAGTGCGCGAAAGCGACGAAGCCGCTCGAGTCTGGATGCGGCCGCGAGTGCCGTTGATCGCGGGCGAACCGCTCGGCGGGCTCGAGCGGCTGCTGATTCCCTGCGCCGACTCC
>CAWKGG010000093.1:0-56551 GCA_963848985.1 uncultured Methanosarcinaceae archaeon
ACAACAATCCGGGACACAGCAATTCACTCTCACCATTCAATCTGGAAAAAATAGATTCAGAGAACAGGAAGGATTTGACAATATGACAGAGATAAAACCAGGGGATACGCTGCGCTATAGTGGGTCCAACTGGCTCGGGAAAATCAGCCTTTATTAATGATATTGAAACCCTTGCACAGGGAGATACAGTAACAGGCAGAATGATTTTAATCAATGGTGAAGTCCCTCCAGAGTCCTTTGTACGGGAACCGGAATTCAAACCGATTGCCATGATAACCCAAAACACACGTTGTTTGGCAGACCTCACAGTCGAAGCATTTATATTAATGCACATCAGAGCACGGCGGCCTGGCAAGGAGGAGTTGCTTGCTGAGACAATTAATCTTCCAAATAGATTCACTGGAGAAAAAATAAGCCTTCAAGAGTACAATGAGTGCTTGTCAGGAGGCCAAACTAGGTCTCTATGATCGCAGATGCACTTATAATCGGCAATACTCCAATACTCCTCCTCGATGAGATCGAAAACGCAGGCATCTTCAAAGATCGTGTGATGCAAGCCATTCGGGGAGGAAATAAGGCCGTGGTTCTTGTGACACATGATCCATATCTCGCTCTTACAGCAGATAAGCGCATAGTGATGAGAAATGGAGGGGTTTACTCTGTGGTCGAGCCTACTTGCCAGGAGCAAGATATTATTGAAGATCTTGCATTAATTCAAACAAAGCTCAATCAAATAAGAGAGAAAATCAGACTGGGAACTGCTTTATCTTCCGGTTCTTCGGAAGCTCTGATGATTGCAGTTGGACAGGGTGTGGCTCGAAATGAAGCTTCTCATAATTGCAGGTCCTCCAAGTGGAGGAAAAACTGCCGTGATTCGCCAGATCATAAAAAATCTTCCCGAAGATGCGCTGCCCTCCTTTCTGAAAATTGATGTGGTACATGCAACTGAAGATGAGGAGCTTGCAAAAGAATTTTGTATTCCTATTAAAAAGGTATATTCCGGAGACGTTTGCCCTGATCACATGGGGATTCTGGTCCTTGATGATGCATTAAACTGGGCCAAAAGCTTAGCCAGAAACAGCCTGATAATCGAAAGTGCAGGACTATGTCTGAGGTGCACTCCTTATACAACGCAATCTCTTGGAATTGCAGTTATCAGCGCGATATCAGGAACAAATTCACCACTCAAAATGGCACCTTTGCTTGCTCTTGCAGATGTCGCAGTTGTTACCAAAACCGACCTTGTGTCACAAGCAGAAAAAGAAGTTTTCAGGGAAAGTATCAAAAAAGTTGTCTCAGATATTGATATTGTAGAGACAAATGCAATTCAGGGAACCGGGTTAAGATACCTGATGAGACGGATTGCAAACCAGCCGGATATGGGGTCAGAACCTGTAGTTCTCAGAGGCTCGCCTCCGCTTGGCGTATGCACGATATGTATAGGTAAAAAAGAGATCGGATGGAAAAATCACTTTGGAGTCATCAGACCACTGGATATGCCAGAGCCTATATACAGAGGTGACTGATGGTCAATAAATGGAGTCCACCAGGGAAAAATTGTGGAGCTTGTGGCTCACATACATGTTTTGATTTTGTTGAACGGCTTGGAGAAGGATCAGCAGAGCTAGAACTATGTCCATTCTACAGCAATGAGAATATCGTAACCCTGGAAAATTCCGAGATTCAGGCAAGAAACGCCACTTATTCTGGTATAGATATTACTGGAAAAGAATATGACTTCGTCCTTCTTCCTTTCCCGGGTGAGCCCTCAGCACGCAAATTTATAGTGCCATTTAGGGCGGATCTTGTAGAATTGTGGGGAATTAAAAACGGCGACCTAGTAATTGGCCGTCCAGCAGGACCAGGCTGCCCTCTTTATCATGCTTTAAGGGTTTTGAGCGCTAACCCTGTAACAGGTGTACTTGAGTGTCATACCGTAGGTCCAATGGTCGCAAGAAAAGAAGCTCACATGATGTCCAAGCATATCACGTCCACGCCTTCGAAGGGGTTGTCAGTATTATAAAAAATCCGCCCATACTTGGAACTCGCCAGTATTTCCTGCCTAGTAACTGTATGATGGATCTTGCACATACTGCTCTTGTGAACATGATTTTCCATAAACCTTTTGGAACTCACGTCCGGCTTGAGGATATAAGGATATTATGAGAATATTGAAGAAATAAATGAGAAAATTGCCCATGAAGAAGCAATTATTCTAACAGCTTCCGAGCTCAAATCAATGGTAAGTGATGGTCAAACGATAACTGCTAAAGATGTGGATGCAGTTACTACAGGAACATTTGGCGTGATGTCCGATACTATGGCAGTTATGATGGTACCAGTTGCGGAAAAATGTAGTTTTGAGAAAGCGGATACCATCTGGCTAAATGGTGTGCCTGCTCAGCCTGGCCCCTGTCCAAACGAACGTCTTGGAGTTGTGGACCTTGTCGTTAATGGAACATCGCATGCAGATGATCGCTATGGCGGAAGACATCTTTTTAGAGATCTTTCAAGATCCGGGATTAGATCTTCCACTTCCTTAGTATGTCAGTTGAAAAATAGCTGCAGCATTTCGCTAGAGATGATAACTAGCGAAGCTTGTTGTGTGAATGGACATTTCTCTAAAATCATAGAAATTCTTGGTTCTTGGGAATTATGAATTAAATTCGAGAAATGGTTTTATTCATATCAGAATTTAAGGACCTTTGCGGCTTTTAATACACTGAAAACCATAGATTCGATATTCATTTTTTTTCTTCAAGCTCAATTAGATCGTAATTTGCCCTTATTTAGGGACGTTCCAGGACAGCAGTACAGCTTCCTACTGATCGACTGGAAATAACGTAGGTTCCAATATTGTGAGCCGTATCCATAAACTCTGTTTTGTCAAAGACAATCAAAGGGTGGTAGATAGGAACCGGAAGTTGAAAAATCTCAGCATACACGTTGACAGCAGTTTGAGATGCTATCTGTCCGGGATGAGCTGGTGATAATTCCAATTGCTTTTTCCTTTTTCATAATCTCATAGGCTTCTCTGTACATCATACGTTTACAAATAAGACATGTATTTTTTCTATTGCATTCTGTGATAAAGGATTGTAGATTAGGACCATGAGGAATCTCATAAGTTGCAAACTTATGCTCTGGAGCCCACTTATGGAGCTGGCAAATGCAATCAAAAGCACGTTTTGTTACCTCCTCCTGGGCAGAAGGAGTATCATTACTAATAGACCGGAATGATCATAACTCCACGTTTCATCATTAGCCAGGCAGCAACAGGAGAATCAAGCCCTCCTGACATTAAAACTACCATGCTGCCCTGTGTACCAAGTGGAAGCCCTCCAACCCCTTTAAATGTGTTCAGATAAATATACGCTAAGTTTTGCCGCATTTCGACGAACATCTCCTTATTTGAGGACGTCAGATTAACTCTAGGTCTTTTTCCTTTCTTCTCCATGAAATTCCAGACCGCATCTCCACAAGCTTTTCCAATATCTGCTGAGGAAAAAGGATGGTTCCCACTTTTTCTTGCTCTGTTTGCAAAAAAATCACCATCAAAAACAAAATTTTGAGCAAGAGCCACAAATACACTAACCACATCCTCAAGGATGGGTTCTGTTATCAACGCAGCGAAAGTTGAGACAGTCCAAAAAACATCGGCTATTTATTGTTTCGGCAGTATGAGAAGCAATAGTATCAATGAATATCCTGTCCCATTACCGGCGAATTATATAATCGGGAATTCCTCTTGAATCCAAAATTGCCACAATGTTTTTTATAAGAATATTTTCATACCAGTTCTAATTCCAGGACTTTAAAGAGCAAGTTCTCCATAACTTACTATAACCACATCTGTCGGTACTTCAGCAGCTAAATGATGTGAGTCAGAAAAACATCGGTAAATATTTTCATCATATTTCTTTTGTATTCTTCTGCTTTTCCATAAGCATGAACATGATGTTTAATTTTTGTTCTAAAATCATTGGATTGGCTTGTCATGGATAATTAGTAGTGAAGGTGGCATGAGGTTTAAAACTTTCAGGTAAATGAATTTTTGTCAAGCGAACTCTCCCTCCCTCACAAGTTGATACCCCTAAAGGAAGGAGCTTCCTTTGAGTACTTCCTTCATCTGTTTAGTTATGCCCACTAGTTACTGAAAATAGTAAGCACCATAATATCTTGTATTTTCACCAAAAAAGGGATGTGCTTTTTTTCCATATGATAACTCAAGAACAAGAACTAAAGTGATGTATGAGAGAAACATGAGACTTGGGGGTACTTTCTTGTTTTTTGTTTGATGTTCATTAATTTCTAGGAATCAATGCTAAATTTTGACAATTTCAGAAAATGATAAAAAATAGAGTAATTTAGTGATGAAAAGAAGTGAGTGAAATTTATCGTTAAATGGGTTTTTCTTCTAGAAATCCGAAGCTGATTTAGAGAAGATTCCTAAGGTCATGAAAATGTGTTAACATTCATTTAAATAAATCTGGTGAGCTAATCACTTTAAGAGAGAATTACCCTTATAAATTAGGAGAGCACTCTGAAGAGAAGACAGCTCCGAACAAGAAGATGAGGGTGATTCCTAAATGATATTTACAACACGATAAAATTATAGATTCGTTAAATGCATGAATTTAGGTTAAGGCAGCATAAACTGTTTCAAAAACCTTCTATTTTTCGAATATAGGAGTAAGTATAATGGCAGAAATGGAAATCGACGTTCGTGAGCAAACTTGTCCGGTTCCGCTGGTAATATGCAGAAAAGCATTCAAGAGAGCATCTCCAGGGGACATTTTGATTGTAAAGGGCACGCATCCGGCATCTAAGAAAGAGATTCCTATGGCCTGCAAAGCAATGGGGCTCGAAGTGCTGGAAATCGAGGATAAAGAAGGAGGAAAAGAGTGGGAGATAAAGATCCGAAGGTAAAAGGAATAGAAATGGAAGAAAAGACGTTAATTGTGCTGCACAGTGGTGATATGGACAAGAGATACCATATACTGATAATTGAAAACTGAGCCTTGGAAATGGGCACGGAAACAGTTATGTTATTCCACTTTCTGGGAGCTAATGCGATTGGAGAAAGGAGAGCTTGAAAAAAGCTATTTCCTGAGATGAATATGCTGCGATTTGGCAGGATTATGGTAAAAAAGACGAATAATAAGGCCAATTTGCTCCACTTGAAAGACGAATGAATGATTTCAAGGAAATTCGATGAAAGATTATATCCACCGAAATTATCATGAAATCATGGGCATAACGAAATAAGAGCTCAGAATTTAATCGATCTTTAACGGTGAGTTTTGGGCTCGTATATCCAAAAAGCAAGGTATTCTAATGCAAATCTCTTCATTGGATTTTTGAAGAATTTTTGAGCTGTAGTTGTCAAGATATGCAGAGTTCTTCTGATTCTACCTATTCTTGGATATTTATGATCAGAAGAAATTAAATCAAATATTTAGCTTTGCAAAAACCGAGATCAAATATTATACATTAGCATAGATATCATTATTTTCTTATATTAAATCGAAAAATTGTTTGGAATATAAGATGGATTCAAGAGAACCCATAAAAATAACGTTAACCGGTATACTCCGTTGGATATTTGGATTATTCTTTACAATAATCGCTTTAGGAATGATTATCGAACGTGAATACTTTTCAGCTGTATTCATATTTATGGCATTTTTGGTATTGTTTCCGCCGATTTCAAACTTGATTGAATCAGAGTTGAATATTTCAGTATCAGAAGCGGTAAGAGTTTTGTTGGTAATAATCCTTTTCGCAGTATAGTTTGCGGTAGAACCGAATAATTCATCTTCGGCGATTATTTATGCTCATACCTCTTCAGGATCTCATAACACAACTCAGGTGACAATGTTTATTGTTGGGATTGAAAATTGCATGAGACATCTCATATAGGAGATACGAAAGCCCCATAGAGGTATGAATATATATCCGAGCTTTAGAAGAATTAACCATATGAAAATCAAAATTTATTATGAATTGGTTTGGATAATACTATTGATGCTGCATACATCAACAGATCTACTTCACTTCGGAAAAATTGCGTATCTTTTGTGCAAAGTGGTATTAGTTTCACTACTTTATAACTTTTTTTCTCGCCATTATCTACCTTGAAAATTTAATGTTTTATGATAGATAAGTATTGTTATAGGTAAATAATATATAACTAAAGTAATAAAAATGTATATTATTTTTTTTTGAAGATTGCTATGTTGGATGCTTCAAAATTTGATAGTATAGATGTTAAAGATGTTTGAAATCATATATCCATTATTATAGGATACCATTGAATTTATACTTGGAGTAAGAGCCGATGTATCATGGGTAAGATATTAGTAAAAATTATGAAACGCTATTATTAATAAAGAACCTGTCTCATGTATCAATAATAATATTTCCGTATTTAGCCTTTTTAATATTTATATAATTGCAATTCTAATAGCTTTAATAGAAAGAGAGTTAAAATCATAACAACAGAATATTTGACATCTATCTAACTGACTCTTATACATTTAGATAAATATAGCTAGGTTATTCTAATTTAACAGGATCTTCTATAGATCCCAATAGTACTTCTTCAATAAAAAACTTTGGGAACTCATTTTTGATTGCAATTCCAAACACTTAATATTATCTGAGAGAGTATGCTGCAGCGATCATTCTTATTTCTATTGCAATATATTCTTCTATATTTAAAGACGTGAAACTATTTTAGGTTTCGACTCCAATCTGCTATCATAAACGAAATTATTATACATAGAATTCTAATCCTAATATTTCATCAATTTGCTGGAAAGTCAAAAATGTTAAATTTAAAATTAAGAATTCATTATCCAAACTGAGGAGGGAAAAAAATAGTTGAGAATATAATTTATCTTGACAATGCCGCAAATACCCGATTGGATGAACGGGTACTGGAGGCAATGATGCCTTATTTTTTTGATACATATGCAGTAGCTACATCTGAATTTGGATACTCTATGGGCACAGAATCAAAAGAAGGACTTGAAAGAGCCCGTGAAAGCATAATTTCAAAACTCGAAGCAAGCTCTGGAGAGGTAATTTTCACTTCTGGTGACACAGAATCGAGCAATACAGCACTTAAAGGAGTATCTTGGGCTCTTAAGGATAAGAAAGGCAAGCATATTATTGTCTCGAAGATAGAGGATTTTTCTGTGCTGAACACTGCAAAAGCCCTCCAAAAACAGGGTTTTGATGTGACTTTTCTGGACGTGGATGCAGAGGGGTTTGCAGATATTGATGGATTAAGTAAAGCGATCAAAAAAGAGACAGTCCTGGTCTCGATTCAGCACGGAAACCAAGAAATTGGAACAGTGCAGGACCTGAAGGCTATCTCAGAAATCTGTGAAGAAAAAAATGTACTCCTGCATACAGATGCTACCCATAGCTTCACACGACTTCCCCTTAGTGTGAAAGAATTGCCCATAGACCTAATAACAATGTCCGCTCATACCATTCACGGCCCAAGGGGAATAGGGGCTCTCTTTATCCGCAAAGATACCCAGATAAATAAATTCATGGACGGAGGTTTTCAAGAATTCAATTTGAGGGCAGGAGTAGAAAATATACCCGGAGCTATTGGATTTGGAAAGGCTGTTGAACTCGTAACCGAAGAGGAAATAAGACATCTTAAGGCAATGAGAGACCAGGTAATTGAGAAATCTCTTTCCGAAATCCCTGATGTAACCCTCAACGGAAACCGAGAAAAACGCCTGCCACAGAACGCAAATCTGACTTTCCATTATGTAGAGGGGGAATCCATAACTTTGCTTATGGATATGAAGGGTTTTGCAGTGAGCACAGGTTCAGCTTGTTTTAGCCGTTCTCTTGAGTCCAGCCACGTAATCAGAGGTATAGGAGGAGACCATGAGAGAGCTCATGGTTCAGTACGCTTTACCTTCGGGCGCTACAATCATATGGTAGATGCTGATGCAGCAATCGAAGCAATGAGTGAAATTGTGGCAAGGCTCAGGGAAATAAGCCCACTTGGAAGAAAATAAAATCTAACGAAGAGTAAACATAACACAGGAAAATTAGAATGGATGGAAGGCAGGATAATCGATTAAAGACGGAGAGATCGGTGAGACAATGAAGTTTCCTTACAGTGAAAAGGTGCTTGAGCATTTTAGGAACCCACATAATGTGGGAAATATAGAAAATCCTGATGGAAAAGGCCTTGAGGGAAGCCCGGCATGTGGAGATATGGTTGCAGTTTATATTAAGGTAAATCCCGAAACAAAAGTTATTGAAGATATAAAATTCGAATCGTACGGCTGTGCCTCAAATATTGCCACAGCTTCTGTCATTACAGACCTTGCACGTGGAAAGACTCTTGACGAGGCAAAGAAGATAACATGGAAACTGGCTTCTGAAGAACTTGGAGGGCTCCCTCCAATCAAAGCCCACTGCTCAGTGCTTGCAGTTGAGGGCCTGCGTGCTGCGATTCGGGACTACGAAGAAAAGCACGGGCTTGTTATCGAAAAAGAAACTACAACCGAAGAAATTGTCCGTAGCAGGCTCAAGCACGTAATGAATCCACTAACGGGCCTTGATATTATCCGCACGAACCTTATACTTAAAACAAGTATTGAAGATGGATTGGTGAGGGTGGTTGTAGACTTGCCTGCAGATCACCAATTTGCTTCGGCAATCAAAGAGGACATTTCAGAAAAGCTGAGGTCTTTATGGGATGTGAAAAGGATAAATGTAGTGTTTACAGCATGAAGGAAAGTATAACTTACTATCCTTTTTTGTCTAGGTCCTAATCTATGCTTCTCCGAGTTTTTTGCTCCATTCTCTCGATGTTCATCCGCTTTTGAATGTTAAGTATCTGAATGGATAAAAGTAGCATCTGGAATCATTCCCTTTTTTATTTTCAAACCAAAGCAATTAAATTGGCTTTGAAACTGTTCCCTTATTTCTTTTTCTATGTAGTGATCAATAATTCTTTTTCTGAATGATCAGATTGTGGTACTTTCCTATCCGTACTCAGGAAAACCAAGATATTTCCTCAAAGAATCAATCAATTTATTGTTTCTCAATTTCAAAATCAGAAAGATCAGGACATTGCTGTAAAACGAGCATTTTAAGCATAACAATGACATCTGCTTCAGGTCTGCCAACTGGAACTGTTTTGTTAAAATATATGGACTCAAAAATGATACGAAAAGATTTTCGATCAGTTAAGGAATCAATTTCAGCAACTTGTCCTCAACTGACTGAAGACTTTTTTATTCTTCTTTAAGAGTAAAATCAGTAAGAGTTTTCATAAATAAAAATTATTGTCAAGAGATTTAAACTCTCCAATGCTCAAGTGCATAGTAATTCATTGAAATTCACTAAAATATATTTATAATACAGCTGGAAATGCAACAGCTTACACAATAAAGTACTATATTAAGGAATCGTAGAATAGAAACTAGGCTGGAAAACTTAGGTTGGAAAGATCCGATACTTTTAATACTTAATAATGCTGCTATCTTTTGATGTCTGCCGGGGTACGTACATATATGGAACTGATTAGGTACAAAAATTGCCTGATGGCAGGTTTTGCGGCTACATTAGGAACATTTATAGCTAAAAATATTATGGCATCAGGTACCTTTAACTTCTTTCATTTGAAAAATTACCCCCTTCTTGATATTGGACTTGTATTTTGGGTAGTATTTCTGATTTCAGGCGCAGGAAATGCCATTAATGACTATTATGACTTTAAGATAGATTCAATCAACCGCCCTGAAAGACCTATCCCCTCCGGAAGGGTGAAATTAAAGGAAGCCTTATATTTTTCTTATCTTCTTTTTGCTTTGGGAATTTTTACGGCTTTTTCGATCCAACAGATTTGTGGGGTTATTGCTTTTTTTAATTCTTTGATGCTTATCCTTTATGCAAAAACCCTTAAAAGTACCCCTTTTTTAGGAAACCTAAGTATAGGCTATCTTACAGGTTCGACATTCTTGTTCGGAGCTTCTGTTTTTGGATTTGAAGGGATTAAAACTCTTTTTGTGCTTTTTGTGCTTTCAGCTCTTGCTATTACTGCCAGGGAAATTGTTAAGGATATTGAAGATATGGAAGGAGATAAGATGGAGGGAATAGATACCCTGCCTCTTAGGATAGGAGCAAAAAAAGCAAGCTATATTGCAGTGCTAATAGGTTTTCTTGCGATCATTTTCAGCCCTCTTCCTTATCTTATGTCAGTACTTGGCCTGCATTATCTTTACCTCGTCCTTCTGGCAGACTTGGGTTTCTTCGCGGCTATTCACCAGATCCTCACCCTCAAAAATCCAGCGAAATCTTCGAAAATGTTCAAACTCGCAATGTTCTTTGCTCTTCTAGCTTTCATTGCCGGATTATAAACTCTTTCAGATAAATTTTCTAAATCTGTTTTCAATAATTTTTTTACTAAACAAAAAAGATACTTCTGTGCTGTCAATAATACTTTATAAGAGCTACAAAAAGTAGATTCGATTTTTGATTTTTCGATTAAGAGTTAGTGAAGTACTGAACTCACAGATACTACCAGAATTCCAGCTATGGTGCAAGAATAACATTCGCTATGACATTTAAAATAATTGTAAATGTTAGAGTTCCTGTTCAATTATTTGGAACACTGCCTAAACTTTCCTAAAAGATTATCATCTTTCTAGCAAGGAAAGAAAGAGGAATTCAAGAATAAGGGAGCTTTACCTGCTTTTGAGTTTAGAGATAACTTAAAAATTAGGCAATAAGATCAAGTCGAACATCTATCACAGAATCCTCGTTTGCTTCAATTTTGGATATTGTCAGCAAATTACCTTTTCTTCCTAATAATGTCGCTTTTGTTACTTGAACCTGATGACCATCTACCAGTTTCTTACTATTGTCTTTGTGAATAACCAGGATTTTCTGGCCAACTTCAGCTCCTTCTCCAATTGTGGAAAAAATATTTCGTATGATCTGTTCAAAATCAGAATAAATTAAAATCTCCGACTTATTTGCAACCTTTTTAATGATGCCAATCGGTTCTAGATTGAGGTGCATATTAGCTTTCCTTCTTGACCTGTTAACAAGAGTACCATCAAATAATATGAACTTTGAGGAATAATAATTTAAGAAGTGTAATATCTGATTCATTATATTTAGAATTACTTGGGTTTTGAATATTCCTCAATTGTACATAATAACAAATATATATACTTTACCAAATAGCTGGGCCTGAACTTGAAATATCTGAATTGTTATAATTTAAAATGAAAAAAATTAACATATTCCCAATTAAACTGATAATGAATTTGAATTAATTTATTAAAATCGTGTAAAATCAAAATGTTACTCAATAATTTATTTGTTAATGTTTACAATTTACTCTTTTCAGAGAGTAGATCAAATATCGTAAAGAATTAATTGATAGACTTTTACCTATTTTCACATATACAATTATAATTATTTGTCAGAAAAATTTCAAATCAAAAAAATAATTTTCTTTAATAATAAATTCTAAATTTCATTTTTATCAAATAAGTGAAGTTTTGAGCACGCTTAATGGTAATGAGTAAAATTTAATGGTATTTCCTGCGGTTGAATTCGCAAATAGCATTATCAACTTTGCATGAGAGTTCATTCAATCTTTCGTCAATTTTTGTGTCCGTACTCTCCATATTTACTTTAAGGGTACGATCTTTTGCTTCTATCTTATCTTCAAGTTCCTGAAGCTTGTTGTTAATAGAGATAATCATAACAGCTAGTGTTCCGACTAAAATCATAACCGAGAGAATAATCAGAGGATTTGTGGATGCATATTCAAATCTTCTAAGCCATTCAAAAGATAAAAGGAAGGATGATAGAACCATCACAACAAGAAATACTGTGTCTCTAGTTTCCATCGTTATACCTCTAGTGTACCTGTAGAAATTTTATTTATTATTAAAACTTCCATTTAAAATGCTTAAAATTTATTATTGGATATGCTTATATTAAAGTATTAGTCCAAAAGGAAGTATATCATATTACGGAAAATTTTTAATATTTTATGACTTATGGAATGATCCTGAAATTATTGAGTTGATTAATACTCTAACCCCGCTTCCGAGCACTGAAAGAAATTTCTTGCTAGCCATGAAACACTTTAATGAATGCACCAGAAAAGCTCCAGAAGAGCTGTTAACTGAGGCTGAGCAGAGTTAATCTCGTAAATTGATGCGCCAAGGCAGTATAAAAAAGTATCTAATTGGATTCAGAAAGCACTTGCAAGAAGAGAGGGTGATGCCCTCTAACCGTTAAAACTCTTTTAATAAGGGTCAAAAGCTTTTACCAGAATTTTTATATTGAATATGCCTATTTTACCAGGGCAAGAATAAAACAATGCCATTTGGGGACAATACAGATATACCCACAAAAATGTATCTACTTGAGATTCTTAATGTAAGTGATTCGTTAGGAAAAACTGTCCTGCTTATAGGGGTTGCAAGCGGATTAAGCACAAATAATATTTGAGCGACGTTTCTCGGAAGACTACGGCAGAATTGAATATCGGAAAACGAATGTTGTTTCAGAGAATAAAAACAAACAACGAGTAAATCGTTCATGAAATGGGATTAGGGAATAAATTATTGAAAAATTTTATCGGGTTTGAGAATGATACGAGTTACCAATTGTTTAAACTTTTTATTCAAACTCGATTTATTTCTATTAGAGTATTTAAATAATCCCTAGTTTTGTGTCAGTTATTTATAAATCCTATATGATAATTTGTTTAAATCTGAGGTTTTTAAAAATCCGTTTTAATGCTATTTGTTCATATTTTGCCTTATCCTGTTTTTTTCTCTTTTTAATCTAAGATAGATCTTTAGCCTTCAAAATTGTGGAAGTCAAGATAAATTTCAGCAGGTTACGTGAAACATTGCAATTACTTTTCCTTTACTTCTGTTCCATAGTTTAATTGCTTTTGGGGTGGGAAGTAGTTTTGTTTTGCAACCGTTCTCTTCAAAAAACTTCTCAGCTTTTTTTGAAAGTTCAACGTATCCAGTCTGGCCGGTACCAATAATTAGCTCCCCTGCTCCCTTGTCATAAATATATTTAGCCTCGGCAAGTGAAATTTTGTGGGAGGTTCCATATATTTTTTTCGAAAGCTTTTTCCTGCGTTTTTCTGTCTGCCCATTCTTAAGTATAACGATATCGTGCTCATAGGTCTTACTTTTAACGTAATAGAACCAAAATTGGTTGAATTTATCTTCGGTTTCATGGCTTTCTCCCTTTCATAATTATCTATTTCAGTTGCCATTTTTTATATTTTTATTCTAGTTTTTGCTCTTAAACAGATAATTTCGTAAATTTCTGATTTGATTGAATTGCTATATACTTTTAGGACTTATGCACTTGAGATATAAAATCGAATACATTGAACATTGCAATTAAATTTGTTCTTTAAATAGATTAAAGGTTAAAACTTATTGATATCTTTTTTAAACTGCGTAAAACCTATCGTTACAAATAATTAGTGGTTCGATTTTACCAAATACAACCTATTAAATGTTTGTTTCGTAGGATTGGATGGTATTAACAATTGTTAAAAATTTTTAGAGAATGATAATTCATAATATCATTGCAGCAAATTTGTAGTATCCAAAAAAATGTATATTTCCTTGTAATCTAAAGCACAATATGGAAATAGTTACCAGAAATCATTTCATTGAATTACTTACGGTACATATCTTAATAAATTCTAGGATAGATATATTCCATCAACTTTTTTTTGGTCAAATTTATTGTCATGTTTTCACAATATCCTATTGCTACAATATATATTGGAATAAGTGAACGCAGGGGCCATAAACATCATCCATAATAACTTAAATCTCACCAGTAGAAAATATGGCACAATAATAATAGTTATTATAAAAATTAAGCCAAAATAAGAATTTTGTAAAATATTATGTTCTATACGCAATTGTGTTGTCTTGAATTTGATTAAATTAACATTCATCAAGTAATTTGTTCAACTTTTTTGTCAAAATATAATTGATTATTACAAAAGAATAGTTAAGCATTCTACAAGTAATAGCAAAAAAGATATCAGTATCGAGCTTTTTTTATTTTAAACATCTCGATGTGTGTTAGATGTTAATGAGTAGAAACAACTGCAAAAACGAAAATGAATAATACCTCACTTAACAAAGAAAACGTGATATTTAAAAATTATTTTTTTTGATTTATTAAAATCATTGTTTCATTATATTTAGTCATTAAATTTATATAAATCTTAATATTATCATAAGAACAACAGCATTTAAATTGCATAACAATTATTACAAAAAAATTTTAACTGAGGTCTGTTACAAGTTCAAAGCTCGATTTTAATATAGAAGACAACTGTCTAAAAATACTGTCACAAGTTATATGTTAAAATCTCTGAATTGCCCCAGTTTCATACAAATCAGAAAACATTGTTACCATTAAATCATGGAGCTTATGTTATCATAGAGCATATGGAGCTAAGGGGATTTGGGACTAATAATGTACACTTTTCAAGGCATTTAAACACCTGTTAAAGCCCCACAAATAGACTCCATAGGATGACAGAGAAAATCAGCAAGCCGTTTTCAAGAAATAGAAAAACGAAACTTTGAATGAATAATAAAGAAGCAAAAGGAAAAATAGAGATCTCCAATAAGTAACATTATATAATTAATATTGGAACTTACGTACTTATGATGCAAAATCAGGTAAGATAAAATTATCGTTATTAATTTTTAGAATTTTATATGTTTAATGCTATTGATTTTTCACTTCCGCTGCGTAAGTCCTACATACTTTGGAAAAGAGAGTTTTGAGACTTTTTAATATCTTCTGCTGTAGTCAAAATCTATCATTAATTTCACTGACAATTGACTGCGTTCACTCAATAAACCAGACTGTATTAAAAACCTTTGAATGTAAAGGATCAACAACCTAACAAATAGATAATTTTTAATATCAAGTCCTAGCAATAGAATTTGAATTTAAATATGTGTATCTAAAGACCTACCCAAGTGTTAATAATAGCATGTTTTAGAAGTTACAAAAATGTATAACATCGAGTATCATTTAAGTTGTCAATATAGCGATTGTAAATGTTGTAAAGCGTCAAAACTATTTTCAAATAGGATCTAGATACTAAGGAGCACAAAATCTCTACCTTGATCAAAACTTTACCTTCATAAAACGCTAATACTTCACTGGAAGTCCACATTGTAGAGATACTTTCTTGATATAATAAAAATCTAAAAGTTGATGCAAGATCAGCTTCTCTGCTACTAGACCTGGCTTTGAATAGAAAGTCGAGTCCATTATATAGATGATGTTAAAAAGTGGCATAAAATTACGCTCTATTTCAGTCTTTAGTAGAAAAATATTCCTTACTTAAGAAAAAGGTTGAAAATAAAAAAAATTGCCTGTAAAGGGAATATTATATATAATGCGAGAAGACAGAAGGCCGTTAAATATACAAAGGTGTAAAAAGGCATACTTCTAAGAATTAAGGAGTTTATTACTTGAATTCCAGCGAACGATCAATTAAAGATTATTTACCTATTCTCCCTATGGGAGGACTTATCATTACGGTGCAGGTTCTTGCACTGTTTTTATCCACACCCATGGAAGTCAGCGGGATGAAAACTTTTGAGGACCCAACCCAACTGTCCAATGCGATCTATTATATGGGATTAATATTGGTTTTTACTTTATTTGCATTGATCGCAATAAAGAAAAATATGAAATTTATTATCAGTTTCCTTATATATTTCGCCATCATAAGCACTCTCTATTATGTTTTTTATGCTCTTTTTACCCTCTTACCATCTCTCTCTGGATTTGAAGCTATTGTCTCAATTCTGGCATCTGTAGGAGTGACAGTGCTGCTTTACAAGTATCCTGAATGGTACTTAATTGACCTTGTGGGAGTGTGCACTGCAAGTGGAGTCAGCGCTTTGATAGGGATTTCCCTTTCAGTTATCCCTGTTGTGTTTCTCCTAATGCTCCTTGCAGTCTATGATGCCCTATCTGTGTACAGGACAAAGCATATGATAACCATGGCCGAGGGTATTATGGATCTAAAACTTCCCCTTCTATTCGTTATCCCAAAGCACTCAAAGTATTCCTTTCTACAAGAAAACGTTAAAAAGGGAGAGGAACGCGAAGCTTTTTTCATGGGCCTTGGGGATGCCATAATGCCCACGCTTCTTGTGGTCTCAGCAAGTATTTTTATGCATACAACTGGAAGAAACACATATCCAGTACTAGGAGCAATGTTGGGTACTCTTGCAGGGTTTGTAGTGCTTTTTGTTCTCGTAATGAAAGGAAAACCACAGGCAGGACTTCCTTTCCTGAACTCAGGAGTAATCCTTGGATTTTTTATCGGTGTCCTACTATCAGGGGCATCAATTACTTGAAAGGAGAAATCTGATTTAGGCCACATTTTCTTTTTTTATAAAATTCCGATTCTTTGTGATTCTTTTGGTTTTTGCATAAATTTTTTTTATTTTACAACTTATCACTCAATATGGCTAAAAAAATTGCAGTGGTTTTTGACAGTGCTGGAACCCTCCTACGTATGTATAGGGTTGCAAAGGAAGCAAGCACCGGTAATATTCTTGAAAATATAGAGAGCACTGCTATTGTCGCTCAAAAAAATGGATGTGGGCTCGTTGTTCTAAATACTGAAAGCGATATTATCCTGGGTTCAAGGAAAGATATGCCTTTGTTTGAGTTTATAACAGAACACAGAATTTCACTAGATATAAGCTGTTCAAAAGGAAAATTTCCCCCAGCTATTGCCTACGAGATTATAGAGAGAGCAACACTCTTCATGAGCGATTTGCATGATGTATTGGAAATGGTTACATACCGCTGCCCTGACATTTTTTATCGTGCTTCTGGCTTGATAATTGACTCAGAAGCCAGAAGCGTGCCCTATGTGCTTAGTACAGGCGGGCAGGTATTCAGCACTACGTTACAAACTATTCGGACACTCCATGCCATGAAAGTGGATACTTATATAGCGTCAGGGGATGGAGTGTTCGCCCTTACGAAACTTGCTGAATTCATAAACATTCCTCAGGAAAAGGTCTTTGCCCTTTCAAACACCTTCATGAAGGAGAACATAGTGCTTGAACTAAAAGGGAAGTACGAAAAAGTAGTTATGGTAGGTGATGGGATCAATGATATACTGGCTCTCAGAGCAGCAGACGTGGGGATAATGACAACACAACAAGGAGACCAAAGACCTAAAAAACTAAGAGAAGCAGCGGATATGATAATTGATGATATTATTGAAGTTGTGAATGTAGTAAAAAGGCTGTAATTGGCCTGTATGACATTTAATTAAAGATAGGATTCTAATAGATCTCTGATTTTAAGGAGTCAATTATATAGAATTGATTTGCATATGACGAAATTTATGGTTTCTATTGAAATCCTCGATAATAATTCGAACTTATATTAATGGAACAAATTTCTAAATGATCCTAATTTTTAATTTTAACAATGGAAAAATAATAAGGTATATTTATATAATGTTTCCTCTCAGGTAATTGTTGCTCAAATAGGTGAAATTTAATATTTATTATAGTACATTATTTACGTGAAATCATAGCTTTTCACTTTCAACGACATGCTCACACAGGCAAGAAAGAACCACCATAAAGTCCTTGCTGCTCACAATTTGGAGGAGAATTAATGCCAGTTTTCATTGAAATAAAAAATCTAAATGTAGATTTTGATGGTCTTAAAGCACTTAAAAATTTAAATTTAAGTATCAATGAAGGGGAGATAGTTGGAGTTTTGGGAAAAAGTGGGTCAGGAAAAACAATACTGATGCATGTATTGCGCGGAACTGAAACTTATAAAAATATATCAGGTGAAGTAATTTACCATCTTGCCCGCTGTAAGAAGTGTGGACACATAGAACGCCCAAGCATGGCGAACCAGAAGTGCCTGGTTTGTGGAGAGACACTCGAAACTTTTGAAGCTGATTTTATAAAACTTTCCCTTTATAATCCGATAAGGAAAGATATTACCAAAAGAATTGCAATCATGCTGCAGCGTTCCTTTGCCCTTTATGGCGACGAAAGAGTTATTATAAACGTTATAAACTCCCTACATGAGATTGGGTATCAGGGGCAGAATTCCGTTAAAAAGGCAGTCGAATTGCTGGAAGAAGTAAATCTGGGCCACCGAATGATGCATGTTGCAAGAGAACTTTCAGGCGGAGAAAAACAGAGAGTTGTACTTGCGAGACAGCTGGTAAGAAATCCCTTGCTCTTGTTAGCCGACGAGCCCACTGGTACCCTCGACCCAATGACTGCAAAGTTAGTACATGATGCAATTATTAAAGCAGTAAGAAATTACAATATGAGCATGATCTTTACTTCCCACTGGCCTGAGGTCATCGAGAATATAGCAGATAAAGCAATTCTTCTTGAAAACGGAGAAATAGTTCAGGAAGGGGACTCACTAGAGGTCTCTGCAGTTTTTATGAAGAGCATATGCATGGTGAAACAAGAAAAGAATACAATGATCGGAGAGCCTATTATACGAATAAAGAACCTCTCCAAACGTTATATATCTGTAGATCGTGGTATAGTAAGAGCTGTGGATAAAATCTCTTTTGATGTAAAAGAAGGAGAGATCTTTGGGCTAGTCGGTGTTAGCGGAGCAGGCAAGACTACCACCTCGAAGATTTTGATGGGAATTTTACCACCTACATCTGGAGAAGTTGAGGTTCGGGTAGGGGATGAATGGGTTGATATGACACAGCTGGGAGTGAAAAATAAAGGAAGGGCAACTAAATATATGGGATTCCTACACCAAGAATACGGTCTCTACACTCAAAGCTCAGTAATAGATAACCTAACTGAATCTATCAGCCTGGACTTGCCTTTCGAGCTTGGCGTCAAAAAAGCTTTAATCACCCTCAAAGCTGCAGGCTTTGAAGAAGAAAAAGCAAAAGCCATTTTACCCAAAATGACTGATGAAACGAGTGAAGGAGAGCGGCATAGAATTGCACTTGCGCAGGTACTTATAAAGGAACCAAGAATCGTAATAATGGATGAACCTACAGGGACGATGGATCCAATTACTAAGATGTCTGTGGCAACTTCCATTCTTAAAGCTAGAGAAGAAATCGGGGAAACCTTTGTTATAGTTTCTCATGACATGGACTTTATAAACGAGATATGTGATAGGGTAGCACTCATGCGGGACGGGAAGATCGTGGATATAGGGAAACCGAAGAATGTACTTTCACAGCTCACTGAAGAAGAATGGATCAAAGCTACAGAAGAACTATAAATATTCTGCCACCTTTTTGTAGGAAAACAAATGCTAAGATGAGGTGCTGATTACGAGTAATGAGATCAGCGTAGAGGTGAACGGTCAAAAATATACTTTACCTGAAGGCTCTACCCTTGGAGATGTCCTTAAAATTTCCAGAGCTCCCTACATAGCTGATACTGCAATTGTTATTCTGGAAGAGACAGCTGAGAAAAGGATGGAGATAATCACTGAATACGCTATAAATACTCCTAAGGGGGAATTCAGGATCGAACTTAAAAATCGTGAGTCTCCCTCAGGAAAATTATGGGCTGAGCATTTTAAAGAATATGAAGGAAAACCTGTCCACTGGGCCAGTCCTGAAGCTCTGGCTTTCGGACCTTTTGAAGCTGATATTAAGCCTTCGCACGAAGTCAAAAGCTTTGGAGCGTTTGATGTCCTTTTCGGTGCAGGAGGTTTTGACCCCAGTAATACTCATCTTATATTTTCACGAAAAAGGCATACTGCAGAGTATGGGGTTCCTAATGACAGTGCATTTGCAGAAGTTGTTACAGGGAGAAAAATTTTGTTCAGACTTTCGAGAGAGGACAACATTTTGAATATCAAGCCTATTACAGAATGGGAACAACTCTCAAAAAAAATATCCACTACTGACCTTTCTATACCACTTGAAAATGGGAATGGGATATTCACTTATCTTGAGGCTGAGCTTTCAAGAAACTCTCCGATAGGAGCAGAACAATTTTATGCCCTGACCCGTGAAGGGACACTGACTGTAGATGTGTTTACTAGCTCATTTATCTCTGATGATAGCCTTAAAGAAGAACCTGTTCCATACGAAAATTTTGAGCCGAGAAACGAGGGGACCATTTCGATCCGCACAGTGGGATACGGAACAGGCAGAACTTATATCTCCAAAGAAGAACTGCCTTCAAGTCTTGTACATTCGGTTGTAGGGCATGTAACTAAAGGGCTTGAACTTATAAAGCTGGCAGAAGTGGGACAGAAAATATCAGTTGAAAGTATCCCTCCCCAGATAATACTTCTTGGGCATAGCTTTGAAGAGATCAATCCCGTACTTTCCTCCATAGGAATTGAACTAGTAAAGGCCGGATATACTGGAAAGGATGCCGTAATTGTCAGCCATGATCCATCTACAACGCTGGAAATTCTTGGAGAAGCAAAAGTAACTGCTTATGCGGTTTCCAAGGCAAAACTTATTGAAATTAAACTTTACCCTGAGAAAGCGCCTAAATCTGTGGAATTCTTCCGTCATTCTCTTGGACTTAAGACAAAACCAATTGGGAAATTGCCTGTCTACATGATATATGATAATACCTACCTATTCAAAACTGAAAAAGAAACCGTAAAATATAAAGAAATCCTCCCGGAAAATACGCCAATGAACAAGATACTTGCTGGGGAAATAGGGATCACAAACCAGGCAGCAAAGAGGATGGGGACTATAGGAGTCAAACTCGTCGATGATGATCTTTTCGGTCCCACTGGAGAAAAATTTTCCTCAACCAACCTTATAGGACGGATCATCGAGCCTTCGAAGCTTAAAGATATCGAGGAAGGAGATGCGATATACATAAGTGAAGTATTTTGGAAGGAAACTGAAATAAAATGAGACTGAAAGGAAGAAGATGAGATAATAGCTAATCTAATAAATATTAGTTGTAATATATGAAAAGATGTTATTCATACTTTATCGTAGTAATAAAAAGTAAAAGAGGTAAATTAAAAACTGACAAATAAGCTGGCTGCTAGTGTGATAAAAGCTTGCTAATGAGTAAGTTAATTCGTTGTAATGTGCTTGTTAAATATAACGTGGGTGCTTAAAGAGATTCGCGGTATGACTCCATCGAATTTAAAGTTTCCCGTTGCTGAGGAGAGACAAAAGATGACGGAAACAAAAAATGAAAAGGTTACAAAGTACATTGTAATCAGTTCAGATAAAGTGCTGCCATCAGATGCAGCTATGAAAATCTATGAATCGGAGTTCTCGGTTACGGTGAAAGAGACCTGTTTTGGACTTATAGTAACAGGACCGAAGGAGGAGGTCCAGACAGTGATCGAAAGAATTAGGCAGCTGGATAAAAATCATATTTTTATAAAAGATAGAGGATTTCCTGCAGGAGACGAAAGGCGTTGTCGTGCAACCCTTGGGGGGGGGCAACGGCCGGGATTTCATTTCCTTAGAGAAGAAGTCAAGATGCTCCCTGCCATAGGAGCTGCACTGGATGAACTAGAAGAAAAAGCACCTTTAAGGGAAAAACTTAAGGAGAAATCCAGGATTGGAGTTTCTGTTTTGGAAAAAATTATTGAAGAGGAGCTTGAGAGGTGAGCTGTTGGCAAAGGTTTTCATTTATCCTGTAAATAGTCTTGTTTTGGCTGACCTTATTGAGCGCTTCGGGCACAAGCCCCTTGTCATCATGAACCAAATAAGAGAAAAGGTTACAAATATAAGCTTGGATTCTCCCCCTTTGAATATTACTCCTGAAGATCCTAAATTAGGGCTTCGATATGCTGCAATTGAAGTTCCTCCAGGAGTTAGAGGCAGGATGGCCCTAATCGGTCCCCTTATAGAAGCCGCAGAAGCTTCAATAATAGTCGAAAACCCACCAACAAACTTCGGTTGCGTGGGCTGTAACCGTACTAATGAACTGATGAAATATTTGATTCGCTCGAAAGGGATACCAGTTCTAGAGGTAAAGTATCCGGAGTTAGACGAGGAAGCTCATGACTTCGTGAGTAAAATAGTAGAATTTCTGAAATCATTGCCTAAAGAAAAGCTGGGGGATGATGAAAAAGTAGCAGATAAAGAACCTTCAGAAAAGGAGACCTGAAAATGAGTTCTGAAGAATTGAAACCTGTCAAGATTGCCCTTGTGTCCTGTGGTTCTGAGTATTCAGGGGTTCAGCCTGAGTTTGAATCTGCTGCAGAAAAAGTAAATGCAAAATTCGTTTACCCTGAGATTGACATCGCATACATAGATACAATAGGTAAGGATTTCGGTCTGGAGGTTGCGAGCGGAGACCTGAGGCTCATGATGGCACGTGCAAAGGCCATTGTTGAAGGCACAACCAATGTAGACGGAGTTTTTATTACCACATGCTTCCGCTGTGCTGAAGGGGCTATTGTCCGAAATGAGGTTAGAAGGTACATCCATAAGAACTCAAGCATCCCGGTAATTAGTTATTCGTTCACCGAACGCACCAGTGCGGGCACCCTGCTTACTCGTCTGGAAGCTCTGACAACCATTGTCAGGCGCAAGCACCTTCTTACAAGGGAAATTCAGTCAGGACTGACTGCAGGAATCGACTCTGGTTCAACAACTACAAAAGCAGTGGTTATGAAAGATAATGAAATTATAGGTAAAGGCTGGGTGCCCACAACAAAAGTTATTGAAAGCGCAGAAGAAGCATATTCTCTTGCCCTGAAAGAAGCTGGGGTTTCCATAGAAGAAATCCAGGCCTTGGGCACTACTGGATATGGACGCTTCCTAGTAGGAAACCATTTCAAAGCACAACTTATCCAGGAAGAAATCACCGTCAACTCTAAGGGAGCTGTTTATCTTGCGAAAAGGCAGAAAGGCTCTGCAACAGTTATTGATATAGGGGGTATGGACAATAAAGCAATATCAGTTGAGGATGGTATTCCTGGAATGTTTACAATGGGAGGTATCTGTGCCGGAGCTTCAGGGCGCTTCTTTGAAATGATCTCAAAGCGTCTTGGTGTAGATATAACTGATTTCGGAGCTATGGCAGTCAAAGGAATGCAAGAAAATGTATTTATGAATAGTTACTGCATAGTTTTCGGAATACAGTCTCTCGTAAATTCTCTTGCCAAAGGAGCTATCCAGAAGATGTGGCGGCTGCAGCCTGCTATAGTGTTGTGGAACAGATCTACGAGCAGCAATTCAGGAAGTAGATGTTAAAGAGCCATTGATTCTTGTAGGCGGATCTTCTCTTATAGAAGGAGTTCCAAAAGCTCTCACAAAGCTCCTTAAGCTCAATGTCATTGTGCCGGAAAATTCCCACTTAATAGGAGCTGTAGGAGCAGCTTTGCTTGCTTCTGGCTTTGTGGATGAGTGAGAGACCGATGGATTCCCTTGAGACCTTTGTTGTAAATTCAGTAATCGCTTCGGAACAGGAGTTTTACAGAAAAATTATAGAGGATAACCTTGCAAGTCTCAAGCTTGCTCCGGCAGTAGGAAGGATCAAGGTCATGTTAAGACCTGAAGATTCCCTTTTTCAGATGGTAATAATCCTCAGGGATGTCGGCAGCAAAGTTAAGACAATTGATATTGCCGAAGTGGAATCAAAATCATTAGCCAAGAAGATAATAATTTCGATCCAAAAGGAGCAGTATATTCCGGAGCTGTTAGAGAAACTTTGGGAAGCTTTATGGAAAAGCGAACATCAGCCAGCCGGACCGCTTGACTGTAGCTATAAGTACGGATAAATCAGAAGAAGAAGTGGCTTTTATTAAAGAAATGATGATTGCAGATCCAAGGCATAGGATCCACGAAAATCTGGTTGATTTTGCAATTCGAGTAACTCCAGAAGGTTTTAGAGTCCGCTATCATCTGTATAAAGGTAATAGCTTTATTTTTGTAGCGTCCGAGGAAGCATTAAAAAATGAATGGATCACAGAGGCAGAAAAAATGCTCGAAGAATTGAAGGGAGCGGGGGAAAAATAAGATGGCTATACTCTCTCCCTATCTGTACACTGGTGGTGTCCATAAACATGGCCTTTTAATTGAACTGCTCGAAGATCTAGGAGGCTATGTAATCCAAAAAGTAATTACTGGGACTGAAGTCAACCTTATAATGCTTATTCCTAAAAAGGATGTTCCGATTGTAAAAAAGCAATCTGATGAACTTCTTGGAATCATTACAGAAGCTCCCCTAACAGGCGTGGAAATTGCAGTTGTTTCGCCGACTCTTGCCTCTCACCACCTTCCACATTCAGCCTGTGATGTCGCAGAATCCCTTCGTGGTCCGGGAGCTAACACAACCATGATAGGTCTCGCCAGAGGTATGGGACGACGGGTATCCCTATCTATGGACTATGAAAGAAAACTTATCAATGAACATGATATTGCCGTATTCACATTCGGAGCTTTCAGTGACTGCATTATTAATAAGAAGCCAAAACTCTTTGAAGGTATCGAAATACCCATTGTTGTGACAGGTGGGCCTGATCTGAAAACTGAGGAAGTCCCCGGAGCAGACCTTTATGTTGGAAATATTGGAAGGACCTCTCACAGATTAAGGAAAGCAGATGAAGTTAACGCCCTTGACAAACTTAGTAAAGAGATTGGAAAAATAGCCGATGAGATTCGTAGACAACAGTCAAAAGATCCACTCTCAGTTATTCCTGTCAAAGTCATGACGGAGATCGAAAATCAGATCTCTGAGATCCACAGTGCGCTTTCTCCTGCTCCGCTTACCCTTCAGCTCGATGGGATCAGGGTCAAACTACCATATGATGAATTTCATGAAAAAATTGAAACGCTGGAATTTGATGAAGGCGTTATCCTTTCTGAGCTTGGAAATATTTCAAGGTCAAAGATGAAAAATTATATATTGATAAAGATCAAATCTAAATCTGAAGTTGGTTTTGCAATTTAACCCATTTTCTATTAAGTTAAAAGTTATATTTCAAATTTTTACTGGTTTAGTGACTTTTCACTAATCCTTTATACGGTAAAGTTTACCCGAAAAACGGAGTTGGAATACAGTTTCCACGTTGTGCATACTGGTGGTTTTTTATGAAACTTGAGGATATTGTGGAAATGTTGAAAAATTCTCCTGAAAAAGTCAGTTCCAGAACTCCTTGAAGATGTTCGGAAGCAGTATGGAGAAGTTCCTTATATTACAAACTTTATGAAAGATTTCCCTGAAATATTTATCCCTAAAACAATTTATGATAACTCCATCATGAGAGGATTACAGAGTCTCGATCCGGATGTAGTTGAACTTATTTCCATAGGCGTGGCTTCTGCCCTTCGATGTGACCATTGCCTCAAAATGCATATTAGAGTTGCGAGAAGAAGAGGGATTAATAAAGTGAGTATATTTTATGCTATAATGATAGGAGCATCTCTTTCAAATGCCGCAGTGCTTGCAGATAGTACTAGAGCCCTTGCATCCGAATTTTCGAGTGAAGAAAACATAATGTGAAGACGAAAGGGGAGAAAATATAGGACATTTCTGTGATCCGAGCTGTGGAATATGCAATATATCGAAAGATACTCTTAAGTAAGGAGATAAATTTGTAAATAGTTCAGTTCAATTTTTGGTTAATGTACATAAATCGTTGAAAACCGTAATCAAAGACTCTCACTGCTATACTTGCTTTCATTTTAGATCATGAATCAAGGAAACGACAGTTTTATTAATTTTGTAAATAAAGAGAAGAAACTTTATAATCCTCTATGCATTTCAAATTTATGTGCCCTCAAAAGCCGGTAATATTTCAGAAGTATTAGAAAAAACACTTATTTTCTTGTTATTTTAAGAACCAATAGGGTTATTGGCATCAATTTCCTCCTCTAATTCAGCAGCACATTCAGCCAGACTGCTTCTGCAGAACTTTCAGGTATTTTCCTAAAATTTTCATTTTTTTCTGCAATACTGGTGCTGTACATTTTTTTTGCAGCTTCAAGTATAGATTCAAAAATTCCTGAATAGAAAATCTCAGCATAAGCTGCAATTTTTGCCAAGTGCCCATCCCAGCACCACCCAGGGTTGGGATTTACTTCAAGGATTCAGGGTTTGCCTTATGGAATTATTTTGTTAAAACATATTGATTCAAAAATGATACGAAAATATTTCCAATCAATGAAAAAAATCAATTTCAGCAAGTTTGTCTCCACCGACTGAAGGCGTTTATATCTTATTTAAGAGCAAAATCAGTAAGAGTTTTAAACTCTCCAATGCTCAAATGCATGGGAGTTTATCGAGATTCTCTATAGCTTGTATCACGAATATAAGGTAGGGAATCCACACCTTAAGCAGTGGGTGTCCCACTTATAATCGTGGAAATGAAACGACAATCATATTAAACTTGTAAGCATAAAAGCAAATTAAACTCAAAATTAACTGATTTATTTAAAGTCAATTATGTGTGTTTGTCTTTATGTTTTTAAGTCTGTGATTGTCTAGTGCAAAAAAAATAGTAGAAGAAATTGACGTAAAGTAGCTCATATCAGACTATTACTCTTATTATTAAAAATTTTTTGCTGGTATTCAACACTCAAATAAACTCTTTTAATTCCTCAAAATAATACTATTTTACCAATTTTTGTAAAATTTAAATCTTAAATAATTTCCATATTGGTCTATACATAGAAAAGTTTAACTCAATTAGAGCTAAAAGTGTACTTTCTATCCAAAAACCTAAATAGTTATTCGCATCAACTTAATTTATATTCTTCAAAAAAAGTAAAAATTAATATAACTATTTCAATAACTGATCTAGAAAATTAACAATTAATAGGTGATTGGATTGTATATTTTAGCTTTCTGAAATTAAAATCAATTTGAAAAACGAACATAAAATATTACATAAGCAAAAAACTCAATATTATATATCAGATCCAGAAAATTACAGCTTTTTCCTACAATTGCCGTGAAATCTTATAGGATCACAGAAAAAAAATAATGTGTTTATTATTTTACGAGAGAAACATTAATTAATTTCCAAGTAGTGACAAGCGATAGTTGTAGACAATATATGTATTCATAGTAGTTGCCTATAAACTACTACGTTTACTGAAAACAGATGCATCCATATCGAAGCAAAGAGATCTGGTTTTGAAAAACACTGCCTATAAATTAGTGGGATTTTATATTAGACAATTTAAGGTGTAAATGGCATTGATATTTCAGTCACTTGCACAAGTCTCAATCTTGTTCCACTACACTAATTTTAACTCTAGTATTAAAATACCTAATAAATTTCGTTATTTTCGGACTCATATAAAGCCCTTACATGGAATTCGGAATCAAGTTTTTCTGCAATCTTTTTACAGTTATCAACATCTATTTTGAACAAGTCAACTACTGTAACTCTTACCCCGATTCCCGCCTTCCTTGCTCCCTTAATAAAATTAAGTACTGCACTGTAAGCGTTTTTATGAATTGGTCTGCAAAGTTTATTATATTTTTCTTCGGACTCTGCATTCAGGCTAACAGATATGAAATCTATTCCTGCGTTTTTCAATTCGAGAATAACATTTTTTTCGGGATTTATGAGGGCTACATGTCCATTGGTGTTTAGCCTGACTTTGAGATTTCTGTTTTTAAGCCATTGTGTCACTGCGAGCACTACTTCAAATCTGATTGTAGGCTCCCCAAGACCCGCGAATACTATTTCGCCATATTCCGAAAGATCCTGCTTTTCAAGTGCTTCGATGACCTCATCTATTGACGGTTCTTTTGAAAGCCTCAGATCATATCCATTAACTCCGTTTTCAAAGTTGCGGATGCAAAATATACAGTCTCCACTGCAACGATTAGTAAGGTTAATATATAGGTTTTTATACGCTTCATAGCAAATTGTGTCCATGAGAATCAAAATTATTACATTATTTATAACCATAGCGTATTGATTTATTTCTTATCACTAGATTTGAAATACTCTTTTACATACCTATCTTTGTTGCTTTGCATTTGTATTTCGATTGTTATCCTTGTATTCAAGCAGAAAGTTTATAGGTAACTATGTACTTCTAAGGTCCGATTGAGCATTTAGCCAGCATTGATATGTATTTTAGCTAAATTACTCCACACATTGAAGAATTTCAGGTTCTTTTTTCGGAATTTGGATTTCCAATGTCGACAAATATGTGTTAAAAAAACTATGATTGATGAAAAATTGCAGTATTCGCAATTTCGAAGGAGAAGCTCAAATGGCACAATTAGGTAAATTTGATGTTCCAGAAGAACTTACAAACAAAGCACTTGAAGCTCTGGAGCTTGCCAGAGATACTGGGAAGATCAAGAAGGGCACCAATGAAGCTACAAAAGCAATTGAAAGAGGTAATGCAAAGCTTGTACTGATTGCAGAAGACACTGAGCCTGCAGAAATTGTTGCTCATATTGCTCCCCTTTCAAATGAAAAAAAAGCACCTTACATTTTCATCAAAAATCAGAAGGAACTAGGTGCAGCCAGTGGACTTGGTGTGGCCTGTGCAACTGTCGCCATAGTAGATGCAGGAAAAGCAGCTGAAATGGTTCAGGACATCGCCAATAAACTTGAAGCTCTCAAATGATTCTGATAACAAGGAGTATGGATTATGGCTGATGAAAGTACAACTGGTGGCTTTGCTGCAGAGGTTATTGACGTCATTGGAAATACTGGTATGCATGGTGAAGCCAGCCAGATACAGTGCAGAGTTCTGGAAGGCAGGGATAAGGGGCGCGTCATTACGAGAAACTGTGTAGGCCCGGTTCGAATAGGTGACATTATGATGCTTCTTGAGACATCAAGAGAAGCTAAAAAGCTGACTACCAGGTAAGAAAGCGGTGAGATAAATGGAACAGAGAAAATGCTTTTTCTGTGGACAGATGCTGGAACCTGGTACCGGTAAGCTCTACGTCAAGAAAGATGGATCTACATACTTTATGTGCTCTTCCAAATGCATGAACAACTTTAATCTAGGTAGACTTCCAAGGCGTACCGAATGGACTGAGAAAGGCAAGATCCAGCTGAAAAAAGCATAATAGACGTAATTATCTATTAACGATTCGGATATGTCAAGGTGTATAGAATGGAACAAACTTACGTTATGGTAAAACCTGATGGGGTTCAACGTGGGCTAGTTGGAGAGATTATTTCAAGAATAGAAAGGAGAGGTTTGAAAATAATCGCCCTCAGGATGAATGTTATCAAGGAAGCCACTGCCAAGGAACACTACATTGAACATGAGACAAAGTCTTTTTTCACATCCCTAGTTAAATTTATCGTCTCCGGCCCCTCAATTTCAATGGTAGTTACCGGGAAAGATGCAATTCGGATCATGAGAACTATTGCCGGCGCTACAAATCCTGTAGATGCGGCTCCAGGAACTATTCGTGGAGATTTTGCTCTGGATATAGGCAGGAACGTAGTTCATGCATCCGATTCCACTGATGCTGCAGCAAGGGAAGTTGCAATCCACTTCAAAGACTCCGAAATCTGGAAATATTCCAAGATTGATGAGGTCTGTATTTACGAATAAAACAGGTGCATCAAATATTTTAATATTTCTGAAACTTTTAGAGTATGGTTACAGGCTTAGATTCTTCGTACTTGTAATATGGGTCAGTAGTGGGAAACTCTGATCCATCTGGACCTGCAGGGAATAGGACGCAGGAATGAGAGAGGTTTTGCATATGATCGACAAAAAAAATTTGCGGACTCCTATAGTCTGCGTGATGGGGCATGTAGATCACGGAAAAACTACTCTCCTGGACAAGATAAGGGGTACTACAATTGTTAATGGAGAAGCAGGGGCTATCACGCAGCATATTGGAGCAACTGAAGTTAAAATCGGAGTCATTGCCGATAAACTTGGGGATCCAAATCTTATACGTCACTTTTTAGTACCTGGCTTGCTTTTTATTGATACACCTGGGCATCATGCCTTTACAACTCTTCGGAGCAGAGGAGGAGCTCTTGCCGATCTTGCGATTGTTGTAGTGGATATAAATGAGGGTTTCAAGCCCCAAACCTACGAAAGCTTGCAAATCTTAAAACGATTCAAGACGCCTTTTGTTGTTGTCGCCAACAAGATAGATCGGATAAGGGGTTGGATTTCTCAAAAAGACCTATCTTTTGCCATTACTTTCAAAAAACAGTTGGCAGATGTCCAGTCTAGACTAGAAACAAAACTTTATGAATTAGTTGGGGAACTATACAACCAGGGTTTTGCAGCTGAACGCTATGATCGGGTCACGAGCTTCCAGAAAACTCTAGGTATAGTGCCTGTAAGTGCTATTACAGGAGAAGGAATTCCTGATGTCCTTATGGTACTCATCGGATTGGCTCAGAAGTTCCTTGAAGCAAACCTGCAGTACAGCTCCAAGAACCCTGGAGTCGGAACAGTTCTTGAGGTTAAGGAAGAAAAGGGTTTGGGTACAACACTTGATATTATCCTCTACGACGGCATGTTAAAAAAAGGAGATACTATTATTATAGGGAGCCTAGGAGAACCGATCAATACGAAAGTAAGGGCTCTCTTGAAGCCCAGGGAACGCTCCGAGATCCGCTACGAGAGCAAGTTCCAGCAGGTTAATAAGGTCATTGCTGCAGCTGGTGTAAAGATATCGGCTCAATATCTCGAAGGTGCTATTGCTGGTGCTCCCATAAGAGTTGCTACGGAAGAAACCCTTGAGGAAATTGTAGCCCAGGTAAAGTCTGAGATTGATGAAGTCAGGATTGATACAGGTTCTGCTGGGATAATGATCAAAGCCGATACTCTAGGCTCCCTTGAAGCCCTTGCCCACGAGTTCCAGAAAGATAAAGTTCCAATAAGGAAAGCTGAGGTCGGAGACATCTCACACAGGGATGTTGTTGGTGCTTCTACAGTTGAAGATCCACTCTATTCGGTAATTATCGGTTTCAATGTCAAAATTCACTCTGATGCCAGAGATTTCCTGCAGGAAAGTAGTAATGTGAAGATATTTATTAATGATGTAATCTACCGTCTGATTGAAGATTACCAGAAGTATGTAAAAGAACAGCAGGAAATGTCAGAAAAAAAGATTTTTGAAACTATTATTCGCCCGGGAAAATTTAAAATTCTTCCAGGATGCGTGTTTCGTCAGAGCAAACCCGCAGTTGTAGGGGTAAGAGTACTTGGAGGAGTTGTGCGAACGAACGTAGATATTATTCTCGAAAATGGAAGCGTTGTGGGTAAGATCAAGGGACTACAGGCGGAAGGGGAAAATATTCCTTCTGCAAGGGTAGGCAAGGAAGTTGCAATGGCGATTGACGGTGCAACTGTGGGTAGGCAAATCAAAGAAGAAGACGTGCTATATATCAATGTACCTGAGAGGCATGCCAAAGTTCTTGAACAGGAGATTTATGAGTCCCTTTCAACTGATGAAAAGGAAACTCTGGATATTTTACTTGGACTCAAAAGAAAAGATAATCCATTTTGGGCAAAATGACGGATATTAAAGATCAATAGCTAAGTTCAGGATCTTTAAGAATTCAGATAAAATTCAGGTGGGGATTCTGGTAAAGAAAACAAGGTAAAGCAACGTAATTATTGCAGATAAAACTGACATTGGAGGATTCATTAAATGGCAAATTTTAGAGTCGTAATTTCTGACCCAAAAGAAGGGCGTGCTTATCAGCTCAACATAAAAGACGCTGAAGCAAACGCATTAATCGGAAAGTCAATTGGTGAAGTTGTTGAAGGTACCATCTTCGGTCTGGCAGGATACAAAGTCAAGATAACTGGTGGCTGCGATGGTAGCGGTTTTGTTATGAAACCAGATCTCCCAGGTCCCAGAAGGCAGAAAATTTTGCTAGCAGTAGGTGTAGGTTACACCCCCAAACTCCCTGGACAACGCAGAAGAAAAATGATGCGGGGTAAAGAAATTGCTCCTGACATCGTTCAGATCAACGCCAAAGTTGTTGAATACGGGAACAAATCCATTAAGGCACTTTTAGGCCTCGAAACCACAGAAGAAGCAAAAGCAGAGTAATTCCAAGCTCAGCCTGCGAATGAGTCTTAAAAATACTTAATTCCTTTATTCCTAATTCCTTTTTTTGAGTATTTGATAGTTACAGTTAATTGTTCAATATCACTCCAGTGAAAAGTGAATGGTATTTTCTCAGCTATTCAATCACTCTCCCAGAGGCAGTGGAGCCTAATGGATTTTAGTAAAAAAAGAAGACTCAGCCTCATTGGATAAATTGAAGCTGATGTGAGCCAACCTACCTAGAGCAACTGAGAATGTTCACACCACTTTCTGGATAGAAAGGAATTATTCAAAAACAAATCTTTTCATTTGCTGATATGCGTTCTTTTGTTCTGGTTCCACAGATTTTTTTCAACGCAGTTATTTAATTAAATTCAAATTTTTACAGTCACCCAATTTTCATTGTAACCTCCACAGTTTATCATTATACAATTTTTTTGGACTTCAGAGTAACCTTCACAGATTTTCATGCTGCAATATTTTTTATAAGCTGCATAACTCTTGGCGGAGAATATTTTGGTTTAGCCCAAAAAAAGATTTATATGACAACCACTGGCACCTATTTTATAAAACTCAAAACAGCACCTTTTACCAACTTCAAAGCATATATATTTCAAATAGTTGATGATATCTTTATCTACAATATATTATTTATTGATACTTCGTACAAAAAATGATGTGAGATCTGATTTCTTAGACTCAATATTTTGCGTTAAAGATGTTGCATAGTACATTCCGAAAATAGCTTAAAAAATAAATAAGTTAGTTAATAGAGGTTTTATGGAAGTTCTCATCCACTCTGAAAGCTATGGAGTATTCGACTGAAAAAGAGTAGCACTCTTCAACCATCTAGTGTGTCAGCTAGAAAAAAAATGGATTAAAAAATAATATGGATTAGAAATTTTCGCTGATATAATCTGCCATTGACTCAAAAATACGTAAGCCATCTTCTGAGCCTAGAATTAATTCGGAAGCTCTTTCGGGATGGGGCATTAATCCGAAAATGTTTCGTGAAGTACTCACTATCCCTGCAATATTTTCTAGAGAACCATTAGGGTTAGATGCATCCGTTACTCCTCCATTTTCATCTACATAACGGAAAACTACCTGGTCTTTTTCGTCAAGTTCTGATAGGATTTCCTCGTCGGTATAAAATTTCCCTTCCATATGGGCAATAGGCATCCTTAAAAGCTCACCTTTTCTGAACCTAGAGGTAAATGGAGTATTGACAGTATCTACTCTGATGTTGGTCCAATGGCATCTAAATTTTGGGTATTCATTAGTAGTAAGAGCCCCTTCAAGAAGTCTCGCTTCTGTGAGAACCTGAAAACCATTACAAATCCCAAGGACAGGCTTTCCTTCAGCTGCAAGTTTTTTTACAGAATCCATAATTGGAGTGCGGGCTGCAATTGCTCCTGCTCTCAGATAGTCTCCATAGGAAAAGCCACCCGGGATAATGACTCCGTCAAAACCTGTTAGTTTTTCCTGTTTGTACCAGACGGTCTCGGCGTTAACACCCACGACATCTTTAAGAACATGGAGTACGTCCAGGTCACAGTTTGTGCCTCCGAACTGAATAATGGCAACCTTCATCTTTTTCCCTCAATTTTCAGCATTTCGAAACTTTTAGCTTTTCTAGATGTTTCAATACTTTTGCTGGGTAGATCTCAGTTAAGCTCCTGGAGCTTGATTGTGTAGTTGTGAATAATTGGATTCGCAATAAGTTTCTGGCACATCTCTTCAACCTTATGCTGTGCGATGTCAAAAGATTCTGCTTCTATTACGATCTCATATAGCTTTGCGGTCTTTACATTGCTGACATCATAGCCAAGGTGTCCAAGAGCCCTTTTTGCTGTAATGGCTTCAGGGTCAAGCATGCCTAGCTTCAGTTCAATTATAACTTTTGCCTGGTACTGCATTTATAAGCCTCGATTCATAAATTTGCAACTAAACTGATATCGTCCAATTTTTAGTGGCTTTACGTAGAATCAAATGAACTTTAAGATTAAATGATTATCAGCTGCACATAACAATTAGAAGATGATTAAAAACGTAGCGTATATTGGAGAATGCAGATAAAAAGTTTTCTTAATTATCAAGCTTTAATATTTTGCTAAAATCCCGAATGATCACTCTTAAAAGGCATCTACATCAGATTTTCAGTACATACATGGTCTTCCCGTAACTGGCTTAGAGAAATCTGGATACTTAAATTATGAGTTAAAAAAACTTTTAAATCATGGTGAATAAAATTAGCAGTTTTACAGGGTATCGTTGTGTTTAGATATCTAATTAAGCTACATTTCTCGATAAAAAGTAATAAATAGTCGACAGTTAAATAAAATCAGCCCACATATATTTGCTCATTAAATAACAGTAAAGATGTGGGTGATGGTTTGTTTCTCAGCTTGAGAGTTACACCTATCCCTCAATTAGATCCATCTTGCTTCATAATTTTGAATTTTTTGATCGAAAATGTGGATGCATTATCAATGAAAATTACTAACAATTACAATGAGTACGTCTACTCGAAACTTATTTTTGAACATTTACTTTCTTAAAACGAAGGTAAATCAGTAATAATCCAACAAAACAACCAAAAATTATATATCTTACATACTTTTTTACGTTTATCATTTTCACACACTCAATATTTGTATATACATATCACTAGTATAAACACATTTACAAGCTTACAAGTTTTTCACCGAAGATCTATTCAGAACTTTGGTATTCCATGGGACTAAGCACCTGAGACGCCGTTGAATTTATTAAAAATATAATTTTCTAAATTTGATATAAAAATATATGGAATTATATTTTTAAACTTTCCAATATATACTGTTATTGATTACATTAGTGTATCATTGCATCATCTACTATTTTTAGATTCGGAGAAAGTGCTAGCTATTGTTCACTTGTATTCATATCCTTCAGTAAATAGTTTTACTTATATTCTATAAAAAACTTCAGATGCAGAATTTTTGTGAAACACTGTCAGATATTAGTTACTCAAAAAAGATTGTCTATTTGTCGACCATATAATATTAAAGAAACTTTATTATGAGGACAGCTGCTTTGAACCTTATAATATCCGGTGCCATTTCTACGAATCAGTAGAACATCATACACTACAACTCAGCTGAAGACGAAGTGGCTTCTTGATTCATACCTTTTTCTTCTGAGAACAAGTCCCCAAGCCCATCCCCACATTCTACAGGTGTTAGATACCAATTCGGTTTTAATCAATGACATAAAATTTTTTAATGTTAATTGCAGCATTAGTATCTCTAACATGTTTTGTCTTGCAATCAGAAAATTTTCATTTTCTATTTTTTGGTGCTAGCTCAGATTTCTGGTATCCACAAAAATGACATGTCTTAGATGAGGGTTCAAATTTAGGAGCAGATCTAAATTTACGATTATTATATCTTTTCAAATATATCCACACTTTTCAAGCCATGTGAGAGACTTTATCCATTCTCCTTTTGGTTCCCTTGAAGTGCCTACCACAAGACGCTTCATATTCCCCACTTCTTCAACTATGCCACTAGCTTCAATAATTTCTGTAGGAAGAGCTTGGCCAGCATATGTATGGGTATAGGAAATCACATGGTCGATTTCACTGTGCCTAATCTTATAGTAAGCTGGGCTATCGAAAGCAAATTCAGCGTTTGTTACCTCAGCTTCAATTCTCATTTTTACTGTATCCTTCCCACGGAGAAGAGGTTCTTTAATCCATCTCGAACCCTCAATAATAGACAAAAAGTAAATCGAAGTACGTGCCTTCAATCATTCCACGGTTTCCTTTTCTGGATTCATGCAGACTGTAATTCTTCAAATGAAATATCTGGAATCCTCTTCCTGTAGATCCTTCGCATCTCCTCATCGAGTTCTTCAATTGAGCCTTCCTGCTGTTTCGCAATTGTTATAGTATCCCTTGCCCTGAACCATAAAGGTCCATAGACGACAAAATCGATATCCGAATTTTTATTTTGTAGGCCCAAAGAGCATTGAACCCTAACCCCCATACTTGTTCTGGGAATTCCAGACATGTCAAGCACCTTTACAATTTCCCTCACTCGACTGTCGGTATTTATAAGTTTAGGAATAATGTTATGAGGACGAAGCACTATTTTTACCTCGGATTCTGGAACTACATGAACATCCTGACCCCATTCAGGTTGTATTTTCTATAAATTCAAAAGCCGGACCAAAATCATATTTTCGGTATCTTTTTCCGTTTAACTCCCGTTCTCCCTTTTGTCCGGGACATAACGAAGTGTGGATCTTATTCCGTCATTACAGAAGTAGTCCTTGGAAACCAAAAAATCCAGTGGTCTTTTGTGACAAGAAAATCCCTCAAGTGTGTTTTCAATCATTCATATCCTTCCAGAAACTTTGAAGATTATCCCAAATTTTTGAGAATACTGGAGTATAACTTTTTATACATATTTAATAAGAAAGAAATAAATATTTCATTATTCATACAATATAGTAACTAGATATGATTTTTTAAAAAAATGATACATACATGGAGTAAAATATACTTTGAGAAACAATCTGAGTTTATCACATTTCCCTTCTGCAGCAACAGAATGAGTAATTTTATATGAAGATATTTTATTTTAGTGAAGCAAATCGCAGGAACTTTTACCGACAGACAAACACTTTCTGCAGGAAAATATTTTCTGAACCTCATTTATTGTATTACTTAGAATACTAAGGTCACAAATACCCCTTCCTTTCAACTTGGTAATAAGTGAACCCTCCACCATTTGTTTTCTTTCCTGTTCCTATCTCACATATTGTTCTTAATACTAAGTATTGATAGATAATATAGAGCCGATTTCCCTTAATTTCTACCCTGTAGGGATCCTATCCAAATAGTTCTCATTGATTTCTGTATTTGACAGAGTTTTTTTCTTTTCTGTTTTTTCTTAAATCTTAATTTGGAAGATGCATCCAAATATCCTTAAACGATTACTTCATTTTCCAATCTCATCATTTGATGAGAGACTATAGCGAAGCGCGGTACGAAACATCTTTAGATTCGCTCCTTTACATTAGTGACAATAAATTTTCCTGCTTTAACACATTTTTTGTTACTGCATAAACTCCTTCATAGCTACCTTTTTGAATTGATTATCTTTTTCTTAATATATCACTCATTAATATAAGATGTTCTTCCCCCACTCTTTTAATTGTTATGTAATAGACTTTTGATTTTGCTCCAAAGGATCCTCGAGTTCTTGTAAGCCATGTTACTTCTTTCGATAAATAGATGAACCCGAGAATAACGAAGTTATGAAATTGTTATTTTTAATCTTCTAATCATCTCATAATCCCTGTATATTATGTTTTAGTGTGAACTACTAACGAAAAATTAAAACTGAATAAGTAAATTTATTCTTAACTACAGCAAATAACGAACTATGAACTAACCTTTAAGTTTTTATAAATTAAAAAAGTATATATTGTATTCACCATAATCTTCTTATACAAAAAAATTTCAAAAATATCTCAAGGTTATGAAAACATCCAGTTGAGGTGCATAATATGGAAAATTTTCTACTTGAGATGACACAGCACTATCCTCTCCGAAAAAGACAGAAAGTAATTCTCCTTTTGCTCGAAGGGCCAATGACTATAGATACCATTAAAAAAATTCTTAATGCCAGTGCGACATCTATCCAACCACAGATAAAAATGCTCAAAGAACACAGCCTTGTAGTCCAAGAAAAAAATATTTATAAGCTAAGCGAAATAGGGAAAATTGTGGCTGTGAAAATGAAACCCCTGCTAAATACCCTTTCTTTTCTGGAAGAAAATGTAAATTACTGGTTTGAAAGAGATCTGACCGAGATTCCAAACATACATCCTCTGAAGCCGAATTAATTAGCTCGGGCACTTAACAGATAACCGAACCTCAACCAACAAACATGTTCAAACTGAATGCAGAGTACGTCAAAAATGCTAAAAAAGGCAAAAAAGCTGTAAGCTACCATTTTCTCGCACTCTTCATCCTTTATTTCCTTCTTTGTATCTTGAAATTGCCGAAAAAGGAACATTGTATCTCTTATTCTTCAAAAATCGATCCTTAAAATAAAGACTGAAGATCACAGAAAACAAACTGAGAAATTTATGGCAATGGAAAATATGAAACTTTTTGTCGGCACTGATTATAGAAAGGTTCCAGGAATGACCACACTACAGTATAAATTCACTGCAATGGTTCTTTTCCCCAAAGAAGCTGCTTTTATGGAAGTATATATTCAGCTTTAAATATGACGTTCTCGGCCGGGGAAAAGAATTGTATTATCATTATGAGCAGCTCTCTGCAAGGATTTATGATATCGAATGCATAGGATAAAATAAATTGAAACTGAAACATTAAAAAATGATCGGAATTTAACTCTGCTGATACATCAATCATTAAATTATTGATCATCTAAATATTTTATGTATCACTTTATGTTGCTTAGAGCTATCCAATTACTCTATGATGTTTAATAATTCAATTATTCGATTATCTTGATATTAGTATTGTCATAGTTATAGTCAAGATCACGGTAGTTGAAAAACCAATTTGTGAAGTGCATATCCACCTAAAGGTGAAGGATACTGAGACACGATTCTGCTGTAAATAATGGACTTGGCTAAAATTTCACGCCAAAAAGTCAGAATTCAAAACTGTAATCATTCTGAAAAAACTTTTCAGAATTTGAAAACATATTAAAAGTGCTTTTTAAAAAAATAACTAGATAAATATCCTAAAACTTATGAATGTAACATAAAAAGAAAAACAGTAAGCTTTTAAAAATAAGTCACGCAGAACTAAAAATATTTCCATGTATTTTAGTATGCATGGAATGAATTCAAGCTTTTTGGCAGGTAGTATTTCGTTTTAGAAGAATCCCATAGATATTACACATTTGGGCTCGAGTCAGTCTATCTCTTGAGTGTGGTCATAAAAAGCCTGAGGTCAGGTTTTGCAATCCCACACTTGGATGAAAAGATTACTAAGTCAAAATAATCGTAAAGCCCGAATAATCGCAATTATAATTTTTTAAAAAACCCTCTGTCCATTGGAGATTATGCATTTGGGGATGTCTATACAATGAAACTCTATTAATTTTAATGTCTTGTAGGAAATAGGGGCCGAACTTTAATTAGATGGGATTATGCGGCCCTAAAGACCCTCGCTAGGACGCACTCTGAATTTATTCTCATCAACTTCCATCCGCATTTTCCCTGCAGATCTCGGAAAAATTTCTTCTACCTTTACTTCAGGATAAATTTCCTCAGAATGCTCCATTCTATTCCGGACTTTAAACATGTAATATCCCTTATAATTTATTTGGCTCTATTTTTATTCCTTGGTAGGCAAGCCATCGACCTACAAAAAATTGTAAGTTTCAAAAGAGTGTTCATCAGTGTGAATATCTATAAGGGTCTGATAGCAGCTCAAAAATAACTCCTTTTTATCTGACAACTTTCAAATAATGTTGACATCCTTTCTAAGGAGGATGCTAATAACTGACTACCTTACTCCCACCTGCATCAAACTTGTAGTTTTCGAGATATGTTACCCCCTATTTTCACTTTAATAATTTTCTTGGCGGGGGAATATTTATTATTTTTTGGATTTTGGTGTATTTAGCCGTTTGCAAGGAATTAATAGCAAATCCTGGCAATAAAATAAGATATTAAAAAGTCTGACTGACTTTTAATTAATCGCCTTTAAAAAATACTTTAGTGTTTTTTGATTAGATATTTCTGTAGCTGCTCTGGTGGAGCCTGCGCAGAACGGAATAATCCTATACTCATAAAAAAAGGCAAAACCCCAGTAATTCTGAAGAAGTCCTTTTCCCTCCTATATTCCCATAGAAATTTTCCTATGTATGGTTCGGCTCTCCATCCTTCACCTTTATGCAGTTCGAATTCATTTTTAAGTTCTGCATGTAAGGATTCCGAGATCTCTAACAGGATGGCTGTGATCAGTAGCTTTCAAAATCAAGAGCATATGGTTTATCTTTGCAAAATACATAGTTTGAAGGAGTGGCATTTCCTATCAATCATGCAGCCATGCGCCTATCAAAGCCATGAGCTATACCACCATTCTCCAAGAAACTTATTAAAATGTTCTCGTATGTCATGTTTCAGTTCCAGATGGTTTAATACTTCATGAAAATTTCTAAACTCATTTTCCTTATTGTAGAAAGACTGAGTGTTCTAATGAAGTTCTTGAGCATATGGCCAACTGAAGTAAGCCGTTCATAGAGTCCTTTTTCATGCTTAATGTACCAGTGTAGAGATTTCCCCGGTATGTGCTCAGTTACGAGGGCAAAAATGAACCTTTTATTGATTGCAAGAGGCTTTGCAACATTGATTATAAGACTGCTTTTTTAAGGTTTCTGAATTTATTATCATGCCTTTATATGGATTATAAATTTCTCACCTTCCAGTGGGCTCGGAAAAAAATTTTGCCATTAACGCTGAAATGCTCTCCTTTAACTGGTACCTACAGACTGTATGGGAGGAATTATACTTAAAGACATTTAATAAACATCTTTTTTATTCCGGAGGCAGTGCCCAACAACTTCTTCAAAACAAGCCAGTTCTAAAAGGGACCCCAAGACTTAAAGTGTTAAATATGGCGATATCCCATCTCTACTACCCCTAATTTCCAGAAACTCATATATCTCTTATTTTTGCCCAGATTCAAAGTATTCTCCATTTGAGACTTTCAATTCTTATAAAAGATCTTATTTCTCCTTTGATTACATAATACTGATACAGTATAACTATATATTGGATATATTATATTTTTATGGGTGCATAACCGTATTAACTTTATCAAATTAGTTTGAATTCAAGTCCATTTACATCAATCTTATTATTACCTCCTCTCTTTTCCAAGGATCTTTTTTAACGTAAGTTTAAGGTCCATTTGATAATCAAGTTTGCTGATTTATAACTACAGTTGCCTCTTCCTATAGATGAGGAGGAAAATACATCGATGGAGTAGAATTACATCATCGAGCCTGCATATAAAGGTGAATCTTGGATTTGAAAGATAATCAGATTATTAGAGTGGTATATCCGTCACCACTGTAAAAAATGACAGTTATGTCATTTTCAAGATTTTCTGTTTTGTTTCAGCGAATACCACGTAGCTTGTTTGGAAAATGGAAAGTTTTGAGGGAACAGTGGTTAAATAACTGATCTGCATTTTAAGCTACCTTAGTAATATGAAATGGAACTTCAGCATGCAAATTATTGTGTCTAAGAGGTAAGATACCGAATGGTTTCTGAAGTAAAGTATCGCAAAAATATATTACTTTAGAAGTGTTGAGGATGACGAATACCATGTATTTTAATTTAAATATGAAGTGAACCTTCGCCTTTTTTGGTTTACCTCTCTAAATCATCGCTCTTTTGTGAAGTTATTTTGTTTCTGGCACCATTTTCAAAGTAGCAGATTGAAAACCTGACAGAGATATGATACGTACTGGAATTAAACAACGTTATCCATGGTTATGTTCCAAGAATTTTAGAGGATTTCGATAAAAACTTCGATTTCACGAGCCACTTATATACAATTTACAATCTTATCATATAATTTAGGGATTTATATAGATCCTCTATTGCTTAGGATGAAAATAAAAAGCAAAAAGGATGAAATAAAAAATTCAAAATAATACACCAATTCGCCTGAAATTGAGTCGAAAAGTCTACAAAGATGAGTTGATTTGACAATGTCAAGTTAATTACAACCCTAAAGAAATACAGTTTGTGATTTAAATATTCACATTTCAGTCGTCTGGTGTTGTATTAATACAGAAAACGTGAATCAGAGGAAGTACTGCAGAAGCTTCCAATTTGTTTCCATTCTTTTCTTCGTTCAACTTTGCATTTTGTGATTAACGGAGATATGTATGTAATTGAAGACAAATCCATTTTTCAAAGTGTTTTAAGTATTAGTTTTTACTATGAGGAATATAGTTGTATGTAAATAAAGAACGCTGACAAAGTTAACAACGCAATAATTTGGCGACTTGATCACAGTGTAAGTAAAGATAAACTATTGAGTGATCTAACCAAAAAATACGATTATTAGAGTATGCATACACTAATGCGAACTAAGAAAGCCACTGAAATAGATAAAGGCTCATAGTATACAGAAACCTTTGAAAAATCAAACTGTTACTCCGACATCTGATAAAACATGCTAATTTTATTGAAACCTTTTTATTCTATACTTCCTTGAATTCAACTATAATGGGTTTGCTTTTTGTGTCTTCGATAGTTATAAGGGCATAGGAACCCTTACAGGCTTCTCCAGGGTTTACCACCATAGTCGCTCCAATATTTTCGACACCTTTCGCCTCATGGATGTGCCCACAGACTATCAGGTCAACTCTGTCAGCGAATTTCAGGATGGCTTTGCTGCCCACATGCCCAAAGGGAAGCTCATCCCTAGCTCCGTGAGGAGGGGCATGAGCCAGAAGCACTATAGGACCGTGATCTTCTGTATTTTCGGCGGAGTAAATCATTCCTTCAAGGACTCTTTCTAGCTCTTCTTCAGAAAGTTCGAAGGGGGTATTGAAAGGCGTGAAGTTTGACCCTCCTAGTCCTATAAACCGGATCTTTCCGATCTGTTCAAGTTTACCATGCAGGTTTATAGCTTTTGAGGTATCAAGCGCTTTAGTAATACTCTTCTGGTCGCAGTTCCCTGGTATTGCAAACACAGGCTTATCAAACATTTCCATCAATTCTTGGACCTTCGCATCAGGTCCAAAATGAGTAAGGTCTCCGGCAATCATAGCAATGTCAAAGTCTCCAGCTGTGCCCATTATTTTCTCCATCTTCGAATAATCCCCATGGAGATCAGAAATGGCTAGTATCTCTTCATCCCGTATCCCGTCCATATAAGTAGCATCGCAATTTTGCTCTGAATTCGAAATTAAGTTTTTATGTATTGTGTGTAATTTGGTTATTTAGATGTGGAAGTCTTCTACCCAATAACTTATTGAGAGTTGTGATTTTACATAAAAATAAGGCACGCAGTCTTATTATATGTAATCCCACTACAAGGTTTTTAATTAAATGTTTTTAGCTCATAATATCATAATCTTTGCTTGCTTTGAACATCATACATCTTTTATATTCCCTACGTAAATATAGTGCCTATGCGAGATATCGTTATCATAGGGCATAAGGCTAAAACAAACGGTGACTTTTCTTTAAACGATCTCCCCGGTTCTGCGGGGAGGATGGATATCCTCTGCCGTTGCGTAAGCTCTGCTCTATTTATCTCTTTTGGAATGCGCAGGGATGTGAATGTAAACCTGCTTCTTTTAGGAGATCCGGACCCAGGGAAAATTATCAGATTTGAAGGGCTTAACCTAAAATACCTCAATCCCGATGAAAGAAGCAGCGGTTCGCTTATCCAGAAAGCCCTTCAGAAGAATGCAATCCAGCAATATACCCATTCTACTCCAGGTGTTTGGATTCGCAGAGGAGACCTTAAATCCATTCTCTCAGAGTTTAAAGGGCGACCCCTACTTTACCTTAGAGAGGATGGGGAGGATTTTCAGAATTTGTCCGTGAGATCCGAGATCCGATTTTTATTATGGGAGATCACACGGGTGTTACAGAAGAAGAGGAAGAACAGATCCTTAAGGTAGGGGCAAAAATCATCTCTGTTAGCCCTATTTCCCTTCACTCTAACCATTGCATAACCCTTGTCCATAACGAGTTGGACAGAGCTGAGTCAGAAAGAAAGGTATCAACAAGAGGAACTGATTTAAAGGGTGATGAATAATCTGTAATTTCTGATTCGCTTCAATGCAAAAAGCTATATCCCATTTCTTTGTATGAAGATAGAAGTTTACTTGACGTAACTTTCATGATGTTTACCTCACGAATATTGCCACTTAGGTATTCATCTTCAGGGTATTCTTTCTTACCTTCGATTTATTTTTTTATTTCCATAATATACACTCCAGGTCTATTCTCCAAATAGGGAGTTAAAGAGAGTGAAAGAAAATGGATGTATTCGAAATTTCAAAAAAGATTCTACATGAAGGCCCCATATGTGATCACTGTCTTGGCCGCCAATTTGCAAAATTATCTACCGGCCTGAGTAACAAAGAACGGGGACAAGCCTTAAAACTCGCCCTTGTTCTGGAAGGGGATCGTGCTTACAAAAGTGAAAAAGACAATTATCTTCTAAAGCAACTTTCCTGCTGCAGTGTATTTGCGAGGAAAGCTCTTGGAATAGAGGGGGAAGACGAGAAGTGCTGGGTTTGCCTTGACCAATTCAAAAAGCTTGATGTATGGGCAGATAAAGCAACAAAGGCTCTTGAAGGCCTTGAGTATTCTACATTCCTTGTGGGCACAAAGATTAGTGGGCTCCTTAGTGAAAACGAAGAAATCCTTTGGGCTGAGGCAGGGACTTTGTATGCTGAACAGCTTAAGACAGAGCTTAACAGAGAAGTAGGCAAGCGGATTGCCGAAAAAGTTCAAAAAGATGTAGATTTAAAAAACCCAGATATTATAATTACCCTTAACCTTGCAAAAAGCGATCTTGAACTTCAGATTCGCTCTGTATATATCATTAGTCGCTACTGCAAAATGGTGAGAGGAATCCCACAGACACGCTGGCCTTGTAGGAAATGTAAGGGCAAAGGTTGTGAAATATGTAATTATACAGGAAAACAGTATCATGAGTCGGTAGACGAGTTGATTAAGGGTCCTGTTATTGAAGCTTTCCAGGCAGTTGATACAGCTTTTCACGGCTCGGGTAGGGAAGATATAGATGCCCTTATGCTTGGAAGAGGCAGGCCTTTTATAGTAGAAGCAAAATCTCCTAAAAAGCGTAGCGTAAATCTCGAAGAGCTCATGAAAAGCATTAACGATAAAGCTGACGGGAAAATTTATGTAAGAGAGCTTTCTTTCGTCGGAAAAAATATGATTGAAACCCTAAAAAGCTTAAAAGCGGATAAAACTTATAAGCTTAAAGTTACATTTAAGGAACCTGTTCCAGAGAAAGAGCTAAAAGCCTGTCTTGAGTCTCTTAGCGGTACAGAGATCAACCAGCAGACCCCAAGACGTGTAGTTCACAGGCGGGCTGACATTGTCCGGAAGAGATACGTGAATAGCATAAAACTTGATGAATTAACAGAGGAAGGTTATGCTTACATAATAGTCAATTGCGAAGGCGGTTTGTATGTAAAAGAGCTTATTTCCGGAGATGATGGCAGAACAAATCCAAGTCTTAGTGGGCTTTTAGGTATTTATACACTTGTGGAAGATCTTGATGTAATTAATGTAGATGTCTGAGCCACACATGAATTAGGTTTATTCAAGAGATTTTTTATTATCTTCAGGTTTTTTGATTTTTTGTCGTCGAATAATACGAAAAATACTAGCAATTTTATAACATCTAAATAGATAATAAAGAGTCTGTGTCTAAAGAGTCAAGAAAAATTTACCTAACTGAAAATTTTATTCACATTTATACATCTTATCTAGAGAAAATCTGTAATTATAACGAAATTAATCGAGCATCTAAGGAGGAACATGCGATGACAAACTCACACGGTGAAAGGCGTTGTACAAGATACAAATTACAGAAGACTGTTCGTGAAAGAGGAATTTCCCCTGTAAGCAAGGCAATCCAGGAATTCGAAGTAGGACAGATGGTTCATATCGACATAGACCCGAGTGTTCAGAAAGGCATGCCTAATCCAAAGTTCCAGGGTTCTACTGGCAAGGTCACCGGACAGCGAGGTCGTTCATATGTGCTCGAAGTCCGTTCCGGAAATGCAAAGAAAGAAGTTTTTTCCCTTCCTCAGCATCTGAAACCGCAGAAATACTGATATCATTGCAGGTATCTAAGTTCTAAATCTGATCCTTTTATCTTGGGTTTGCTGCCTACAAGCATCTGACCTCGCAGACGCTAGCTCATGTCTAAAGGATTAGAAAATTGAGAGATTAAGAGACTGCGAAAAAATTATAGTCAACCCAATAAAAATCGACACATCATAAAATGAGAAAAATAAAATTATGATCACATAAAAAAATTTTTCCGATTAGTCTTACACTTAGAGATGAACCACGAAAAGCACTTAAAACTCTGAAAAAAGGAAAAATGTAACAATTTTGTCCTTTCGTTCCGCTTTTTTCGTAGTTATATGATTTTGAATGGCTTAAGGATCAATTATTACTTGAAAACCATCATTGGCTTTTAAAATTGTGATTAATTCGTTGGTTCATTATAAATATAAAAAACTTAACGTACCTTCAAAAAACTGCTAAAAATGCAAACTCAGATGGGAACAAAAAGCTACTTTTGAAAACCCGAGTTCTTACTTAGATTCCGAAATATCTGTAATTATATATTGTTTGTCAAACATATAACTGGTATGCAATATTAGAATAATGTTTTCCGGAACAATCCAGTTTGTTAAATGAAGGTTTAATTTCATTCATGTACCAATCTGGATAAAGCTGAATCAAATGTGATATGAAGAATATTTACCACAAAAGCTAGTTTAGATTGCAGTGTTAGGAGTATTACCAGGAAGAAAATACTTAAGGAAGTCAGAAAAGATCAGAGTATCGAAGAGTGATCAAATAGATCATTCTGCAGAATAGCAATTATCTAAAGTTTTTAACTCAAAAAGAGTGTATTCCAATGATAGTCAAGGAAGTACTCAACGAAGAATTATTGACGTTGGCTGAAGTCAAAGAAATACTTTCCAAGATTTCTGAAGAGCGTAGAGACCAGGGAACTGAGGTTGTATACGGATTTCGAAAAGCTCTGCATCATGCTGATCAGTTCTCAAAGATCAGTGGGGAAAAATCAAGAGAACTTGTTAATAAACTGCTAAAGCTAGAAAAAATGAAAACTGTAATTGCAGTTAGGATCGCAGATATTCTGCCTCAGTCTAGAGACGAAATTAGATCAATATATGCAAAAGAAAAGTATACGCTGAGTAATGAAGAGTTGGACCAGATTCTTGATTACATATCTGAGACTATGGAATAAGTCAAATTTTACACTTGTTCTTATTTTATGGGCTTTTGATTTATTGCAGTCGAATAATGCCGTTAATGATGATGAATTTTTGTGCTCTCTTAAAATATTGAAAAGTCTCTAAAATTAAAAGGGAATAGCTATATAGCAGGTTCCATCTTCTTATTTAGAAGGAAAGTATCCGAGACTTATAGCATTTTACATATCAGAGAATATCTTTACATGAAAAAGTTAAGCACAGAGTATTCTTAAGGCTACATTAGGCCTTGAGTCCTAGAACTGGCTATGACAAATCACAAGTTTGCAAAAAACTTATAGTTGAAGGCTGAAGGTCTGATTATTGGAGCAGATCTTGAATCGTATAGAAGCATTAAAATAAGCTGACAGTGTTAAGGTTTGGCATACCCTGAAAAATAGTCTATTGCAGGATTTCATGTTTAGCGATAGGATGGGTGCTGATGAAAGTAGAGAAGTCGCAATCAAGTAGACAGTATGCTGGCAGACCAGCTTCTGAAAAATTTTATGGCGGCAAACGTTCGACAGGCGGACCGCAATCAGATAGGCAGTCAGAAAGAGCTCCGCACTCATATGGAAAATCCCCGGATAACTCGCAAGGCAGAGAGGAATTTGTGTGGGTTCTAGATTATCTGCCCTACGGGAAGTTAGTTGATGGTACTAGTACATTTCAGAAAAAACCCCTTGTCCAATCTGTAGGAGACAAAAAGTTCATCCTGATGGAGCTGGTTCCCAAAAATGGTGTGATTCCTAACATCCAGTCGAAAATTTACATCGGTCCTGGAGATAGGAATGAAATAGATCACGTAAAGCAGAGAATAGGTTATACTGACCTTACTACTGGGGCCATTCTCGAAATGCCTTTTATTCTTGAAGCTTGTGTCAGGAATCAGGAGGAACGTTTTGTGAAATTTTATAATGATGCCCATTCTATTACTACCCGCCTTCATATGCTTGAACTTTTGCCAGGGATAGGAAAAAAGCTTATGTGGTCCATGATAGACGAACGAAAAAAAGGACACTTTAAGAGTTTTCAGGATATCCGTGAGAGAATTCCGAGCTTGCACGATCCGGCTAAAGTTATTGCCCACAGAATCGAAGTTGAACTTAAGGATGATTTCATCAAATACAGACTATTTACCACCCCCCTGCGCCGTCAGAGACCCATATGAACTGTGAACTATTTTTTTAATAGAATATTATTTGATTTCTTATTTTAGATAAATTTGGTTTTAATTATTTATTCATTTCATTCAAGCTGCTTTAATTAGTTTCAGACCAAAATATTTGCTTTATTAAGGAGGTTTCAGTCCTGGTACTTTCTCTTCTTAAAAAATATAACATAAAGGGAGGTATGTTTGATCAGCATTTTCTGGTCGATGAAAGCTACCTGGACAGAATTGTGGCGGCTGCTGAGTTAAGAGCCGGAGATGTTGTCCTTGAAATAGGTGCTGGTGTCGGGAACCTTACGAAAAAGCTTGCACAGAAGGCAAAAAGAGTAATTGCCATTGAACGTGATCCGATCCTAGTTAACGTCCTCCATGATCATTTCGACGATATCAAAAACATTGATATAGTCGAAGGGGATGCCTTGAAAGTTGATTTCCCGGAATTCGATAAGGTCGTTTCCAATCTTCCCTATTCCATCTCTTCAGAAATAACCTTCAAGCTCCTCCATTATAATTTCAAACTCGGGATCCTCATGTACCAGTATGAGTTTGCAGCACGCATGGTTTCAAAACCCAACTGCAAGGACTATTCCCGTCTAACTGTTAATACCTACTATTTTTCAGATGCTTCCATTATTATGAAAGTCCCAAAAGAAGCCTTTCAACCAGTACCGGAAGTTTATTCAGCAGTAGTTAAAATTGTTCCACGGCCAACACCTTTTCGAGTTAGAGACGAAGCATTCTTCATGGAATTTGTGGCAGCAGTCTTCAGCCAGCGCCGGAAAAAAATAAGAAATGCAATTCTGAACACAAATTACACACTCAAAATCCCCAGTATTCGGGAATTAATTGCCCAGCTCCCTGATAATTTGTTGGACAAACGAGCTGAAAACCTGACTCCTGAGCAACTTGCAGAGATTGCAAATCTGATTGTTGATCTGAGATCAAAGAGTAGTTAGGCTTATACTTCGATAGAATATCTCTTCAACTATTACCCAATCCATTTACCTCATACATTCCATTAAAATCCTAATCCATTACTTGCATGCCAGTCATTTATCATTGAGAAGCATAATAAATCTGAACTTTTTTCATCTATGACATTAGATGCTCAATAAAAAATATTGTTTGATAAATCATATCGAACTCTCTTGAAGATCATTTAACTCCAAAAACCATAAAACTAAGATTCTTACATTTTCATTTCCCTTCTTCTATTCTTATATATTTGAGGTCGATAATAATACTCAAAAGAATATTTTTGCGAAATTCTTCATAAAATATTATTTACTCTGTGCCTTATTGTCCCTGGGGATTTGTTTTATATGCTTTCCTTTATCAGCAACTAAAACTGCATGTGAAATCTTGTTCTTTTGCAAAAATTCAAACATATCTTTAGAATAAAACTCTCTATACAGGCAGATAACCTTAATTTAAAACACTCTTTTGATGAAGTCAATTATATCTGAGGGGTACTAAACATTTATTTTTTTCATTTCTACAAGAACAATATATGCATTACACTTTTCATTCTTGTGAGTGATATAAAGGAAGAGGGATGGGTAAAAAAAGGTAATTGATTTTTTAGCCTATTCAAATTTACTTATTTTTCATAAGATGGACCTATTTTTCCGCGACGATGATCATATAGTTTAATTGACAGCGAAGCCACAGCCTTAAATGCTTACAGAATTCTTATTGGTCATGGAATGAAATATTAGGAGATTCCGATTTACCGCTGACTTTTTTCTTCGCGGGAATCCTGTCCAAATATTTCTTGCTCATCTCTATATTTAACCTGCTTTTGTTCTGGTTTATGATTCCATAATTTTGAAGACGTCTTCCAGTGAATAGGGGCATGCTCCACCGCTTACTCACTTCCAAATAACACATGGATTATGGTACTCAGGGTAACAAACTAAACAAATAGAGGGGAGGGGCTCAGCTTCATTTAACATGTTTAATGACTGCATGCTCGTGTGCTTCATTACATAGCTTTCGCAAATTATACCGCAAGTGTACCAGCTAGGTTCCTAAGTATTAAATGGAAATTACCAGATTCCATAGGTGTAGAAATTAGTGTAGGCAAGAATAGATGAAATAAAGATGGTTATAGCCTCCATTATATTTATTGAGCTGATCTCAAAATTTGATTCGATCATTATTGCTGCTAAAAATCGAATTCCAAAGTATGAGATCTCTTTGATATCATAACTTGTGGATTTTTTTTGATTAATTAAGGACTCACATAGTAGCAGAATCTACATCTTTTTTCTCTGACTCCGTAAATATCACAAATGATTTAATTCGTATCTTGGTTTGTGCAAATACTGGGTTACTGATACTTTGTTAATTTTTATTTTACTTTCAAACCAAGATACTCCTTTCTTAATTCTTTGTAGCTCAAGCATTTAAAAAACTCTTAATGAAAAAATTAAGTGTGCACTCTGTGATTTTTTTATTGCCTGACACTTTTTCATCTTATATATCTGTTTTGTTCCCCTTGTTATTATTCAATTCTCCAGAAATCATTATCCAAATTTGTTCTATTTGATTCATCTATATCCAGTAAATTTGTGACTCAGTATTTTGTGACTTCGTTTTCGGAAATTATTCCAATAAAATTCTCCAATACATTCGCTTTCAGATGAATACAATTCTTTCATGAAGAATCTCAATTGTTTAGAGCAGTATACTTTAGTATTTTCTGGCTTGAACATACATTTTATTTCAATAATTTTTAGAAAAAATTAATTCATGTATTAGCTTGTATTGTAAAGTTAGTTATATGAAGTGAGCATTGCACTTTTTAGTAGGATATTTGATGAAAGTTATTATCATCTTGAATGCAGGAATGTATAGAATAACTATTAAATATCAAACTTAATTAATATAAAAAATATAGGACATATTTTATTAAAATTTTATGATATTAATTACTATATTATTATTTGCCTACGGATAAAATTAAAAAATGTATAATTAGGCATATTTTTTTGAAGCTGGATTATGTCACAGCAAACCTTAAATTATATGGAATTCTGAACTATGTTTCTTAATATGTTATATTGTTTGAATAATAATCTACCATCGATATAACTTTAAATATAATTTGTCAGGAAACTAGTAGCCTGTAGGTGGTCAGGGTTACTAGTATCCAATATTATTTACCAAATATTTATTCTTCAAAAAAAATTCTGGAATAATAATTGGCAAATAATATTTGCACATTTACTCTAAAAAACAGATTTATTGTTGCAAAACCCTATTGAAGTTATATCAATTTAGATCCAAATTAGTAAATATCCACCTACCTAAAAATTAAACGTAACAACTTAAGCATCAACCACACAAAACAATACGACCCAATTGATCCAGAGAGCCTGTATTAAAATTGAATCAATTTCCACATATCTTAATGGGAATTTAGATTTGAATGAAGCATGCAGGAATTCTTTAAGATGAATTGACCTTCAAATAAAATATTTATTACCTTGTGGAATTGAACTTAGTTTTAAGGGGGCTTAAGATAGCAGGACAAAAAAAGTTTTAAAAGGCAGAGGTGACAATAGGATGTTTAACATTAACTTAGGGAACCAGGGAGGAATTAAACTTAAAAGAAAGAACCTAATAGGTGCTGAACTTACAAAGGCTGACCTTAAGGAGTACTACTTTGAAGGGGCTAACCTTAGAGAAGCTAATCTTAAAGGAGCTAATCTTGAGAAAGCTAACCTTAAAGAAGCTAACCTTAAATGGTGCAATCTTAGAGAAGCCAACTGTCATGGAGCTGATCTTAGGGAATCTGACCTTAAAGGAGCTGACCTTAAAGGAGCGAACTTTGAACAAGCCGACTTTAAAGAGCTGACCTTAAGAAGCGACTTTGAAGAAGCTGACCTTGAAGAAGCGAACTTAAGAGTGCTAAACTTGAAGAAGCTAACCTTAAGATGGGCTAACCTTGAAAGAGTTAACCTTTTAGAGGCACACCTTGAAAGGGCTGACTTTACAGGAGCTAACCTTAAAGGTGCTAACCTTAAGGGAGCATCCTTAAAGAAGCTAACCTAAGATGGGCTGACCTTGAAGGAGCCAACCTAAGATGGGCTAACCTTGAAGGGGCTAACCTTAGAGAAGCCCACAATTTATCACTTGACCAGCTTTCGGAAGTACAAACACTTCAAGGTGCAAAATTAAACGAAGAACTCTTAAAAGCACTAAAAGAAGATTACTACACCCTTTTAGTACCTGAGAACTATGTGAATGAGGATCTATTACCATAGTTTCCAAAAAAATAGATATCTCAGCCATTTACTTGTATTATCTTTTCAAACTTTTTAATTTTACTACTTAAATATTATATAAGGTGCTTGTAAATATTTCTAATGTAATTTAATTGAGCCATATCCTAAACGCTTAACTGAAAGCCTTAAAACCAGCATGGAGTTTCCTTCTAGGTTCTATAATTTTCGAGGGAAAAGTGAATTCAAAATTTGCAAAAAATCTATGTAAATATATAAAATCACTGTTTTTATAAAATATTAGATAATAAAATAATACTGTTAATTTGTTCCAAGATATTTCTTCAAGAATAATGTTCACTCACAGTATGCATAGAGTAATACAATAGTATAATAGACATAACACTATAGGCATCGAATAAATTAAATTTTAACATGAGTAGATATTCATTACCCACAAATCCACTATAAGAAAGCAATTATTTCATTTTTTAGCTATGTACCTCTGAACTCAATAATTCCATATTTTGTAGGGATAAGGTCGTTTACTTCGCTAGCATCCAAGTAAATGCTAAAAAAGTATTAAAAAAGAATAGCAAAATTCAATAAATACTCTTGCCATCGACTTTTAATTGGAAATTAGTTTGAAAAAATTATTTATATAGAATTTGAAGTTATCGCTCGACTTAAAAATCCTAGTTGGGAATATTAATATGGGTAATTAGAAAACCAATCTGGAGATGCAACTTAGTTACATTTAGAATAAGTTTGTTTAAAATCAAATGAGTATAGTTACTCTATACTTTTAGATATGTGACTGGAGGTAATAGTGCGGTAAGAGTGATGAGGTAGTCGATGTTAAGAATATGCATATGTTTTACAATGAAAACCTATTCATAAGCAAGCTATCTACATGCAAAGCTTAATTGATTTGGATTCGGTTAAAGTTCAAAACATCAAAAGTTTATTTTTTATGCTACATATCCAGGAATTATGTTGGGAAATCACTACACTTAGAACTGATGATAAATTGAATCCATTAACATTTAATCTAACACAGGACTTTAATCATTTTTCATATTAGATCAATACTCATAGACATGACCCAAAATTTTAACATAGAATAATATTATTGATATTTAGTATCAAGTAAATGAAATTCTAAGCCACCATGATAAAATAAGATCAGAATATCATCGAGTCGTGGGAAATAATGTCTAGCCACTACAACCTTGTCTCCTGGAATGTAAACGGTCTTCGGGCTACAGTCAAAAAAAACTTTCTTGATCTTTTACTAGAACAGAAGTTTGATGCTATCTGCATCCAAGAAATTAAAGCTTCCAGTGACAAACTCCCGAGGGAAGTCAAGAATATTCCAGGTTACTTTAATTATTTCGTTTCAGCAGAACAGAAAGGCTACAGTGGAGTAGGAATTTTTTCAAAGAGAAAGCCCCTGAATGTTGAGACTGGAATGGGAATCGAGAAGTTTGATAAGGAAGGCCGCTTCCTCAGGGTCGATTACGATGACTTTACTTTAATGAATATTTACTTTCCTAACGGAAAAGCCTCTCCAGAGCGCTTGGACTATAAGATGGCCTTTTATAATTCCTTTTTTGACTACGCAAATACCCTAAAATCCAAAAGAAGAAAACTTGTCATTTGCGGTGATATTAACACTGCCCATAAAGAAATTGATCTCTCCCATCCCAGAGAAAACAAGACTATTTCGGGTTTTCTTCCAGAAGAAAGGGCCTGGATAGACAAGTTCCTTGATGCAGGATACATTGACACATTTCGCATGTTCAACACAAATGGTGGAAACTATTCTTGGTGGTCAATAAGAACTAGGGCTCGCGAAAGAAATATAGGTTGGCGGCTTGATTACTTTTTTGTCAGCGAAAATCTTCGAAAAAATATAAAATCTGCTCCAATTTATTCCGAAATCACAGGCTCAGATCACTGTCCTGTAGGGCTTGAACTTGAATTCAATGTTTAACGTTTTCTTTTATAATTTTCCCTTTCATTTGAAAAATTAGATGTGTCTACTTGAAAGAAAAGAAACAGATCTCTTTTTCACGAAGAAAATCGGGAAGCAAAACTCGGATAAAAAATTCAAATTACATCGAATGAGCTTAAGGCCTCAGTTCCAAAATCCAGCGATGAACGTAAAAATTGAAAGTCAATGCATTTCAAAATTGGTTACAACCCTCGAACCGAGATTTCTCAGATGTACACAGATATAGAATTTGTGTCCATATCTGTTATAATTCATGATATAAGAACCACATGATTTTGTGCTAATTAGTTTAAGTTAGTACTATTTAGAACATATGCAAAAAAATATTCAGCAAATATCAGATCCTTAAGCACTCTGGCATGATTCCTAAATGTTTTAGTGTAGTTATGAATCTGAAAGTGAAAAATGGTTACGTAACTCTCCAGATCATCTACGCTGATATACCCCTTACTGCAGTTTTAATCTAGTTTTATGATACATCATTGATGATTATAGCCATTGCATTAAAGCTGTTGATCTAAGATGAAAAAGGACAGCAACATTTAAAATAAAAACATTTATATTTTTCAGATTTTACACTCGAGTTTCATAGATTTCTTATCCTGAACTAAATAAAAGCAGAATCGGGAATTTGATGTAAATTAAAATAATTTTTGAGCTATTCGCTATTTGAATGTCCACTAATATATGAATGATGTTTTCATGATCAAGCTTCATTGTAACAATTGTTTGTGTTTTTATTAATTGAAGCAGAATCTGCTCTTGTCTACCGTAATGCGAAACAAAAAAGCTGAGAAACGGCATTAAGAATATTCTGGCACTAACATCAACCACAAAATATAGAACAACAAATGAACTCTTTTTTGAATTAAATCGATGGTTCCGAAGATTTTTTATTTTCTATGACGAATCTTTTGAAGAAATCTCTAAAATAAGGAGGAAGCGTGTTCATCTCCAGAATAGTATCAAGATGATATCCATGCATACTCCATATGCTCATAGCTCAACTTTATATCTGCAATAACGTACCCACCATCGTATACTATGGCAATAATTTTTTTATCCGGAAGCTCAAAGGTGACATATCCTGCAATATTCCCAGGGATAATTGAAATCCCGGTCTCTTCCCCATACCTCCCGCACAACAGCTTCCTCAAGTAGTTCTCTATGATTTAGTTTTCCTCCTGGAAGATCCCACTTGCCTGGGTTTGAGTGAGAATTTTGCGATCGCCTTAGAAGCAGAAATTCGCCTTTCTCATTCCGTAGAATGGCATATATAGAAATAATGTATGGTTTCTCCAGATTCATGTAATAATATTTGAGGTTTCTTTGTCTTAAAAGCTATCTTTCTAAAATCTTTAAATATATTCACTCCTTAAATTGAGGTGCTTCTTTAATATATGAGACTTTTTATTATTTTCGGGGTTTTTGAATGATTGCAGTCAATTGCCAGTTGAATTAATGGTAAATTTTAGCAATCCTAGATACATTAAAAATCCTCTTCTATTAAGACAATCTAATATGTGTTTTTAAAGCCATCTAAGGAAATATTGTCTGGCTATACACTAAAAGTAACTCATCCAGGTTAACTAAAAAATAATCAATAACAGTAAATTTAAGCCTAATGATATTTAATTTTCAATAATTTATACAAGTCACATTATTTTTTTAATTTTGCTCGGCAACATGAATAATTTTCCTGTAAAATCACAAATCTTAATAAATTATTGAGTAGATAAATTACGTATATGAAGAATCAAATTACACGCAGTAAACAAAAATTTGACGTCGAATTTGCAGCAAATTTACGCCACTACTAGTAATGATTCTACTTTTTCACAAAATTCATCATATATCTCGCAGTCGTGCCAGATTTTTCGTATTGTAATTACCAAACATAACTTATATCGTAGTTTTTCTATTTTTCGGAGAAGCTCTTAAGCAGTTGAGCTGAAAAATCAATAGCATAAAACCTTAAACTATCAAAAGCACAAGTTAAACTACACGCCTGAAGTACTTAAATGTAC
>CAWKGG010000094.1:0-16074 GCA_963848985.1 uncultured Methanosarcinaceae archaeon
CATGCCCTACAGTCATACGGGAAGGAATTGCATGTGGATTAATCATAAGATCCGGACTCAGGCCATATTCAGTAAAGGGCATGTCTGCAATCGGCACCTTCAGCCCGATAACTCCTTTTTGTCCGTGTCTTGAAGCGAACTTGTCTCCTATATCAGGAATTCTTTCATCTCTTACCTTTACTTTGGCAAGACGTGTTCCATTAATAGACTCGGTTAGAATGACAGTATCTACAATCCCTGTTTCATTGGATCTCATGGTGATTGAACTTTCTCTTCTCTGCTCGACTGCAATCCCAAAGTCAGAAGGTTCTTCAAGGAATCTTGGGGGGCTGGTCTTTCCGATCAGAACGTCGTTGGGACCAACTGGAGTTTCAGGATTTACAAGCCCATCGACATCCAGGTTTGCATATGCATCAGAACTGCGAGAACCGCGGTACTCAGAGTCAGGAATCTCGAATTTGTCTTCCTGTCCTCCTGGATACCTTCTTTCTTCTCCTTCGAAAGTCCTGAGGAAATGACTCCTTCCGAGCCCTCTGTCGATTGAACCCTTGTTGAAAATCAGGGCATCTTCAATATTATATCCTTCATAAGAAAGGATTGCAACCACGAAGTTCTGGCCGGCAGGCCTTTCATCAAAACCTATCGCTTCAGAGGTTCTGGTCATTGTAAGCGCCCTCTGTGGGTAGTGAAGGACATGGGCACGGGTATCGGGTCTGAGCTTCTGATTTGCTGTAGAAACTCCTATACACTGCTTTATCATGGCTGCACCCATGGTATTACGAGGTGATGCATTATGTTCCGGATAAGGAACCATCCCTGTGCAAATTCCTAGCATAAGTTCAGGATCGATCTCAATATGAGTATGCCTGGGGGTAACATTAGCTTCATAGAGTGCAATGTAAGCATTTACTTCCTCTTCGGCATCAAGGTATTCTATACAGCCTTCTTTTACAAGATCATCAAAGTTGATGTCCTTGTTCTTCAGTTTCTGTATATGTTCTTCAGTTACCTTTGAAACTCCGTTTTCCACAACTACCATAGGCCTTCTTGCTCTGCCCATATCGGAGTTTATAATTACTTCCCTAGTGTTATCGTTAAGAGCTATGTTTACCTGCCTGGATATGAACCCCTTCTGTCTCATCTTGCGGACATCATTTACGAGTTCTGCCGGGTTATCATGGGTCCCAACAAGCTCTCCGTTTATGAATACTTTTGCTTTAGTCATCTGGAATCGATCCCTTAATCACCAAAATTTGATCCGACATAGTCACTATCTGAATAATCGTAAAATTCATCATCTTTGTATTTACTGTCTACTTCAGGAGTTTCTTCAAACTCTTCAACTATCTCTTCTCCGAACTCGTCGAGTAGGATCTCCTTTATTCTAGCCGGGATTTCCGGTACCTTTACAATCAGACGTTCGACGTTCAGGTCATAGAGTATTTTCTTTATGCCTTCTGTTTCTTCTATACCTGTGGAGAGTTCAACCATCTCAGCAAAGTTTTTCACCAAGCCACAATTCGGTCCTTCTGGGGTTTCTGAAGGACAAAGCCGTCCCCATTGGGTTGCATGCAGGTCTCGAGCCTCAAAATGCGGTTGTGCTCGGGAAAGGGGAGAAATAACGCGGCGCAGGTGAGATAGAGTGGAGATATAGTCGTTCCTGTCAAGGAGTTGAGATACACCTGTTCTTCCTCCAACCCAGTTCCCGGTTGCTAATGGATGTTGCAGGCGGTCAGTCAGGACATCTGCTCTGACTATTGTGGCGACATTTAGTTCTCTGTTCCGCATATTTGCGCGCTCGAGCTGGTATTTTATATCTCTTGCTAGCCTATTGAAAGATACCCTAAAGAGGTCTTCCATCAGGTCTCCTGCGAGTTTGAGTCTTTTATTTGCATAGTGGTCTTTGTCTTCTTCCGAACGCTTACCAAGGGCCAATTCAAAACAGGATTCTGCCATTCTTGCCAGAAAGTGAGCTTTTGAGACTCTATCACTTATATCATTTCCGAGATGTGGAAAAAGATACCTGTCAATTACATAGTTTGCTCTTTTTATCTGGTATTCTTTGGCCTGCCCTGCAGCGACCCTTGCACCGATCTTTTCAATTGCTTCTTCCTGGGTCTCTACCTCAGCTTCTTCAAGGTTCTCTAGCATGAACTTGATAATTTCGGGGTCACTTGAAACTGCGTTTACGATATCCTCATCCGTTACAATCCCAAGAGCTCTCATGAGGGTAATGAAAAATACTCTTCCTGAAATCGAAGGGAAAGAAACCTCTAGCAGGGACTTTCTTCCTCTTTCTACAATTACGAGCGCTCTGTATCCACGTTTTTGGGAAAAAACTTTTGCAACCTCTATAGCATCGCCATATCTTTCGCCATACTCTACAAGAATTTTGTTAGGTGCGAGGTCTTCAAGAGTCATGATCACTCTCTCGGTGCCGCCGACAATGAAATAACCCCCTGGATCAAGGGGATCTTCCCCATAACGTACTTTTTCAGTCTCACTAAGTCCCAGAAGATTGCAGATCTTTGACTTAACCATGATTGGAAGCTGTCCTATCTTTGCTTCCATTACCTCGGACTCTATTCCATCTTTAACCACACTCATTTCCAGGTATAGAGGGCCTGAGTATGATAGATTTCGGAGTCTTCCTTCATTTGGATAAAGCTTTTCGATTGCTCCGTCTGCTTCCTTCACTACAGGATGTTCTACTCTGATCTTACCTAGTTTAAGATACGTATCCTCAATGTCAGTTTCTATTATTTTCTGTTCGTCTATAATCTTTTGCAGCCCATAATCTATAAATTTGTTAAAAGAATCGATATGGTGCTGCACTATTTTGTCCCGTGTAAAATAAGCCTGCGACAGTATACTGCTTCCTAACGCGATGATAGCACCCTCTTTGCTTTATTAAAATGAAAATTGATTAGATGTGATCTTCAGATGTATGAAGCGTTGAATATTTCCTTGCAATGGTGCATGGGATTCAAAAAAAAACTTATTTGTAAAAAATTTAGATCTCGAATGAGGTTATATTTTCATCCGCTTTATTCGATCACAAATCTATAATATTCTGCCTCCCCTGCAGTTTGACTTTTTCTTGTGATTCTTATTACATCTCCGATTGCAGCTCCTATTTCTTTACAAACAGGATCATGCACTTTTATTTTCGGAAGTTGCTCCTTTTCAACAAAATATTTGCTTAAAACAGATTTTAACTCACCCTCAGACATGATTTCGTGTTTTGGTACCGACTCATGGTTGAGCAGGCTAAATTTTGTCAAATCCTTCCCTCCAAAATAAAGTATCCCAAAAGACTTCCCTGGAATGAAATGATCTTTCCATCGGGTACAATTAATAATAAATGACGGGCCCGTAGGGATTTGAACCCTAGGCCGTCTGGTTAAAAGCCAGACGCTCTGCCGGACTGAGCTACGGGCCCAGTTGTTATCTTCACTTTCTCTTTGCACCTTAGAGGCTCATTTTCCATGCTCCCTGCTGCGTCAGGGAATACCTCTTACATCGATGCATCCCTCTAATCACAACTATTGCATAAATAGTTTGTGATGAACGTACTCTTTTCTTGCATTTTTTTGCGAATATTAAACAATTTTTATTGAATATTAATTTTATTCAAAAATATTTCAGAGCTTCTCATAAAGATTTATGTACCATAAATTTGACTATCAACAAAAAGTTAAAATAGGACAAAAATTTTACTTTCAAGGATCAAAGCAGGATTCCACTTCTTTTGATGTGAGAGGAATGTATAAGCTTATCAATATCTGTTTTAGTTATCTAAATTTGTCAGGCTGAAAATGGATGCGTTTATTTTAACTTACTGGTTAACTACATGCCACTCAAGTAACATGATGGATACCCCTTATACATCAGATAATATTGTCCGTGTGGGTGGTTGACAAACACCCCCTGAGACTCTAAGATATAACCTATAGTACCATAGTCTCATGTTCTATGTTCACTGTTTCTAGCGGCATTGAAATCGGCTTTAAGTTCAAAACCACAAGCTCTACACAGGAATTTCAATCCACTTTTATTATTTTTAGAAATATGATTACACCTCCAACAAGCCTTGGAAATATATTCCTGATTCATATATTCTGTTATTATTCCAGAACTCTTTGCTTTATACTCAATGAATTATTGTAATTGGTAAACAGCCCAGCTATTATGGAAATATTTTTGTTTCTTCCTTAGGTTGTTGTTAGTTCTATCCCTTATTCCAGTTCAGTCTTCTAAATCTATTACAGAAACGCCGTTTTCAACTGCAAATTTTGCGATTGCTTTGGAGATACAATGATCAATATCTTTCATTAGACTCGCAAGATCTATGTTAACAATTTTTATCTGGAAGCAATGCCAATTTCATCAATCCTTTTTCTCAAAGTTTATATAAAATGCATGGATGTATGGGTGATAATAAATGCCACGAATCAGGGCTAATGGACAGTTATTATTCTTGATAATTTGAACTTGCAGCATTCAGCCTAATAAATGAACACGGAATTCAAATTCCCAGGAAGGCTTTGTTCGCCAGTGGGTACTCTGGCTTACTTACTGATTATTGATTAATTTGTAGTTGACTTGACAACTAACTAACACTCGATTACTGATCAATTTACTAATTGATCACTGACAGATTGATTATCTATTCATTGGTTTGTTTATTCGTATCCAACTGAAGAGGAGGTACTAATACAGATGAGCATGGACATTAAAAATACAGAACTGTCGGATAATGTTTCCCAGTCTGATAATACTGGGATATCAGATAAAAGGATTTTTGACAACTCTAAAATTGCAAAATTGAATCATATAAGAACCCAAGGAATCAATCCTTATCCTTATAATTTTGAGAAGAGCGAGGACATCCGCAATATCCTGGAAAAATTCGAAGATTATGAAAAGAATGAGAGTTTAACTGTCAGAACCGCAGGAAGACTTTATAATATCCGCAAGCATGGCAAAATGATATTTGCCGATCTTGGAGATCAGGATGGCAGGATTCAGATTCTTTTCAGGAAAGGAGATCTTCCAGATGAGGATTTCGAGATTTTTAAAACCCTTGTGGATTCAGGAGATATCATCGGGATTCAGGGTAAACTTTTCAGGACGAAGAGAGGGGAAAACTCTCTAAGCGTGTCAAAGTTCTCCCTGCTTTCAAAATCCCTTTGCACAATTCCTGAAAAATTCCATGGTTTAAAAGATGTTGAAACAAGGTATAGGAAGAGGTATCTTGACCTGATATTTAATGTTGAAAAAAGAGACATCTTCGTTATGAGGAGCAAACTTATATCTGAGATCAGACGATTCCTTATCGAAAAAGGGTTTCTGGAATTTGAAACCCCTGTGCTCCAGACCGTGTATGGAGGAGCAAATGCAAGGCCTTTCATTACTTACCATAACTGTCTCGGCCAGAACTTATTCCTAAGAATCGCTCCTGAACTCTATCTCAAGAGGCTTATTGTTGGGGGATACGAGAAGGTTTTTGAAATATGCAAAAATTTCAGGAACGAAGATATTGACACAACCCACAATCCTGAATTCACTATGATAGAGATCTATGAGGCTTACAGTGACTACAATGACATGATGGATATAACCGAAAGCCTTATCTCTGAACTTGTGTTGAATCTGAATGGCAGCTATGAAATAAAAATGGGGGGAAAAACTATCAATCTATCCCCTCCCTGGAAACGGATTTCCATGGAAGAAGCCTTAAAAGAATATTCCAAGCTTGATATATTTGTTCACTCTATCGAAGAACTTAAAAAAATCGCACTCGAAAAAAGGATAGAAGGTTATGAAAAGGCAAAGACCTATGGAGAGTTCCTTTCCCTTCTTTTTGGAGGTCTGGTAGAAGATAAGTTAATAAATCCTACTTTCATATACGATTTCCCGGTGGAAAACTCTCCTCTCGCCAAAAACCACAGAGAAAAAGTAGGTTTTGTCGAGAGATTTGAACTCTTCATAAATGGCTGGGAAATGGCAAATGGCTATTCAGAATTAAATGATCCTCTTGAGCAGGAGATGAGGTTCGAAGAACAGGACAATAAAAGGAAGCTAGGAGACCTGGAAGCTCAGACAATAGATTACGACTTTATAAATGCTCTTGGATACGGCTTGCCTCCAACCGGAGGTATTGGACTCGGGATCGATAGGCTTACCATGATCCTTGCAGGTCTTGAATCCATTAAGGAAGTAATTCTCTTCCCTCAGATGAAAAGGGAGGAATGAATCTCGATTTAGGAGTTTAGAAGGCTATTTCCCTTCATTTAAATGTTGGGATACAGCCGTCAACTTCTGCACCATTCTGTTTTCTGAATGAATAGTTTTATTTCGTATTTATCAACTAGTTTTCTTCAGCATATAAATACCCATTTGGTTGTATTTTTCGATCGGGTATCTCTTTTTATATATTTGCATCTAGCAAATGATAGTAATCGGAACTCATATATATCTTATATTTCAAAGAATATATAATTAGGTAAGTATAATTATATGTATAAGTTATAGATAGTATTGCATTAAAGGAAACATTTTGATGAAAGTGTATCGTTATAAGCTCTATCTAACAAAAGCTCCAAAAACAGTATTAAATCGCTCACTAGAGCTTTGCAGATTGAAATATAAAGAAACACTCGCATTAAAAAGAATTATCGGAAATCAGAACAGAAAAGAGTTAAATATTACGATTCTAAGAAAATGATCCCTATATGTAAACATGGTAAATCAGAGCTTAAAAATATATACTCTCAAGCTTTACAAGAAGTAGCAAAAAGAGTATACCTTGTATTTCAAGTTTTCTTCAGAAGAATAAAAGCAGGTGAAAAATCTGGTCATCCTAAATTTGAAAGAATCTGGAAGATATGATGGTATTACGTATGCTCAAGGTGGTTTTGAATTATGAGAGTAAGCTCTGGCTATCGAAACTCAGTGAAGTTGAGATTAAATTACATCGAAATATTGGTGGAGAAATACAGAGAATTGAAATAATGACAAAAATCAACTTGTAAATAGTTCGCTTCTTTTCTGGTTAAATCTGAATTAACATCTGGCATATCAAAGACAGGATTATAGGTTGGTGTAGATGTTGGTAAAAAAAGTTTCTTAACACTTTCTAGCGGTAAATATGTGTTAACCCTATATTTTTTTGTCACAACTGGAAAAGTGCTTATAAAAGCTCACAGGGGATTATTAAAGGCTCCAAAAAGAATGGTAATAGGAGCGAAGGCACTGAAGATAGTTGAATATGTCCGTGAATATATAACTAACAAATGTGAAGATTTCGTTAAAAAAGTAAGTCTTAATCCTGTAAAAGCTGATGATTTGATGACCTTTGAAGATCTTAATGTAAGAGGAACGATTAATGAACATTTGTCTAGCAAAGCACATAGCTGATGTAGCCTGGAATAAGGTGATAACTATCACGTCTTAAAAGGCAGAACGGGCTGGTAAATGTTTAGAACTTGTTGATCCAAGAAATAGATTACAGATGTGCTCTAGAGGTAGTGAAATAGTTAAAAGATCTATCCAAAGAAACGCACAGTTGTTCTTATTGTGGTCTTCTTCACGTTAGAGATCCTAATGCTGCTATTAACATTCTCAAATTGGGATTAAACTCTGTTCGTAAAACAGATGGCTAACTCCTACTTTTTTGAGGGGAGTAGTCACCAAGTGTATATATCTACAGAATATTGGCTTTATGATAATTTCTCAATAATTTCACCTAAAGTCAGAAGCTCCTGTTCTCCCGAGACCATATCCTTGAGTGTCAGCTTCCCTGCTCCCAGTTCTTTTTCCCCGACTATGATCACGTAATTGGCATTGATCGTATTTGCGAAGGAGAGTTGGGTTTTGAAATTGCGTTCCATTAAATCTATATGGACTGGCATATATTTCCTTAATTCAGTTGCAATTTTTATGGCTTCCAGGTGGGTTTCAGGCTTTGATATCAGCACAATTTTTTTAGGTATAGGATTTACTAAAGTACATATCTCCATTATTCTGTCAAAGCCTATTCCGAAACCTGTGGAAGGCACATCTCCACCTCCAAAAAGCTGGATGAGCTGGTAAGAACCTCCTCCACAGATTTGTTTTTGGGCGCCGAGCCCATCTGCATAGACCTCAAATACCATCCCTGTATAGTAATCGAGCCCTCGCGAAATTCCGAAGTCAAGAAAGTAGTCGACCCCATATGCATCGAGAAGTTTAAGAGTTTTTTCAAAGGCCACAAGCTCAGGGATATCCCCAACTATTTCTTTTACCTGGGGTAGGATATACCTGCCTTCAAGCTTAATCAGCTTGAAAAGGTTGAATTTTAATTGATCTTCTACTCCAATCTCTTCAATCAGAGCTTCCAAGCCTGTATATTCTTTCTTGTCGACAAGCCTCATGATCTTGCTCACTATTTCGGGTTGAAGTTCCCTTAAAAGCATGCGTATCACTGCAAGGTTCCCGATTTTCATGTAGCCATTGACTCCAACTGCTTTTAAGAGGGCGTCGGCAAGAGAGATGACCTCAGCATCTGAATCTGGTCTTTCGCTTCCAATAAGTTCAACTCCAAATTGCCAGAACTCTCTAAAACGACCTTTTCTGGGGTCTCTCATAGCGGAAACAGTTCTCAAAATAGAATAGATTTAAAGGTTTAGGAAATGATTGAAGTTCGTTTACGTACAGGCGCATGACGGGAGCAGTCAGTTCCGGCCTTAGGGTCATTGCTCTTCCTCCCTTGTCCAAGAAGTTATAAAGTTCTCTTTCAATTCCTTCCCCGGACTTAAGGGTAAAAAGGTCAAGATATTCAAACGTGGGTGTAATAATTTCACTGTATCCCCAGTTGCAGGCAATATTTCGCATAATATTTTCCACGTATTTTCTCCGAGCAGTATCTTCAGGTAAAAAATCCCGAGTTCCTCTTGGTCTATTAACTGTCATCTTTAAATGCACCCTTATTTCACGTGTCTATCGAATTAGAGGATTTTCTAGGCATAAACCGGCGGCTAATTATATCAGCTGATATATTCCCCGAGCTGCTGTTGAAACACAGTCTCAGGTAGTTTTAGTTTTTGGGATTCTATTTAGTTTTTAAGACTCATAAGATCTCTGTAATGCAGCTTCGTTTAGAAATTAATCTCCAAAAGTAAATTATTTTGTAACAGTAGGCCAACTCTTTTTAAAGAGGTGACGAATAATTTGTGACGCTTGATTTTAAATACTTCCTATTTGTCAAAAAATAATATGTCGTTCTTCAACTTTTCGGCTGGTACTAGTTAAAAGCATGATATTTTATTTTTTCGGTAGCTATGCCTGGAATAGTTACAAACCTTTATGGAGTTTGGAGCGCAGAAGGGAACGAAAATTCGGTTGCCTCAGCGCCGGGGATGAATCTCAGCCTCGGCTTTTAGCAAGGTATACCTACTTACAAAGCACTGTGTTAACTCAATGCTAAATTTGATGAATAATCTTCGATTATATAAGAATCAATTTGAAGTCACAAGAACGCCTAGCAGAACCTCGAAAAATGTATACAAGCTAGGGTTGTATAAATGCAAGACAGTACTTTTACCAGAACAATTCTTTTTTGAAATATTCGTCAAATTATCATCTCTCTAAAAATAATTATAACTATAAGTTAATGCAGGCTTTAACATGTCAACAATCTCTAAAATACGTTGAGAGAAGTATGATAAGTTGGTTCAGATTGTTGAAACTGTATCCCAAATGGCAATTGGATAACCAAATATACTTTATTACCTTAAAAAAGAAGAGTAGTTAATAGTATCGTTTCCGAAAAATGCCTTCTCGATTATAAAATGGAAACATTAAATTGGAATCTCAAAGGAGTTAATGAAACAAAGTACCAAATGCAAAGAAACTTTTAACCTTTAAGACTCTAAATATTCTTAAAATCAAAAAATCTTACATTCAGAAGATACACATTCTTCCGATATATGATGGGAAATATCCAAAATTAAATATATCTATCAAGAAAAAAAGGAATTATTAAACCTTGATTACTCTAATATACCTTAGCATATACTTTTGAGTTTCTAATTTTGCTACGCTTGTTGATACAGATGGGACTGCTTCAATCATTGATGGCAAGTATATATTATTTCTCAACCAATGTTATATAAAATAAAATGGTACATTGCAGATCTCAAACATTTGCAGAATCTCGAAGAAATAATTGACCAGTAAATAAAAATGTAACCCGAACTGTCAAATAAAACTACTGATTTCATGAATCATCTAGTCAATGATCTGGTTAGATACTGCCTCGAAAATAATATAGGCTATGTTCTAATCGGAGAATTAACCAGAATTAATCAGAAATCAATCAAAGTAAACGTAATAACCAAAACTTTGTACAGATTCCATTTGGTACATTCAAAGGTAAATTAAAAAGCAAATGTGTTTTCTACTGTATTAAGTACCAACTTGTAGATGAAACATATATGAGTCAAGTGGATTCTCTTGCACTATAGATCCGATTGAAAAACTTGAATATAGTATATCACAGAAAATTAAGAGAGGGTTATACAAAAGTTATTAGGTCAGTTAATTAATGCTGATATTAATGAAGCAATTAATATACTCCGAAAAGTAGTTGATTATTCGTTTTTGGAACTGATAACTGAAGAGGTCTTGTCAACAGATCAAATAGACTAAGATTAGTTTTTGAGTCCTCTGAATTAAATCGCTAACTCCGAAGTGCCTGCAAGCCTTACAGTTTTATCGAATGTAGTTGACTTCATAATCATCTAGCGTTTCTTTGGGTCGGTCAAGATTCGAGTCAATCCGAGTTTTCGGATAGGCATCATGGTATTCCTTCAAGATCCTTTGAGCCTGGTGAGCTGAGACGCATGGATCTTAGCTATAGTGAGTATTTTCGTCATTCTTTTTGTGAATGATGATTCATCTGATCTTTCTAGCATTGAGATTCACAACAGAAAGTGAATTCAACCTAAATATCCATTGATAACTCTTCTCAAGATAAAACATTTGAGGCTCAGTTCTTTTTTACATTTATATTGATTGAAACTTCTGCGATATCAGCACTATATTCGGCTACCCTACGGAGACTCTCCAGGATCATGCTAATTTCAACGTTATCTGGACTTCCAAGTTCCTGTGCCTCCAGGGAAACTCCTAGCTGAGAAACCTTTTTTGCTTCCACAACGATTCTGTTGATGAGCTGAAGGTCTTCTTCTTTCATTGAGTTTATTGAGCTTTCGAAAACCTTTCGTGAGAGTTCAGCCATTTTAAAGATGGGATCATTAGCATTTATTCCTGCACTCATTTTTAGGACGTTTTTAGCTATCTTGACAGCATGATCTCCTATACGCTCAATACACTTTATAATAAGCCTGTATCCCAGACAATCTCGTGGGTACTTGATTCCGATGTTTTCAGAGAGTTCGATATCCTCAATTGCAGCTTTGAGCTGGCGGACAGCAAGAAGATAAAAGCGATCCACATCGTCATCTCTCTGGATGACATCTTCGGCAATTCCCAAATTATGGTCCTGAAGGGCGGTCATAGAATCTTCGAGCATGGAGATTACAAGGCCATACATGTTTTTGATTACTCGGCTAAGAGGAAGGTCATTGTAATTGAGCAAGCATTGGAAAACCAGTTCATTTCTGGAGTCTTCTACAAGTTCAAGACCTATCAATTTCTGACGCACTGCGTCCTTGATAAACTTGCGGTCATAAGCATTAAAACCTTTTTTAGTGGTCAACCTGATAGAATCATAACCTGTAAGATAATGGGATATAAGAATCCTGAGGTTGTTTTCTGCACTATCTGAGTGAATATAGTCAATTGTAGACTTGTGGTATTCCTTTGAAATTTTACTGTAAGAAACAAGCAGGGTTTTATTAGGCATGGATGCAAGAGTAAGTGTTTCTCCGGCTTTAAGGCCTATATCTCGCACCCATTTTATGGGGAGGGACACAATATATGTGGAATTTCCAGTAAACTGAACTTTTCGTTTATCCTTCATAATAATTAATCCCCTTTTAAATATTCTAATCAAATTAGCATAATCTATAGAAACTATTGAGATATATAAAAATATCCTAAAAATAGGATGTTGAAATAGTAAATAAGCTAAATTACTTTATCTAAGTATGAAATATGGTTACTAATTGGATCACGGAGAACATAGAGTCAACTCATTTATATCCAGCTACTATATTTTTACAGTATAAATTTAATTCTGAATAAATTCTTATTTTTGCATTATAGATTTTTTAAAGCCTTCTTTTCTAATTTTGTTCCAGCTACAAAATCACTTTACAAAACCCTATAATTTATCAGAAAAGGGTCCTTTTTTTACTTCCCTGAGGACATAAGGGGATTCCTCAAGTTCAAAAATATTTTCTGCCCATCTTCCTTTTTTCTGCCTAATATACTGGATTTCCCCTAAATTTTGCAGAAATTTCTCATAAACCTCCATAAACCGCTCAAATTCAAAATCTTTAAGTTCGATTACCCCTTCTCTGCAAGCAAGCCAGTCAAAGACCTGAAGAAGAATTATTTTCCTAACCCTTTTTAGGCTCTCATTTTCAGGCAGTTTTTCAAAATATAAGGTTTTTTTCAGCTCTGTTGACCACGCTGCAAATAGCCTTCTGAAATTTAGGACTTGCACCGGGATTTTCTCTCCAGGCTCTGGTTTTGTATAAAAATATATATCTCGGAGATGATTCTCCTCAGCCAGACTAATCACCTACCTATTTGCCTGAATTTAGAATAGTTTATATGATATTTCTTTATGCGAGAACCCATATAGAGTCCAACCAAAAGTCCACTAAGATGAGCTGTATGAGCTATCATATCCAATGAATTAATCATAAAAAAGTCAAAAAGAGCAAAAAGCAAGAGGGCATATTTCATACTCATTGGAATAAAATATACATACACCCTTAGATTCGGCTCAAGAATTGTAAGAGCTGCAAAGACACCATATATCGCTCCACTTGCGCCAATCATCGAGCTTGGAGATATCTTGAAAATGGGCTGGCTTAAGAAACTGTACCCTATTGCGGATAGTATTCCTGAAGCGAAAAAAACATTAAGAAACTGCCTTTTTCCAATAATTCTCTCAAGTGTAGTTCCTAAGAAGAACAGAACGAACATATTGAAGAAAAGGTGCCATAAACCGTTGTGCAGAAAGATGTATGTGACAAGTGTCCAGGGTCTAGTAATAATGGAACTAGGGTCAAATTCAAAAGCACTTAAGTAGGAAGGTCCGATGATAAGTTCCAACAAGAAAGAAAATGTGCAGAGAGCAATGATTGCTATTGATGGACTTATCGAGATATTTTGAATTCTGTCACTGTTCCCATCACTAAGTAGATAAGATGTGTTCATATCAAACATATTTCCAGCTACTCTTTATTTGGCATAGTATAAAACTACATGGATGAAAATTACATGGATATTTAAGCAATTAGAGTACTTGATGTTAATCCAAGCTAATAATAATATCAATAACGAAGTAATAATTGAAGATTCCGATTTATCCTTGAAATCAAAGAATAGTGAACAAGAAAATCAAAAATCAGGTAACTATTCAGCTCGGACAAAGCAATGACAATAACCAACTTTACTAATATTCACTGAGTAAATTTTGGTGGATCGATTGTATTCAACTGTCAGCTATTAATAATGTTTTTGAATTTATAATCAGTTATTCATCTGCAGCATTTATTGCTTCAAAATATATCTAATCCGATTGGTTTTTATTAAGATGGATAGTTACGAATTATAACCAAAAAAAGAAAAATAAACTCAAATACAGGATTAGTGAGCAAGATTTGGCCAGTAGTCTCAAAAAGACTAAAATAAAGGTTGAATCGGAATTTTCGATATAGATGTAGTGATACAAATTCAACAAATTTAATATACTTATTCAACAATAATAGAAATGTATTATCGCCCTATTTTTGGGTCCTAAAGACCCTTCGTGTTAAATCTTTCACGCATAAACAGAGGATCCCCAAAATTTCAAAGTTTTTTGAAAATCCTCTAAGCATAACTGCGAGGTAGAAAATGAGTAAAAATATATGTTTCATCGATGGGTTGGAGGGCATTCTAAAATATAGGGAAATAGATATCAACCAGTTGGTTGAGCTTACCTATGATTCAGTTTCCTATCTACTTATCCAGGGAGAACTCCCAGGAGCTCAAGAGCTTGCCGTTTACTCAGCCCGCCTGCGTGGGGAGCGTGAAATAAACAGAGAAATAATTAACATTATCAGCATGTATAATTTTAATATTGACGCCATAGATACTCTGCGTACGATTGTTTCTTTCATGTCACAATTCGATCCTGATATATACGACAGCACTCCTGAAGGAAATATGAGAAAAGCCATACGATTAATTGCCAAGATTCCAACCATCATTGCAGCGTATTACAGAGTGGCAAATGGAAAAGAACCTATACCTCCTGATATATCCCTCTCCCACGGAGCCAACTTTCTGTACATGATAAGAGGAAGCAAGCCCAGTACATTAGAAGCTGAGGTCATGGAAAAAGACTTTATTCTCAGTGCAGAACATGAACTAAATGCTTCAACTTTCTCATCAAGAATCACAGCTTCTACCCTTGCAGATTTGTACTCAGTTGTTGTTTCCGGGCTATGTGCCCTCAAAGGTCCCTTGCATGGAGGGGCAAGGGCAGAAGTTATGAGCATGCTAGAAGAAATCGCCTGCCCAGAAAATGCAGAAAAAATTGTCCTCGAAAAAATTGCAAAAAATGAAAAAATCATGGGTTTCGGGCACAGAGTATACAAAACTTATGACCCAAGAGGTACTAGTATTCAAGCAGCTTTCCAAGCAGCTAGCAGAAACAAAAGGAGATATGCATTGGTATGAAACAGCCGAAGCAATTGAAATAACCGTTGTCCGTGAGATCGTGGAGAAAAAAGGGAAGCCAATATATCCGAATGTGGACTTCTACTCGGGAGTTATCTATAGATATATGGACATTCCTCCCCAGCTTGCAACATCAATCTTTGCAATTGGCAGAGTCTCAGGTTGGATAGCTCACTGTTTCGATCAGTATGAGAAGAAAAGGATCATAAGGCCCCGAGCTTTCATGCTTGATGAATGCTAAGATTTCAAAAATTTCAGTTCCCCCTGAAAATCAACAAGCAAGGGAGAAAAATAAAAATAGAATAATAATTCATTATCATAAAGAACTTTATATAAAATATGGCATTAAGATAAAATTGAATTCACAGGCATAATATCTATGTTTCATCCTTTTCTATTTGATCTGATATTTAGTAAACATAAATAAATTTATTTTTGATGATCAGATAATCTTTTTATCATCTAACAGCTTTTTGATATTCAGATATCCATGAGTTTTAGATCTTTTATCAACCAATTGAAAGAAAGCGGAAAATTGGTAGAAATTCCACAACCCGTTTCTCCAAGATTCGAAGCTTCAAGGATTGCAAAAACTACTCCAGCTCCAGTTCTTTTCCATAATGTCTCAGGTGTCAAAGGTTATTATGAATCTTCTAGGATCCAGAGATGAACTGGCTTCCATGCTAGGAGTCTCAAAAGAAGAAATTATAAAGAGGCTTTCGGAAGTTTATCCTGAAGGCACAGTAAAGCTAGTATCAGAATCTCCAACCTTGGAAGTTGTGGAAGATCAGGTTGACCTTGCAAAATTACCGATACTTACTCATTTTGAAAAAGACGGGGCACCTTATATAACTGCAGGTATTGTAGTCTCAGAATACGGGGGCATCATGAATGCCTCAATTCACCGTCTTATGCTTGTAGGAAAAGATAAACTTGCAGTCCGTTTGGTTTCCCCAAGACATACCTATCTTCTACATAAAAAAGCCGCCGAAAAAGGCAAACCTCTACCTATTGCAATCGCGCTTGGATGCGACCCCAAGATGATTTATGCAACATCGACAAGGGTTCCTGTGGGGAACGAATTTGAATATGCAGCTCCTTGCGAGGAGCACCTATTGAACTTTTTGAATGTTCAAATGGAGTAAAGGTTCCTCATGCTGAGATTGT
>CAWKGG010000095.1:0-7843 GCA_963848985.1 uncultured Methanosarcinaceae archaeon
AAAACTAATTATTTTGGGCATCCTAAAGACGATATACTCGAACTCTCGCTTTTAGAAGCCGCTTTTCTATTGTCCAGAGGAAAGCTTGAGATTGAACTTGAAGGCAAAATAATCGATTTCAAAGATTTTTTTGAACAAGCTTCTTTGAAGCAGCAGAATTTTGAGCTGAAGTACATAGTTTATAGGGATTTAAAGGATAGGGGGTATTATGCCCAGCCATCGGCTGTGGATTTTAGAGTATATCAAAGGGGCAGCCACCCCGGTAAAAGTGCAGCAAAAATTTTTGTGCGTGTCCAATCGGAGAGACAACCCCTGCCTGTAAAAATTCTTCAAGAATCTGTTGCAGCGTCAGAAAATGTGCACAAACAATTTATTCTTGCTGTGGTTGATGAAGAAGGAGACATAACTTTCTACGAAGTTAAAACCGAAGTCCCTAAAGGAGAAATGACTCTGCAACTTTCTACAATCAAAACAGATACGACTTTCCTGGAAGACAGGGTAATATCCTGGGACTCTAAGACCTCCGAAACTCTCCATCAAGGGAGTTTTTACGGGAAAATGCTTGACTCTGAAAGGCTGCAACTCTCCCTGGTTGAGTCCCTTTACCTTTTATCCAAAGGGATAATCACGGTTAGAAACAGGGAAGGTAAGGTGTTTTCATTTTGGATGAATTTGTAGAAAAAGCTTCTGAAATTGAAAGTTCTTTTTTTCAGAAATCTAGAACGTATAAGAACCTCCGGGATTCTGGGCATGTTGTCAAAACCGGCTTTAAGTTTGGCACGCATTTCAAGATCTACCGAAAAATCGAGTCAATAGAATGTATCCCGCATTCAGAATATCTCGTAAATACCATTCCTACTGATTTCGATTTCAGACTTCCAGTTATGTCAGGAGCAGTACAGCTTTAAACAGCGTGCATAAGACACTCCTTTTTGCAGTAGAAAAAGGAGATGAGATAAAGTATCTGAATATCTGTAGAATTAAAATGTGATACATTAAAAGTGTTTTTTGCACATTTTCCTTCCCCTCTACCTATTATTCATAAAAATAAAATCTTCAGCCCGAGAGTGAAATAAATGTGGGATATCATCGCAGTGGACATTTCTGGTAGACACAGGATTAAAAGAAATTATTATATGGTCTGTGCTGCAGCTGCCCTTAAGGTCTCAGCTAGTCATATAGAAAAAGTCAAACAAATCAAAATTCAGTCCCTCTGGATCAAAAAGGGATCCTACTTTATTAGATATCGTACAGCTTATTGAAGATACAGCTGACCAGCTTTCCTTCGAAGGCACGATTGTGGCAGAAAGGGGTGATATATACAATAAACCCCTATGGGTTCCAGAAGTGATGTTTTCCAGAGCTTTCAAATACCAGGAATCCATTGCGGAGAGAAGGGCGATTGAACTTGTGCACCATATATTTTTGAGCGTCCGTAATTTACTTATCAATAAACTTGAAATAGAGATATGACAATTTCAGACAAAAATAAAATAAGAAACGAGAACAAAGTAATTCTCGTTAAAAGAGCGAGCCCAAATTTCGGAATCCTGAAAATGAATCGATTCTCTTCCAGGAACTTCAGGAACTAGCAAGAGCTGCGGGCTATCTTCCAGTTGGTAAACTTACTCAGACAAGGTTTCAGGATTCAAGTTATCAACTTGGAAAAGGGAAAATAGAGGAACTTGCCGAATTAGTGAGAAGCTCAGACACAAAAAAAAGTGATTTTCTACAACAGACTTTCTACAAAGCAACTATTCAACATTTCGAAAATTTGTCAATGCCATGTTATAGATAAATTCCAGCTTATTTTTGAAATATTTGCGAAAAGAGCAATCACCCATCGCTCCAAACTCCAGGTGGAACTTGCATGGCTAAAGTATGACGCTTCGAGAGCTAGAGTGGTTGTTTCCTTACTGAAAAAAGATGAAAGGACAGGATTCATGGGGCTTGGAGATTATGAGAACTCTTATGAACAGGATCTGAAGAAAAGAATCTCAAGAATCGAAAGTGAGCTCGAATCGGCAGAAAAGGACGATGAAGCTCTGCGGACTTTCAGGCATAGGAAAGGATTTTCCGTAATTTCCCTTGCAGGGTACACAAATGCAGGAAAAAGTACTCTTTTCAATGCTATTGCAAATGAAAGTGTTGAAGTAAAGGATATGCTCTTTACAACACTAGTGCCTATGACCCGCGCCCTGGATCTTGGTGGAAGAAAAGCCCTTCTGACAGATACCGTAGGGTTTATCAAGGATCTTCCTCATTGGCTGGTAGATGCTTTCAAATCCACATTAAACGAAATTTATCTATCAGATCTTATTCTCCTTGTCGTAGATGTGAGCGAAAAGCCTGCGATAATCCTTCAAAAACTCTCGACATCCCATGATACTCTCTGGGATCAGATCCAGGGTGTCCCTGTCATCACAGTGCCGAACAAAACCGATCTACTTGAAAAATACGAGCTTGATAATATTATGGAACAGATAGAGTATATGGCCCCAAATCCAGTATTTGTCGCAGCAAAAGAAGAAACAGGTATCAATGCACTAAAAGCTGAAATCATAAGACATTTGCCATCCCTGGTCTTTCTGCTCGCTCACTCTACCAAATTCAGAGGAAGGAATGTCAATTTTGTCATGGTTGTACGAAGAAGGAATAGTACATAAAATTGAGTATGGAAAATGGATTACTGTGGATTACGAAGCCAGGATAGAAATAATCAACAAGGCCCAAGCTTTGATAAATGTTGAAGAGAACTGAAGATTTATGGAGGATTTCCTGGATCTTCTAAATGGTAGCTTTGTGGTCCATCCTTTCTTATAGGAATGATTAACAAAGAAGAAGCAGAAATTACATACATAATCAGGGTTGAAGTTAAAGCTTATATATTTTGGGCCGAAGACCCAGTAATTTTACACTTTGCTAGGTAATATGCTCATTATACAATGATATATCCTTTATGCGTTCCTGAAGACATTCTATCCAATAAACTTACACGAATGCAGAGTTCAAGATATTGGATTGATAGAGCATTTCAGGACGGAAAAGTAAGCTTTGAGGGCACAATAAAAGATTCAGGATGCTAAGAATCATTGTAGCATCACGTAGCAGTGTTAATTTTTAAGGTGCTCATTCTGTTGCCTTACTAAAAATTTTGACTCAGATACCGTTCAAGAATAAGAAAAGGAATCTTCAGATTGAAATATCCAAAATAGTTTTCTGCTGGAAAACTATTTTGGATATTTCAATCTGAAGATTCCTTTTCTTATTCTTGAACGGTATCTGAGTCAAAATTTTTAGTAAGGCAACAGAATGAGCACCTTAAAAATTAACACTGCTACGTGATGCTACAATGATTCTTAGCATCCTAATCTTTTATTGTGCCCTCAAAGCTTACTTTTCCGTCCTAAATGCTCTATCAATCCAATATCTTGAACTCTGCATTCGTGTAAGTTTATTGGATAGAATGTCTTCAGGAGGACGCATAAAGGATATATCATTGTATAATGAGCATATTACGGTACAAAGTGTAAAATTACTGGGTCTTCGGCCCAAAATATATAAGCTTTAACTTCAACCCTGATTATGTATGTAATTTCTGCTTCTTCTTTGTTAATCATTCCTATAAGAAAGGATGGACCACAAAGCTACCATTTAGAAGATCCAGGAAATCCTCCATAAATCTTCAGTTCTCTTCAACATTTATCAAAGCTTGGGCCTTGTTGATTATTTCTATCCTGGCTTCGTAATCCACAGTAATCCATTTTCCATACTCAATTTTATGTACTATTCCTTCTTCGTACAACCATGACAAAATTGACATTCCTTCCTCTGAATTTGGTAGAGTGAGCGAGCAGAAAGACCAGGATGGCAAATGTCTTATGATTTCAGCTTTTAGTGCATTGATACCTGTTTCTTCTTTTGCTGCGACAAATACTGGATTTGGGGCCATATACTCTATCTGTTCCATAATATTATCAAGCTCGTATTTTTCAAGTAGATCGGTTTTGTTAAGCACTGTGATGACAGGGACACCCTGGATCTGATCCCAGAGAGTATCATGGGATGTCGAGAGTTTTTGAAGGATTATCGCAGGCTTTTCGCTCACATCTACGACAAGGAGAATAAGATCTGATAGATAAATTTCGTTTAATGTGGATTTGAAAGCATCTACCAGCCAATGAGGAAGATCCTTGATAAACCCTACGGTATCTGTCAGAAGGGCTTTTCTTCCACCAAGATCCAGGGCGCGGGTCATAGGCACTAGTGTTGTAAAGAGCATATCCTTTACTTCAACACTTTCATTTGCAATAGCATTGAAAAGAGTACTTTTTCCTGCATTTGTGTACCCTGCAAGGGAAATTACGGAAAATCCTTTCCTATGCCTGAAAGTCCGCAGAGCTTCATCGTCCTTTTCTGCCGATTCGAGCTCACTTTCGATTCTTGAGATTCTTTTCTTCAGATCCTGTTCATAAGAGTTCTCATAATCTCCAAGCCCCATGAATCCTGGCCTTTCATCTTTTTTCAGTAAGGAAACAACCACTCTAGCTCTCGAAGCGTCATACTTTAGCCATGCAAGTTCCACCTGGAGTTTGGAGCGATGGGTGATTGCTCTTTTCGCAAATATTTCAAAAATAAGCTGGAATTTATCTATAACATGGCATTGACAAATTTTCGAAATGTTGAATAGTTGCTTTGTAGAAAGTCTGTTGTAGAAAATCACTTTTTTTGTGTCTGAGCTTCTCACTAATTCGGCAAGTTCCTCTATTTTCCCTTTTCCAAGTTGATAACTTGAATCCTGAAACCTTGTCTGAGTAAGTTTACCAACTGGAAGATAGCCCGCAGCTCTTGCTAGTTCCTGAAGTTCCTGGAAGAGAATCGATTCATTTTCAGGATCTGAATTTGGGCTCGCTCTTTTAACGAGAATTACTTTGTTCTCGTTTCTTATTTTATTTTTGTCTGAAATTGTCATATCTCTATTTCAAGTTTATTGATAAGTAAATTACGGACGCTCAAAGATATATGGTGCACAAGTTCAATCGCCCTTCTCTCCGCAATGGATTCCTGGTATTTGAAAGCTCTGGAAAACATCACTTCTGGAACCCATAGGGGTTTATTGTATATATCACCCCTTTCTGCCACAATCGTGCCTTCGAAGGAAAGCTGGTCAGCTGTATCTTCAATAAGCTGTACGATATCTAATAAAGTAGGATCCCTTTTGATCCAGAGGGACTGAATTTTGATTTGTTTGACTTTTTCTATATGACTAGCTGAGACCTTAAGGGCAGCTGCAGCACAGACCATATAATAATTTCTTTTAATCCTGTGTCTACCAGAAATGTCCACTGCGATGATATCCCACATTTATTTCACTCTCGGGCTGAAGATTTTATTTTTATGAATAATAGGTAGAGGGTAAGGAAAACGCGAAAAAACACTTTTAATGTATCACATTTTAATTCTACAGATATTCAGATACTTTATCTCATCTCCTTTTTCTACTGCAAAAAGGAGTGTCTTATGCACGCTGTTTGCAAGCCGTACTGCTCCTGACATAACTGGAAGTCTGAAATCGAAATCAGTAGGAATGGTATTTACGAGATATTCTGAATGCGGAATACATTCTATTGACTCGATTTTTCGGTAGACTCTGAAATGCGTGCCAAACTTAAAGCCGGTTTTGACAACATGCCCAGAATCCCGGAGGTTCTTATACGTTCTAAATTTCCTAAAAAAAGAACTTTCAATTTCAGAAGCTTTTTCTACAAATTTATCAAACGAAAACACCTTACCTTCCCTGTTTCTAACCGTGATTATCCCTTTGGATAAAAGGTAAAGGGACTCAACCAGGGAGAGTTGCAGCCTTTCAGAGTCAAGCATTTTCCCGTAAAAACCTCCTTGATGGAGAGTTTCGGAGGTCTTAGAGTCCCAGGATATTACCCTGTCTTCCAGGAAAGTCGTATCTGTTTTGATTGTAGAAAGTTGCAGAGTCATTTCTCCTTTAGGGACTTCGGTTTTAACTTCGTAGAAAGTTATGTCTCCTTCTTCATCAACCACAGCAAGAATAAATTGTTTGTGCACATTTTCTGACGCTGCAACAGATTCTTGAAGAATTTTTACAGGCAGGGGTTGTCTCTCCGATTGGACACGCACAAAAATTTTTGCTGCACTTTTACCGGGGTGGCTGCCCCTTTGATATACTCTAAAATCCACAGCCGATGGCTGGGCATAATACCCCCTATCCTTTAAATCCCTATAAACTATGTACTTCAGCTCAAAATTCTGCTGCTTCAAAGAAGCTTGTTCAAAAAAATCTTTGAAATCGATTATTTTGCCTTCAAGTTCAATCTCAAGCTTTCCTCTGGACAATAGAAAAGCGGCTTCTAAAAGCGAGAGTTCGAGTATATCGTCTTTAGGATGCCCAAAATAATTAGTTTTATAAAATTCATCTAACGCTTCTTTTCCTGCAAGGACTCTGTCTCCTATAAGTTGTGTTCTCAAGAAGTTCACCTGAAAATAAAATAAAACAAAAACAGGTTATTTTCAATAACCTTGCTTATTATTAATCTGGTTGATCCCAACTGACTTGTTTCATAACCTGGATTGGTCTAATATTTTTTCTTACCTTTATAGACCCAAGACCTGTACTTTATTGGGGTTTTATAACTCTTCCATTCATTTTTACATGAGCTTGTTGCTCACAAGCAATCCTTAATGCTTGCATAGACCAGGTTTATGAAAAAACTTTGCGCTCCTTGAACTTTTTAGCAGCCTCTACAATTGTGCTCACAAGCTCCCTGTATGCAACTCCATGCAGATGAGCGTAAGATCCAAGAGTATTTTGGGAAATGAGCCCATCTCTATCGTTTTTTATCCCTGTCCCTCTGGAAAGTGTTATTGCAAATTCTGCAGTATCAGGAATTTCCATTATTTCGGAGTGATGGAACTCGTGTCCTTTAAAGCTATTACCCTTTTTACCAATAAGACAGTCCCTCTCAAGAGTCCCGATATTGTAGCTGACGACCCTTGTCTGTCCCATGATTGTATGTCCCGGTAGTGCACCAACCATCGAGTACGTGGACTCTGGAACTGATGCATCGTGGTAAGTGCCAATTCCAGGGATGCCTGTGCTAATTTTTTTCGTAAGGTACATCAGCCCTCCGCACTCGGCATATATTGGCATGCCTTCAGAAGAAGCTTTTTTGATATCCCATCGCATGGATTCATTAGCTTCAAGTTCTGCTGCAAATAGCTCAGGATAGCCGCCCCCGATATAGAGCCCATCAACTTCAGGGAGCGCAGGATCTTTAACAGGGCTGAAATAAACAATTTCTGCTCCTGCAAGCTTCAGAAGGTCTATGTTATCGCGATAGTAGAAATTGAAAGCTTCATCCATTGCAACACCTATTTTCGGTTTACATTTTCTTTCAATGAAAGTAGAGGCAAAAATGGTGTTTTTTGAAATTTTCAAAGGTTTTGCGCTGCTTGCAATTTTCAGGATGCGGTCAACATCTATTCCCTCGCTAATAATCTCCTCAATGCCCATGAGTCGGGCTTCAAAAACTCCATCTCCTAGCCTTCTTCTGCCTTCAAGAGCCGGCATAAGCCCTAGATGGCGCATGGAAATTTGCATTGCTGGATCTCTGGGGAGGACACCTAATACAGAAATATCGATGTAGTACTCGATCGCTTCTTTTGCCTTTTCAGCATGACGGCGGCTTCCGATGTTGTTGAGAATAACTCCTGCAATTTTCACGTCTAAGTCGAAGTTTTTGTATCCGTTGACCAGAGCAGCACTCGAACGCGTAATGCCCTGTGCATTGATTACTAGGATTACTGGACA
>CAWKGG010000096.1:0-12796 GCA_963848985.1 uncultured Methanosarcinaceae archaeon
GTTTATTGTGAAAAAAATCAAATAGAAATTTGATACAAATCTCTCTACGGTTATCATATTCAAACTGGATAATTATTTTTCAATACATACAAAATGGCGAAGAGTCAGATTCTTGACTCTGTGTCTATAAACGCAATCATTCCATCACATATAGGAATATCCAAGTTTCTATCGATTACATGCCTAAATGAAAAAAAGTATTGAAAAAGCATAGCAAAATTCAATAAATTTCTCTGCTATGATTCTAATTAACTAGTAATTTATTGAAAGTTCTGTAAAAATGAATTTTTTTCGTCCCTGTTTTCCATTATAAAAGAGGATTTTTCGATTTCACCTATGCATAAATTTAAACACAAAAAACTAGGCATTCATGAGAGTTGAATCAATTGTATGGTCATGAAAAGAGTTCATTCAGGTACTTTAAAAAAAGCAGGGCATTTCTCGTTGAGTAATGCGCGAAGAGCTTAAATTTTTAAATGTAAGCCGGTTTTAACTGGCAAAATAAAATATCGTGGACTTAACTTCTTGTTTCAGAGTTTTAAAAGTAGGTAAATTATTAGTATTCCAGCGGTGATTTTTGCAGCTTCCTGTCAGAGTCAATCGACCGGCTGGATAGTCACCTTTTACTGAATCTTGCCTAAAAAATCTGTGGATTACCAATACTCAGACCTTGTAGGGAATTGTTTCGATTCTTTTTTTAATTGCTCTTGTTCACGAATTTCTTCTTCTGTAAAATGGATGTGTATCTTTCCTTCTTCATCTATGTAAAAATCCATTTCTCCATATCTGGTTTCGATTGAAGGCATGTTGTGATCCCTTGTATATTTAGAATCATGTTTCAATCCTTTAAAAGTAGGTTTTTCTTTACTGATTATCTGCTCTTCACGCCATTTCTCGATTGCTCGCCAGATGGGTAGAGGATCAATGCCGTTATTTTTGATGTAATCTTCTCGAGTATACTCGTGCATATTGCCGTCTACGAAGAGTAATTTAGCCTGGTCCGCCATCACCTTCGTTCCTGTTGGTATCATTGCCGGATTAGCACAGATCTCTGCAAAGTGAAGAAAATCTTCTTCTCCGCTTGTTTGTTCTATCTTGAGCGGCTTCCCGCAACTTGGACATATCCCAATCATTGTCTGTTCTTCTTTATTATTCATGCTTTTCCTCCTATGTTTAGAAAAATTTAAATCTATTAAATCATAAGAAAGAGATGTGCGTATTATTGTTGTTTTGAACTGGTTTAATTTTTCTAATGCCTAGTATTTAACCCGTTTCGTGATTAAGTGAAACAAAGCAAACATTCCTATTAGCATGCACCAAAATGCGCTGCCAACCACCCCGTACCCATAAGATGTACTGCCTGTTTCACCTTGATTTCGTAATCAAGCTCTAGGATGAAATTACTATATTAGAAAGATATTTTCTGCAGCATTGTGCTTAAAGTTCTGTAAAATCTCTGAGTTTTTTGTTTCTAGAAGAACTAATAAAAAGTAGTTATTTTATAATTTATGTAGCTTATGGGTCTCATGGATATATGGATCTTATCGAGTATCTTAACTAATTCATAAAATCAAAATCATGAATTTAAATTTATTTCTTTTTTGACGTCGTTTATTTTTTCATAGGACCCTGTAAATTCTTTTTTGTAAGAAGTTTTCCACTCTTCTATAATTTTAATAGGAATATTTTGGTTATACTTTATCCGGACTCCCTTTGAATAGATATCCCAAAATATATTCATCAGAGTTTCAATGAGGAGTTGTTGTCTTTTTTCAGTTTCTGGTATCCAGTCTAGAATAAGTCTTGTTGTATCATCCCATTCAAGATAAATGTCTATAAGTTCCTCGAAATCTTTTTCGGGGAATTTAAATAGGAGTTTATTTAAAAAAAATTCTAACTGCTTCTTCCTTGAACTAAACAGTGTGCTCTTAGATTCTACTGCGCGTATGTATTCTTGAAAAAGGGTGTTAAATTGATAAGGAGAATTTAAATTATATGATGCTTTTTTTGCCTTTAATCCATATTCACTCTGATATCTAAAGTCTTCACATAGATCTCGAACAGCACGATCAATAATATACTTCTCCTTCCTTTCAATATTATAATTAGTTCTTGCAAGGTGAGGTAGCATGATAAACTCTTTAACTTCATATTGGTTCCTAAAGTTAGGGATTATATTCTCCAAAAGTATTGTTTCTGAGTAATAACCAAATTTGTAACAGTAGGAAGGATATTTGATATCAATTCCTTGTTTTTTAAGCCGTATATCAAGTATGCCCATAAGTTTAAAAAAATGCAATTTTTTGATTATAGGTTTACTTTCAGGATTAAAATTCTTTAAAAGAGAATCGATAGAATATGCGAGGAGCTGATCGTTTTTCTGATCAGAAAAAATTTGTCCCATGTTACCAAGAGTATTCTACGACCTTTAATATTAAAAAAGATTCCGTTATTGTCATCATTTATTTTAAGGTAGTATCCCAAATTTGCTCTAAATTCCAAGAAAATAGCTATGTTTTTTTTGATTTGTAGTTATAGAGGCTTTAAATAAAATATATGTATAATCTCAGCCTAAGCTTCCGATTACATTTTTTTGTGTTTAATGGACTTAAACCGTAATCTATGGCTATTCGGATCTTTTGGATCTAATCCAATTAAGAAGTTAGTGTTTTTAATTTTTCCCTCGCGTTTCATTTAGTTAAGGAAAATTCCATAATGAAGCCCCTATATTCTGCGGGTTAATTTCTATTCCTTTGCCATATACTTCTATTACTTCACAGGATTTTCTTTATGATTTATAATCCATCTAGATAAAACATCTTTTTTATCGAAGCTGCTTCATTATATGGGTTAATTTCTATAGCGTTGTCGTAGGCCTTCATTGCTTCATCGTATTTGCCTAACATCGAACCAATTCATTGAATTATGTGTCACACCTGCGATACTCACTAGGATCTAACCACCAGCACAATGATTCTTAAAGCCCTTATGATGGTATGCCTTTGACTTGTTAATCATATATCGCTTTTTTCATAATTAGTCCACTGATATTTGTTTAGATATTAAGGCTAAAAATAACTACAACTTACTTGAAAAAATTTATCTCTTTCATGTACTTGCTGTGATATATTATAGGGCCACAGAATAAATAATATGTTTATTATTTTATGAGAGAAACATTAATTGATTTTCAAGTAGTGACAGAAGATAGCTGTAAACAATAAGGTATTTATGTTGGTTCCTAGTAAACAGAGCCAGTTTTTTATTTTCATTTTTCTTTAAACTCTTCTATAAAGATGAAGTAGTCACAATGTATCTATTTTTGATTAGTTATCTCTATTCTTTGCTCAAGTCTTTATTATATCACGCTTATCGGGAAAAGATTAAAAAATTGCTTTTACCATATAGATAGTTTTATATATAGTAAGTTAATTGAATTGCCATTTAGAATTGTTCTTATATTCGGATATCCTCTCTAAAGCAATTTACAGATTTGTTTTTATAACTGTGACTAATTTATGCGAAGATTACAAATTGTTTGGAAGTTACTTATATTGATTCTTTGTTCAACTACGTAATATTTCTGTTTGACAGCTGGGATTAACTTTAGTGATTAATGTCAAATTAAGCGTAAGTTGTGAGCTATATATTGATTATACTTATATAAGCCAAATGTCAAAAACCCAGCTAAATGATTAAAAATTGAGTGAAGGCTGAAATAATAATGCAAGATACCGGAACATATATTAAGAAATTAAAGACTTCAATTATTGGAGCACCACGTAACCCATTAGATTCGAATATATTTCATAAAATTTCTTTGATATCACTTTTTGCTTGGGTTGGTCTAGGATCTGATGCAATGTCTTCCTCATCATATGGTCCTCCTGAAGCATATCTGGCATTGGGAGGACATATTTATCTTGCCATATTTGTTGCGATGGGCATTATATTGACAATCTTTGTAATTAGTACGAGTTATTCGCAAATAGTTGAGTTATTTCCTACGGGAGGTGGGGGATATTTAGTTGCAAGCAAATTGCTATCGCCATCTCTTGGAATGCTTTCTGGTTGTGCACTCCTGATAGATTATGTACTTACAATTTCAATTTCAATAGCAAGCGGTGTAGAAGCCGTACTTAGCTTCCTACCTATAAATTGGCAGATTACCAAATTGTGGTTCGCTTTTTCTGTGATTATAGCGCTTATTTTATTGAATCTGAGAGGGATAAAGGAATCAGTTATAGCTTTAATACCAATATTTGCATTATTTGCAATTACACATATCATATTAATAGTATATGCGTTTTTTACCCATCTAACGAATGTACCAACAGCGATGAATAGTACTGCCACCGATGTCCACGACGTAACATCTAGTATAGGGATTACAGGGCTTCTTTTTATTATTCTACATTCATATAGTATGGGAGCTGGGACATATACTGGAATTGAGGCCGTAAGTAATGCAGTACCAGTAATGAGAGAACCGAAAGTGAAAACAGCAAAGAGAACTATGCGTCTTATGGCTATTTCACTGGCATTCATGGCAGCAGGACTGATGTTTGCTTATGTACTTTACAATGTCGCCCATGAACCTGGTAAAACTTTGAATGCCACTCTATTTGAGAATGTGACAAAGTCTTGGGGAACTCTGGGTAACTATTTTGTAATAGCAACTCTCCTCTCAGAAGCAGGACTATTGTTTGTAGCGGCACAGACTGGATTTATAGATGGTCCCCGAGTCCTGGCAAATATGGCTCTAGACAGATGGGTTCCTACTAAGTTCGCAACGCTAAGTGATAGATTTGTGACTCAAAATGGCATATTGATAATGGGCATTTCAGCGTTAATTATGGTCTTCCTTACCCAGGGATCAGTTGAACGCTTGGTAGTCCTTTACAGTATAGCAGTTTTCATAACTTTTTTCCTATCCCAAGCCGGAATGGTCCGCCATTGGTGGGAATCTAAAACGGAGGTCAAAGACTGGTGGAAAAAATTTTTCATCAACGGTATGGGATTGGTAATGACTGTTTTGATATTAATATCAGTGATACTGGTTAAGTTCCATGAAGGCGGATGGGTGACATTGCTTATTATCGCAGTATTTGCTGGCGTTGTTCTTATTATAAGACATCATTATGACTATGCTTCAGGGCTTATTAAAGAGCTGAATGCCACAATCATCAATTATACAGAATTTGCGGATATAATTCAAAATGATACACCGGATAACGTTAACATGCAAGATAAGACTGCCGTATTGCTTGTAAACGGTTTTAATGGTTTGGGAATACATACACTGTACAATATATTCAAATTATTTGGTGGAATATACAAAAATTTTGTATTTGTACAAATTGGAGTAATTGATGCTGGAGTTTTTAAAGGAGTAGAAGAGATTAAAGGACTTCAGGCCGAGGTAAATAAGGATATAGATAAATATGTAGGATTAATTTCATCATATGGTTATTATGCTGAAAGTTATACTTCAATAGGTACTGATGTTGTTGATGAAATTACAAAGCTGGCACCAGATATCTTAACGAAGTTTCCTAATTCGGTATTCTTCGGTGGACAGATTGTCTTTCCTAATGAATCGTTACTCTCAAGATGGCTCCATAATTATACTGTCTTCTCATCACAGAGAAAGCTATATGCTGAAGGCATTCCTTTTGTAGTTTTGCCAATCAAGGTGTAGAATTAATTTTGAAGGCTGAAGTCACGTAATTGAGGATAAAAATAAAGTGCAATAGGAACTTTGTTTCCAATTTAGAACTTAAACGTTAGAAGATTTAAATGCTAGTGATTTTTCAATTTGGCTATATATGTCCTAAAATTTAGTTGTCATATGGAATGATTCTGCTAAAATAGGATTGTTATATAGGTATCCAAAAAATGTACTTGATAATAAAAAAGGAAAAATATTAAGTGATTTTCTGAAACTAATATATATATCACGAAAATAATAAATATGCTATGAAAATTTTTGGTCACGTCAGTGAGTTCTCTATCAATTCTGGAAAAACGAATATTACTAAAATATTTGAGGGAAATGCAAAGAGATTTTGTGCTCACTATTTTCAGTAACTTGTGGATACTACCTAAAAGGTAAGATTAAAAAAATGAATGTAGCTTTGAAGGAAGACTCGAAAATTAGGAATTCTCTCGTATATTGGGCAAGAATTGCAGAATTAGAGAACCATAATGAAAATTTGAAGAAGGAACTTAATAAAACAATTTAGGATAGATTAAATTTTGAAGATATTCTTTTCTATGATGACAAAATGTTATAAACTATATGTTATCCTTTATAAAAATAGATTATCCCCTTACTTTTTAGAGTATGTGTTTTTACTCTAGTTGTAGCAAGGATATTCAGAATAATAATTTTCTTTCGATATATACCCGATCAAATCAAAAAATAGATATTATTTTCATATCGATTATAAAAAAACAATGGCATATGTTTAAATTTACTTTTATAGGTTATTTTGCATGGTTAATATACATGTTTTTTACAAGGAAACACTCAAAAGAAAGTGTTGATTCTCAGGATCTCTGTTGAAAGTTTGAGATGTGGATAGACTAATTACATTTCATTCGTCTTTATTTGTATCCGGTTAAGAAATCTGTCAACTTCGAAATGGATACTTCGATAATCTATTAATCTTAATTTATATTTATGGATTTACAAAAAAATGAAAAAATAACCCATTTCTTATGGATTATACCTTTATCGAATATAAATGAAAGTAACAGCAGACAGAAGATTTTGAATTTACCTAATTCTTTTCTTTGCAGGAATCTTGTATAATGGATTACATTTTAATGTTTTCCAGTCAGTTTTGCGAAATAGAGCCTTGGCTCTCGATTAATAGATATATGAACTAAAAAGTATATTCAAAAAAATCACAAAGCAATATAATAGAGACTATGCATAATTTTATACTTTAGGCATCTACGATATTAAATTATCTAGAGGAGGTTAAAAATGGGATCAAGATGTGTTGATAAAATTTTTCTTATGAACTATTGAGACAAAATTAAAAATAATATGACTGTTTATTCTGAACTATAAAAAATAGGAACTACTGTAAGTTATATCATTGTTGTTATAACTGCAACTAATTTTTTTGAAAACTATAGCTATAATTCTCTCAATAAAAATCAACACTTCATATTATGAGAAAAATGTATTTTATGGTAAAATTCCATAATTTCTTTACCAATCTTAAACTCAGATATAAATCGCGTAGAGTACGGAAAAATACTGAAGAAAAGGAATATTGGAACAATTTTTACTTGTCTTTTCAGCATTTTTATGGTTATAGAATTTTGAGTGCTTAAGTGTAAGTAATTGTGTTTGAAACCATAATTTATTTATGGAAGTGAAATTTATTCATTCGTTTACTATACTTATATATATTATATCCACTCTCAATTATTGATGACGTTTATGGAGCCCATCATTCCTGAAGCTGAACGTTCTCAAGAACCTCTTGATACTGATAAAATAATTTATCACCCAGATATGTTAAGGGCCAACGACTGGATTCTAAAAGAGTATGAAGCTCCTTTCAAAAAGCTCTGTATTTTCGTTCCCTGCTCAAAAAAAAAACCCTATCATGAGAGCCCCTCTCACAAAAAGTTCGATCGAGTAATCTTTGAGATCGCAAAACTTGAGGATGTACATATTGTCACCTTTGGAACTTGTGGTATTACTCCCAGGGAACTTGATATGCAATACCCTTTCATGCATTACAGTTTCATGATGGGGAAATGTAATGTGGTACGGATTAAGAGAGATTTCATAAAATTGGAGAGCGAAAGGATTGCCGCTTATCTTGAAAAAACGAGAAAAAATTACATTCACAGGATAGCTTACTGTATCGGAGATTTCCGGACTGCAATGGAAAAAGCCTTGAAAATGGTCGATATACAAGTAAATGTAATTCCCAGGGAGACTACAATTCAGGAAATGCTTCAACCCTCGAAATCCTTCATTTTTAATAGTCTCTCCTCTAAAGAGTACCTGCAGGATCTTTCAGATTCAATTACTGGTGCCCTCAAGCTTCCCAGAAGGACAGTAGGTATCAAGGAAGGTCTTTCGGTCGATGATACGGACTGGTACGTCATCTAAAATTGCTTAAAAAGTTATATTCATTGATATCCTTCTCAAATGTCTGTAAAAAGAAGAAAGGCCTATTGTAAGAAGATAGCCACATAAATCAAACATCTTCTATTTCTAAAGTTTTTCCCACAGAAAGCATCAGTTCTCCATAAAGTAACTTTTCCAGTGTTTCAGCTACATACTTCCTTTCCTGATATTTCTGAATATCCTCATGCATCCTGAGGTCAGAATCTACCTGAACTCGCAAGAGAGCAAAATGAAAAGCGTTTTCATTTTTTATGTTTGCAATGTAGAAGGTATCCAATAGATAAGGTAGTTCTAGTGGATCCTCTATAACTTCACTTAAAAGCAGCATCTCTTCTGGAATATCTTCACAGTTTAGAAAGATATCTTTTTTTCCTGTTATAAGTTGCAGGTTTTTTTCGGAGTACTTTTTTCCAAGGATTATAATCTCGTCAATTATGCTTCCCACCTCATGTAAAAATAAAATTTCAGGTCTTATGAAAGCTTTTCTACTTTCTCATATAAAATTATATGAACTATGGACATTTCGGGTAAAAAGGAATTAAAAGATATTATAACAGCATTCCTTTAACAATAAAATAGAAAATATCGTCTCCTTCAAGGCCAGGGACCATGAGAGTTTCGGTCGCTTTTTCATTCAAACAATTGATTTCTCTTCAGGGATTACTTCAACCAGAGGAGCATTAACATTTATAATGGGGATGCTTCAGCTTTTGAGTTACCCTTGATAACTTCCATGCAGTTCACGTGCCCCACGGCTCTGGGAGCATAAAACTCATTGATTCCCTGGAATTCCAAGTCTTCATCATCGATAATGTCTAATAGCCTTTTAATTATGCTTTAGGAATTTTCCACATTAAGGGATATTTTTTCGAGTATTTTTATGTTGTCATTTTTTTGTCCTGCCTACCTCCCTATCTAATATATAAATTTTTCCCCCCGGCATAAATGCTATAATCAAATTCCAGATATCCCACAATTAAAGAAATAAGTGAAGAAAAAATAATGCAATAGCTGTTTTTTCCCGATTGTTGATGTTGCCATTGTAATACCTTAACACATCTATTTGGATCTTATAAGTGAATTTTAGCTTAATTTGATTATATTTTTTCCCTACAAGTATCCCAACGTCCATTTTATGGCCCACCTTCACAGAATTAGGGTATTCTACCGTGGGCAATTAGTTCAGCAGTTGAACCGTCTTCGACCACAAAATCCATCTTGATCTCTGAAGCTCATCTTTTGGATCGCTTCGAAGCAGAGGTGCACAGTAGTTTAATCTTATACCTTTTCATAATGGCCATTTTTTATTCCCAGTCACTTTTTGTATTAAGAAATTTGTTTCCGTCTTCCAAAAGATTTGCGAGCTCATGTTTATAAAGGACTGCAGCATCTCTCTAATACCTTATAGGTTGTGGATATGCCTTCAAATTATTTGGAAGATACTTTTTATTCGATTCTGGTTTTTATATTTCAACTCAAAATTATGTAAAATTATCAAATTTATGGTGGCAAATCCCACAGTTAGCAACTAGATAAGTTAGCGCAACTGCTCTGAATTGAAAGGAATTATTCAAAATACATAGCTTTATTTGCTATTTGCTTCTTTTTCTTACTGATTTCCTGATTTTCAGCATAGCTTTTAAGGATATCGAAAGTTGTACTATCCTCCCCAGGTCCGGTGTAATTTCCTTCATGCCATACTTCCATTTTATAGTACAAAAAGACCTAAAATATAACTCGGTTGTTAATAACGGTTCTCGGGAAATTTTGCGTCTCTGCAATAATCTACTGCGTTTTTGATTGAAATAAAATCATTTATGGATCATTTGACGAAATTTAATTTAGTCAGAAATAGGTTGCTTTGCCCCCGATTAATATATATAAGCTTTGAATATCAAACAAAAAAAATCACAAAATCGTATAGTGAGAATTTACATGATTTATACTTCAGCGCTCTACAATATTAAATTTTCTAGAAGCGTTTTCAAAAAAATGGAATTAAGATATCTGGATGAAGTTTTTTTATAAACCATTAATAAAAAATAATGATGAATAAAAATTATCATTCAAACTACAGCAAATTGTACTATTGAAATTTTTTGTATTATTCTACGAGGAAGCTGAACATATAAAAGTGGAAAGAAAAGAAAGGAGGAAAAAGTGAAGAAAATGTGGGTAGATGAAAGTAAAGAAAAACAATCGAAGAAAAAAGCCAAAAAAGTTTCACCTTTTAGAGAACCCTTATTATCAAATTACTTTACCCATGATACTTAGAGCTTTTTCAATAGCTTTCATTGAAGCTGAATATGAAATTCTCATATAGCCGTCACCTTCGCTTCCGAAGGCTATTCCTGGAACGACTATAACACCGTTCGAAATCAATTTAGAGACCACGGCCCCAGAATCTGAAATTTTTGGGAAGGCATAGAAAGCTCCTTTGGGAAAAGCACACTCCATCCCTAGTTTATTTATTCCCTTCACAAGAACATCTCTGCGCTTTCGGAATTCTTCTCTCATTGCATTGACTGAATCTTTGGGTCCGACCACTGCAGCATAAGCAGCTTTCTGAGCTACTGAATTGGCGCATGCCTGTATGTACTGGTGTACTTTGAGCATCTGGTTTATATACTCAGCTCTGCCTGCTACATACCCTAGTCTCCAGCCAGTCATAGCATAGCTCTTCGAGGTAGCGTTTACAGTAATTACATTGTCCGAGTAGCTGGCAGGGCTGACATGCTCTCCTTCGTAGATAAAGTACTCATAGACCTCGTCTGAGATAATAGTTATATTGTGGTCATCTGCAATCTCTGCAAGGGCTTTGATATCTGCCCTGCTTGAGACCGCACCTGTGGGGTTTGAAGGAGAATTGAGGATAAGGATTCTGGTTTTCGGTGTAATTTTTTCAAGCACTGTGTCAGGCTTCATAGTGAAGTCTTCTTCTAGAGGGATACTTATTGCCTTACCATTTAGGATCTCTGTAAGTGCGTTATATGAAACGAATCCTGGATTTGAGATGAGTACTTCATCTCCTGGGTTGAGGAGGGCTGCAAGGGCAATGGAAAGAGCTTCTGATGCTCCAGAAGTGACAATTATTTCTTGTGGGGAAACAAAAAAATCATTTTCTTTCTTGAATTTTAAGCTCAGAGCCTCTCTAAGTTCCGGAATTCCAGCTCCTACTGTATAACCAGTAAATCCCTCGTTTATGGCTTTTATTGCAGCTGCCTTAATATGCTCAGGGGTGTCAAAATCCGGCTGCCCTAGCCCAAGGTTAATGGAGCTCGATCCTGCAGCTTCAAATATTTTTCTAATTCCAGAAGTATCTATTCTTGCAACATTTTCTGAAAAATTTATCTCCTTCAAACTGAACTCTCCTGTATACCTCAATTCACTACTTCTGAAATATTCCCTCTTTTTCTGTAGATCTTCAGACTCTATTCGATGTTCGTATGCCTTGATTTAAGTTCGGCTTCCGAAGCGCCGGTTAGCGTAATCAGCTGACTAACCACAGAGTCCAAGAAAACAAGTGCAGTAATTTCAAAAGAAGTCCCCAAAGGAGGTATGTTTTTGTAGTCACCCCGCATGTGTCTTTCAAGGTAGCCGGCTTTATCAGGGTCATTTTTAGTTTTGCTTGGAATGATTACAGCAATATCGGAAATTCTACCCAGTGTAGAATCTTTTTTAGATGTAATTGTTATAAGGGTTGAGCCGATATCTTTCGCTAATTTTCCAAGGTCGGCTATAGTACGGGTTTCCCCGGACCCAGAAATAGCAAACACGACATCCTGCGGCAAAACAGCAGGAGTTGTGGTTTCACCGACCACATACACACTAAATCCAAGATGCATAAGTCGCATTGCAAATGCTTTGGCAACAAGTCCCGATCTTCCGGCTCCCATTACAAAAACTTGATTGCCATCAACTGTTTTTTGGAGCATTGCCTTTATGGCTTCACTATCAAGTTTATCAATTACCTCTTTTAGGGTTTCTATGATCAGTCTCATTGATGATAATACTTCTTCGCAATCATTTACCTTAATTTTTTTCATATGAGTTCTCCAAAAAACATTGGGTTAAAAATCTGATTCATATAAGATGATTTGATTAGAGCTTTATCTACCTGTCTGCATCAATGATTGTATACCACTCCTAAAACTCATTTATTATAACTTGGTTCATTTTGTGCAAATAATATGTACTTTCAGCTCACTCTCGGAATCTGTACACAAAAATTCATATATTGTTTTCAATATGGCAGTAACTTCTAAATTATCAAACTATTAATGAAAATGATGGACAAATAGGCAAACAAATGCTAGATCTGCGTGGATCAGCGAAATTTCTATTCCAAGGCAATTTCCTTGAATTTTCTTTTCATCGAATAGAATGCCCGCATGTTGCCTTGTTTATCGATTTGTTTGTGATTCAGTTTTATAATTTATACATTTCATCTCCCAGTTCTCGATGTTGTTTTTTAATTCTTGGTAGAGCCTCTGAATATCACAGTCACTACCGCTCCAGTAAAAATCCTGACGTACGTCTCCTTTTTGGAGTTCTTCAAGTATAGATTTAGACATATGGAAGAGAGCTTTTTTATTGGAAAACGGAATACTATAGCTCACGCGATAACCTCCGGCT
>CAWKGG010000097.1:0-18179 GCA_963848985.1 uncultured Methanosarcinaceae archaeon
TTTTTTGACTCAGTTTACCCCTCTAAATCATCACTTCCCTGTAAAATGATTTTGTTTTTGACACCATGATTAGAAGTGAGTGAAAATACTTATCACATTAGTTGATGCTAAATATCGAAAAAATTTATTCTACAATAATCGAATAAAAAATTGCTATTTATAATATTGAGGATTCCGATATACCCTTTTTTTCGCAGGAATCTTGTCCTATATCTTCTCACTATTTTCGGTATTTTACCCAATTTTTTCTTTTCGGGTTCATCATTCTTTGATTATAAAGAGAGCCACAGCTATACTTAGAATACTTCTTTTATTTTTAATGTAATCAACTGATAGAGATATAACAAAAAGCTTTACACAGCATCTTTAGATTCACTCTTTGAACAGTAGAGACAATTACTTTTCCTTCTTTGAATATCTTTTTAGTTACTGCATAGCCTCTTCTCAAGGTAGCGTTTTTTAAGCTATCCCTTGTTTCTTAATATCATCACTCATTCCCATAAGATTTCCTTTTACTTTCTTTTCATTGTTGCATCATAACCTTTTGATTTTGTTCCAAGGTATCATCTGTCTTTTTAAACCACTTCATTTTTTCTGATAAATCTACACTCAAATCATGAAGTGATGAAGTTGTTGTTTTGAATATCCTGATCAGCACATAATCTCTTTTTATCAGGCTATAAAACTTGTATCCAAAGAGTAACCTATGACCTTTTTTTGTCCATTTTTCGTCTCTGTATCTGTTTATTTTTGCTCCATTTTCCCAGGGTTTATCCGCGTTTGCATATCCAGGATCTGACTGTATAAAAATAGAGTACCGAATCATTCCATTTTTATTTTCAAACCAAAACCAGAAAGTTGGAATTGCAAATGTCATCATATTTTGTTTTCTTTGCAGTTATCAATAAATTTTTTTTGAATTATCAAACATGGTACTGTCTTATGAATACTCAAAAAAACCAAGACTCTGGTAGTCTGTTGAAAAATCTAAAAATATTCAAAAATAAATAAAAAATGAAAGTAAATTCAAACTCTTTCTATGCTCAAAATGGTAACAAAGTCATAGATTTTGAAGAGAGTTATAAAGCGAAAAATACATGTAAATTTTTAGAAAGATTAAGTGAAAAAAAATATGAAATAATTTTGATATCATATTTGTACTGGAAAAACCAAAATCAAATTCTGCAAAAATTAAGATCAAAAAGGCAGAACAATTGAGTATGATATTAGCATTGCTGCCACTCTATTACCTGATGTAAATACATTTAATTTATCTGGAAAAGAATAAAAGAAATAAATTTCAAGAGAATTTATAGGATCAGTTATGAGACTCAGAGAATTGGTCATGAGTAGACATAAAGAGTTAGCTAAATCAAAATCATTTGCTAATTATTAGATGAAAATATTTGATGAGCAAATGAAAAATGTAATTAATTGCTGAGTTGATTAAAATGATGATGGTTCACAGGACAATGATTTCAAAAAGCACATTGGAAAATTAAGGATTCAGCCAATACTTGCAAGGGTAAGACATCCTAAGAGAAACTTGAATATTGGAAAATGATTCCATAGATACCCGAGATTAAGTAGGAGAGTTTTGAAAGCTTTGCGAGATTCATTAAATAATACAAAAGAAGACCTCACAAGGCTATGAAAATTGAAGAACTGGAATCTCCAGAAACTGCTTTCTGGAATAGATTGCAAATAGAAGCAGAATTTAGAATTGAGGTTATATTTACTGGGTTGTGAGAATAAAAATAAATTAAAACGATTTTAGAGGCTAAATTATTTCAGTACGAAAAGCAACTATTCCTGATACAAGTTACCCTTTTAAAACAACAAGCTAAATATATTATAGAGTTAAAATCATCGAAGAAGAATATATTGACACAAAATATAAGGAGATAAAAATGCCAGAATCTTCCCGTAAACCCATACTTGTCACCTGTGGTCTACCTTACGCTAACGGCACTGCACATATCGGACATCTGCGGACCTATGTACCTGCTGATATATTCGTCCGTTCCCTGCGAAAGAAAGGAATAGAAGTCACCTTTGTTTGTGGTTCGGATACCCACGGTACCCCAATTGTCGTGAACGCCGAGGAACTTGGAATCACTCCTAAAGAGCTTGTGGAGATATATCACAAACATTTTGAAGAGACTTTTAAGCAACTAGGAATTTACTTTGATGCTTTTGGGACAACGGATGATCCTGAAAATCACAATAGGACTCTCGATATCGTCAACAAGATGATTGAAAAAGGTTATGTATACCCAAAAACTATTGAAATTGCCTACTGCCCTAAATGCAATCGTTTTCTTCCTGATCGCTATGTTGAAGGGTCATGTCCCTACTGCGGGGAAACTGCACGAGGAGACGAATGCGATCAGGGATGTGAAAAGCACCTGGAGCCAGGAGAACTTCAGAACCCAATATGCACTATCTGCAGCGGGCCTGCAGAATATCGCCAGCAGGAGCACTTTTTTTTCAAGCTTTCAGAGTTCAGCGATTACCTTATGGACTATCTCTCAAATGACCTTGGAGGAACCACCAATGCCAGGAACTATGCACTGGGCTGGGTAAAGCAGGGGCTTACAGACTGGTGCATTACAAGAAATTTGGAATGGGGGATAAAATTTCCAGGACATGAAGATCTCGTTGTCTATGTTTGGGTGGATGCTCCAATAGGGTACATTGCCTTTACAGAAGAGTGGGCTACAAAGGTGGGGGATTCCTGGGAAAAATACTGGAAAAACGACGGAGAAATTGTCCACTTCATAGGCGGAGACATCACTTACCACCACTGCATCTTCTGGCCAGCCATGCTTAAAGGAGCAGGATACTCAGTACCGACTGCTGTTGTAGCTTCAGGTATGGTTAAAATCGAAGATAAAAAATTTTCCAAAACCAGGGGTTATGTGGTATGGGTTGGGGAAGATTACCTTGACCAAGGTTTCCATCCAGATCTCCTGAGGTACTACCTAGCGAGCTATACGTCCCATACTAAGGAACTGAATTTTTCATGGCACGTGCTTCAGGAAAAAATAAACACCGAACTCGTGGCAGTGCTCGGAAACTTCCTTTATAGAACAATTCTTTTTGCTTCCAAGAACTACGGAAAAATCCCTGAAGGGGAGCTTGAACCCGAAGTCAAGGAAGAAATAGAGAAGGCCATAAATGAAGTAAAAGTAGCAATTACTGATTATGAATTCAAAAAAGCCGTTGATGCTGCAATGGCTCTTGCATCTTTTGGAAATGGCTACTTCCAGGCTCAGGAGCCATGGAAACTGGTTAAAGAGGATAAGACTGCTTGCGGGAATGTACTTTACAACTGTCTTCACATTTCAAAAGCCCTCAGCATTATCTTCGAACCCGTGATCCCACAAACTATGGAACGCGCCTGGAAACAGCTCGGGCAGGAAGAAGATCTGCATACAGCCCATTACAGCGAAGCTCTAGTGCCTATAAAAGCAGGTACAAAACTCGCAAAACCTGAAATTCTCTTCACAAAGCTCGAAGATGATTTGGTAGGAAAGATGGAAGAGATCGCAAACCAAAGGATTAAAGCCGCCAATACAAAAAAATCTATAGGGAAGGGGAGTGAAAAAGAATCCTCTAAATCCGAGGGAATGTTATCTGCAGAAGAAGCCACTAAATTGGAGAAAAAAAACAGTTGAAGAAGCCTAACAAAAAAATCCTTTACATTATCGAGAACAAGGACTTTGCAGAACTAGATATTAGGGGGGGAAATATTTTACTTTTAGAACCCTTAAAGAGTCCAGCAAACTCGTTTGGGTCGAAGTGAACTTGGAGATGAAGATCTAAACAAAGGTTTTTAACGGCATTAATCCCTATAAAAACTCCGAAGAGATTATATAGGAATATGTAATCGTATTGGTCAACCTCAAACTTACCAAACTTTGCGGAATGGAATCAAAAGCCATATGCTTGCAACAAATGATTGTGAAGGAACTGTAGCTAGCCTAATACCCTCAAAAAAATAAATGTTCAACCTGAGCAAAACAATATTTACAACCATTTTTACAAAGATTCAAGGAGCATATTTCGTTGTGCTGGCTTTATTTAACTGTTGGCTATTGAATATCTACCACCTAAAGTTTGGTATGATGAATATATTTACCAAAAACGAATATAGACATAAATGAAGCTCACTTTAATCTCACATCTGAAATATTTAATCTAAATGATGCGCTGATATACATTTATTGGTAAGAGTGGTAGTGAAATTCTATCAGGACTCTCTTCAAGGTTAGTGTAAGCCAAATGAGAAAACTAATCAGCATATAAATCACCTAGCTTAGTCATGTCAGAAGAAAGTGATTTGTAGTATCTGATTAAGGAATATAAGGCTCTTCGCTGTTTTATGTAGGTTGGAGATAATTCTCCGGTTACTATAATTAACTGGATTTAAGATAGGTAAAAATATTTTGCTAAGATAACAGGTATGAAAAAAATTTATTTTTTAGAATATTTGATTCATAAAAAGAACATAAGTTTCAAAACGAGAATAATCGAAACCTGTAAACCGAAAAATCAAACACTCCATTTTCTGAGCAAGCAAATTTAGAATTTTAGCTCCCCTTTCTACAGTGGATGTATGAAGCAAAGAAAGTCATACTTCTGGCTTTAAAAAAATAGTGATATATATAATTATTGCATAACATAGATAAACTAAATGAGATTTGACTATGAAACTTGGTTATGAAAGCATAAAGGTTAATGTAAATTGAGATACTGGTTTCGATATTATGGAACTTGGTAAAACGACTCTGATCGCTGAAATAAACCATTTTAAAGATTTTTCTTCAGGAGAGAATCGTGCTTCATGGCTTGGAGTTACCCCGAATATATACAAATCTGCGGATAAATTCTACTCAGCAGAATCACAAAGCGATTATCAGAAGTAGCAAGGTAGAATCTAATATGGATAGTTCAGTCAGCAGCAAGAAAGAAAAATAGATACAAATTGAAATCGTTTTTTAGCCGAAAGAAGAAATCAATTGAAATGCAAAATAAATCATTCCCATGGCATAGCCTATCTGACCTACAGTATAAGAGCTGGTTATACTAGTTTATAGATAAGTTTTAATATTACTCGACCTATCATCACTGAAATAAGCACCTCTATTGCTATTCTTCCGAACTCGAAAGTTATTGATATTACTTTTACTATGATTAAATACACAAAGAAGCTAATTAGTATCCATATTATTAAATCTGTATATTGATTTGATTTCATAGTTTTTAATTCACCTTATTAAATTTAGTTATAACTATTTTGCAATGATGGAGTTCATTAACTTTAGTATTATCTTTTATTATATCTTCCATTTTTGTGTAACCTACCAAAGATTCTTATTATAAAATCAGAACTAACCGATGAATATATGGTTCATTTTCTGAGGATCTCTTGTATTAGAGGTAATTTTGATAAACCTCTAATTTTCACTGAAAAATTATATACAACCTGTAATTATAGAAAGAATTTTGGGATTTATTGAAAGCCTCTGTAACCAAAAACAATATTTGATTTAGTAATGCCTTTTTCCGGTCTTCAGATTGTGTCTATTTATTTTAAAATTTGTTTGGTTATATTTTAAGTGCATAATTCTTTAGAAATACTATTGCCAATGTCAGTTGAAATGGGTTCCAAAAAAAATTAGAATCAGAAGTCGATTTTAGTGCTATCCTCATTCAAAGTTTAAAAGTCAGAAAGAGAACATAGCGATTTTAACTAAAAACTAGTGAATAAGGTTGTATAAGTATTCAGTTGCGACTGCTTCAATCCACCACGGTTTTGAACATTTTTTGGATTACCTTTCTTTTTTTGGGTAATGTTCTCGTATTAATTCAGTACCATGAAATTGTTCAAATTTTGATATTTGATTTCCCCAAGCAATTGAAGTATCTCTTTTAGTTCCTCGAAATCGATGGATTATATCTGTGATCATGAGCATGGGACAAGAACAAACAATATATAATGATTTTATGATCTCCTGCGATAATATTAAACGATAACTCCTGGATAACTTGATAGAAGAGACCTCCTTAAAAAATATCAGAAAAGGGGATTCAAAAAAAGTGAAAAATGACTGAACTTTCAGACATTACATTTTACTTTTTACCACTTCTTTTGCTGCGTCCTTGAAGAGCACCCGAAGGTCCCAGAGAAGCTTTTTGTTAGCTTTAAAGAGAGCATGTAGTAGGTCAAGAAGGCTCATTCTCTCAAATTTTACATCTTTTAGAGAAAAGGCAAGGGCATTCAGATCCGAATCATTCAAATTGATAAAACAGTTTTTAACAATTAAGCTCAGATCTATAGCATGCCCAGTGGTTGATCTCCAACGCCTCTCATAAACTTCCTCGAATTTTTCTTTAGATACATCTCCTGCGGATATGGCTGCAAAAGCAGCCTCTCCTGCTATCTTCCCTACATCCATAGCATTGAGGATCCCACCGCCTGTGATTGGATCTGACTGGCGTGCAGCATCTCCTATGAGTATCAGCCCATTAGTGGAAGTCTTCTCAATACTACCTGAAACAGGTACTCCTCCAAAAACCATCTCGACTACTTTGGCATGCGGAAACTTTTTCTCAAGAAAAATATTGAGGTAATCTACTGGCCTTGGCTTGAATTTACCCATCTTGCTCCCGAGAATCCCTATCCCGACATTCGCTTTTCCTTCACCTTTCGGAAAAATCCATATATATCCACCAGGTGCAAGACCATTTCCGATGTAAAACTCACAGTATTCCTGGTTTATATCCACACCAGCTACCAAGTATTGAACACAAGTTTCGATGTCAATGGGATTCAGAGAAGTATCAATACCTGCCCACCGTCCTACTTTTGATTCGATCCCATCAGCACCTATGACTATTCGGGCATGTACATCATACTCTTTTCCAAGTTGCATGAGTCTAGCTCCTTTGACGAAATCATCTTCAATTATCAAGCCAATAGCTCTGGTTTTCACCCTAACCTCTGCTCCGGCTTTTGAAGCCTTTTCCGCAAGAGCACGATCGAAAATTTTTCTCTCAAGGACATAGCCAACCTCTCCCCCAGCAATTTCTTCTGCCATTTCTATCTTTGTACCATCCGGAGCGTAAATACGAGCGCCTTTGAGGTCAGCGCAAATCCATTTCTTGTCAATTTCCACATGTTTTTTGAGATACTCTTTGCTCACGCCTTCGGCACAGCGCACCGGATCGCCTATTTCTTGGCGTTTTTCGATTAAAAGCACAGTTAGTCCTTTCTCAGCCGCTGTTTTTGCAGCAATTGAACCCGCAGGACCGGCTCCGATCACTAAAACATCATACCTGTCCTTCATTTAGTTACCTCAATTGCTCCAACAGGGCAAATGCGATCGCATACTCCACATGTCATGCATGTATTTTCATCCACTTCAACCCAGGTTTCTACAAGTTCGAGTGATCCCTGAGGGCAGACTCCCACACAGGCACCACAGTATCCGCATTTATATCTATTTATGTTGATGCTCACTAACTCACCTGAAATCCTTAAAGGCAAATAAGGCAATTATGAAACAATGATGAAATTTGGCAAACTATGGTAATTTTAAGGCGATAATAACAATTCTCTAACATATAGTTTTTGTTAATTACAGTATTTCCGAATCTAGTTAATTCCAAAAATATTTCTACGAATGAGAAAAATATCACATAAATTATTTGAGGTAATAAAGTCGTTGATTATTGCAAAGAAAAATACTTCCAATTCTGGCATAAATACAACAAGTTTAATTATGTATCTCTGAATTATGTAGTATTGTTTATATAATAACTTTACTTGGTGAAGTAAAATATGGCTCTTAATAGTTTTTTAATATTTTATTTCAGCCTGCAACATCCTCTAACAATCCTCTTGAATCTGCAAATAACGATCTAAAGTCACGATACCAAAAATAAAAATTATTCCGTTTATAATATTTTTGATTATATAAAATCAAGTTATGTTGAAAAAATTCTGTTTTATTGAAGAAAATAAACGATGATATTTTTAAGACGATAGATATTAAAACTAAAGTTCAAGAAATTGCCATTGACTTCCAAGATATTGAATATTATGTGAGAAGAAGCATTCCAAATATAAGAAAATTAAAATCGAAGAATGGAACTTCTGGGGATATTTATCCTACATCTGAGATATAATTAGAAGATTCGGGCCAAAACTTGATGCAATTAGCACAAATAGGTTAAGAAACAAAGATTCAACCCCTATAGATATTCATGTGAACGGATTAAAATAAAAAGAATGAAAGTAAGAACCTTTACGTAGATAGAGAATTCTTGACATGTAAATTATTTCAAAGATGGAGGAGAATAAAGTGGAATTTGCAATTGTACTCAAATACAACAAAAAAAATTAACTGAGTTCTTGAAAAACACGGTAAACAAGACTAAAATATGCCTAATGTACTTGAATATAAGTTTAATCAAAGAGGAGCTTTGCACCTAAAAAACTTTTTTAGCCCTACTTAAGATGCAGACACTGAGTATGGGTGAAAATGTATAATGTTTTTGATATATTAAAAAGAACTTCGATAAACCTCATACTTAAATAACTTTTTTATAAATTCTTTATAAACAAATACCCAAAATTTAGGGTTTATCGAAATCCTCTAAAGTCATTTCTTGAGATTACAACATATAAAATGAAATTAGTAATCATTAGAGACATTATTAAACTAGTAACATCTGGAATATAGGAATTATACAATATTCCAGAAAAATCATTCCTGAAGTGGTTAATGAAATTTAATCGATAAAGAAATTTAGCACTTAGAATTAGATGTAATAGATATATACATTAAAAAGATAATCAACAAAAAAAATCACAAAATAGTTTAGTCCGATTTCTAGCATGAGTACAGATATGTATAGAGAATTTCGATAAACCTCTTTTGATATCTGAAAAAGTTACACCAAATTAATATACTCCAAGTTATAGATGCAGTTAGCATGAAACTGGCCGTAATCGAAGGTGATGGGATTGGCAGAGAAGTGATTCCAGAAGCTGTTAAGATTCTGGATGCATTCGGGCTTGATATTGAGAAAGTGCCTTTGGAACTAGGTTATGCAAGGTGGGAGAAAGTAGGTACTGCAATGTCAAATGAAGATCTTGAAACCATAAAGGGATGCGATGCAGTTCTTTTTGGAGCAGTTACCACCGTGCCAGATCCAAATTACAAAAGTTTGCTCCTAACTATCCGAAAGGAACTGGATCTTTATGCCAATATAAGACCTATAAAACCCCTTCCTGGAGTAGTGGGCATTACCGGAAAAAGCGATTTTGATTTAATTATTGTCAGGGAAAACACTGAAGGACTGTACTCTGGAATTGAGGAAATCGGCCCTGAGATATCCTGGACAAAAAGAATTGTCACACGAAGAGGCTCTGAGAGGATTGCAGAATATGCCTGTAAACTTGCAAAACAAAGAAAGAACAAACTGACTATTGTCCACAAATCCAATGTCCTGAAATCAGATCATCTTTTCCTTGATGTTTGCAGACGGACCGCCAGCGATCATGGCGTAGAGTATGGGGATATGTTGGTTGATTCAATGGCTTATAGTCTTATGATTCATCCAGAGAAATACGATGTTGTGGTTACAACGAACCTTTTCGGTGATATTTTGAGTGATATGTGTGCAGCTCTTGTCAGAAGCCTTGGCCTTGTCCCCAGCGCCAACATAGGGGAAAAATATGCTTTTTTCGAACCCGTACATGGTAGTGCACCTGATATTGCAGGAAAAGGTATTGCAAACCCATTTGCTGCAATCCTTTGTATAAAGATGTTGCTAGAATGGATAGGTGAACCGCATTACCTGATTATTGATGAGGCAATAGCGGATGTGCTTCAAAAAAAGATTATCACTCCTGACCTGAAAGGTACAGCAAGAACGATCGATGTAGGGAATGCAGTTGCAGAATATGTAATTGAGAATATATAACAGAAAACTGTGAAGGGGTAATTGACTCATGAACTCTATCAAAATATCACTTTTTTAATAGCCTCGACTTTTCCGTGATTCTAGAAGAAAATGTATGTCTTAGCTCCTACTCAACATATTGAAATCGCTGAGCTCTAGAAAGAGTTCTAAAAGTTTGAAACTAAACTACGTTATCTATGAGGGACATCCTGTTATCAAAAAAATTTAATTATTTGTCACCCAAATGAACTATGAATCCCTTGCAATGATAAGAAGCTATCCAGTCATTATGCTCGATAATCAAATTTTCATGAGACCAGAATTATGAGAATCTCTTCAGTTTCGAAACCACTTCTACAAAATCCACTTAAATTTACCTGGAAGAGTTTAGAGAAAATATTTGGAAGGGATTCATTGAAACAGTTACATGACTATGAAAATTGGTTAGAGGTAAACATACAAAGCTAGCTAAATCACTTGCTCAGAATTGAGTATAAATATTTGATGAACAAATAAAAAAATATAAGTAATTGCTAAGTTAACTATAATTAACTAGATTTTGCCATAAGATGACGATTTTTTTGCCGGGCAAGATTCTCGCTGATAAGAAATTTTTGATAAGAGCATCCTAGTATTCCTTCAAGATATTTTGAACTCGATGAACTGAGATTCCTGGATCTTATACATAGTGAAGTTATGTTCAACCAATTCTTCTCTCGAGCGAGGATTCATCTGATCTTTCTAGCGTTAAACTCCGCAACTGAAAGTGTTTTCAAATTAACATGATTAAGCGAAATCTTTCAAGCATAAAATATTCAGAACATGATATGAAAACTTTCAGTAGAAAAACCCCATAACATCGGGTTTTGCACAACCTAGTCTCATCAGAATTTCGATAAACCTCTTATTTCAATTAATTCTTCATAGGCTGTTTTATAGACAATCGGCTAAATTGTGAGATTTTTCGATGCATAAGATATGCTTATTCTTAACCAAAATGTATTTTTCTTCATTAATCGTTTGGAATCCTCATAGTGTAGAAAGAACGCCATACAAAGACTAATGCAACCAAAAGGAATAAGCTGCCAACATAGGGGGCCACGTTTCTGAATGACTCGGAGATGGCGATTTCCATAGCTAATAAACCAAACAATGTTGTGAACTTGATGATTGGATTCAAAGCCACTGAGGAGGTATCCTTAAAAGGATCCCCTACGGTATCTCCTACAATTGTTGCCTCATGTAAAGAAGTGCCTTTTTCCTGCAATTCTACTTCCACGACTTTTTTGGCATTATCCCAGCATCCACCAGCGTTGGCCATGAATACGGCCTGGAACAATCCGAATACAGCGATGGAGATCAAGTATGAAATGAAAAGCGCCACTGATTGATTCCCGCTTACAGGAGCTGATAGGCAAGAAAATGCTAATGTAAAGGAAAATATGGCGATAAATATGTTGAACATCCCTTGCTGAGCATACTGTGTGCAGATCTTTACTACTTCTTTCGAATTTTCCATGGCAGCTTTCTGGTTGGCATTTTCATCCAGTCGGATATGCGTCTTGATATATTCAACTGCTCGGTGGGCTCCGGCGGTTACGGCTTGGATTGATGCCCCCGTAAACCAATAAATTACTGAACCACCTGCTATAAATCCTAAAATTGTATAAGGATTAAGCAAAGTTAGAATTTCTTCCGGTTGTACCCCCAAAACATTCTTAATAACCAGAATTAGAGAGAATATCATAGTTGTAGCGCCAACAACTGCTGTACCTATTAAAACTGGTTTGGCTGTGGCCTTAAAGGTATTTCCTGCTCCATCATTAGCTTCCAGATACTTTTTGGCTCTATCGAAATTCGGTTTGAAGCCATACTCTGTTTGAATCTGTGCATCTATTTTGGGAATGGACTCTATTAATGACAACTCGAAAATAGACTGGGCATTATCTGTTACAGGCCCATAGCTATCGACTGCTATTGTAACCGGGCCCATACCAAGCATTCCAAATGCTACCAATCCAAAAGCGAATATAGAGGGATAGATCATTATCCCACTCAAACCATAACCGCTAGCATAATAGGCACAGAACATCAGTGCCATGAATACCATGCCAATCCAGAATGCACTGAAGTTTCCTGCAACCAGTCCAGAAAGGATGTTAAGTGAGGAGCCGCCTTCTCGTGAAGTTTTGACAACTTCGGCTACATGCAAACAATTTTGGCTTGTAAATTTTTTGGTAAATTCTGGAATCAAAGCTGCCCCCAGGGTACCACAGCTTATGATTACTGAGAGCACTAGCCAGAGTTTCTCCAGCTGGCCAGGTACTCCGGAACCAGGCCCTAACATGTAATAGCTTATGACGAAGGTTACAGCAATAGAGAGGAGAGAGGTAATCCATACCAAGCTGGTCAGAGGCTTTTCAAAATCGAATTCTTCTTTGTTGCCGAATCTTACTTGGCTTAAGGCTTTATTTATATAGAACGAACCTATGGAAGTAAGTATCATAAGCACGCGCATTGCAAAGATCCAGGTAAGCAAGATGCCTGTCAGGGCAGGTTGCACAGCTAAGACGATGAAGGATACTAAGGCTACACCAGTTACTCCATAAGTTTCGAATCCATCTGCAGTTGGTCCTATACTGTCACCAGCATTATCCCCCGTGCAATCGGCAATAACACCTGGATTACGTGGGTCGTCTTCTTTTATCCCAAAGACTATTTTCATCAGATCAGCGCTTATATCAGCAATTTTGGTGAATATGCCTCCAGCGATACGCAAGGCACTGGCTCCTAGAGATTCGCCGACTGCAAAGCCTACGAAGCTTGCTCCGGCCAACTCCCTCGGAACAAACAGCAATATGATTAACATCATTATCAGCTCAACGCAGACTAGAAGCACTCCTATGCTCATTCCTGCATCAAGAGCAATGTTTAACATTTTCAAGGGTTTTGTTTCCAGGGCAGTGAATGCGACTCTGCTATTAGCAAGAGTGTTCATGCGAATACCGTACCAAGCAACACTGTAGGAACCCAATATTCCTATTACAGTCCAGGTCAGGATGAGCAATACTCCACTCAAAGATGTTTTCTGCAGGAAACCAAAGTAAAAGGCCATACAGAAACCGATAAAGGCAAATAATATGCACAGTAATTTACCCTGCTGGATCAGATAGGTCTTGCAGGTCTCGTAAATGATGTTGGCTACATCCAGCATACTCAGATGTGCCTGAATTCTATTCACCTTTATAAATTGATAAAGACCGAATAACATACCTAATACACATACAACAATACCATAGAGCAGTAAATTATTTTGCTCCTGGCTCAAATTTGGAATCTTAAGATTTGCCTCACTGGCAGAAGCCATTGCCGATGTTAGCGACAAAATGGCTAAGCTAAAGAAGCCTTTAAAAATCACCTTAGCAACTCTATTTTCGGTTATAATCTCCATTTAGCCGATCACTTCTCTCATAATATCTTTAAAAAATAAATCGAGATTCTTAATCGTTTATGCCTCATTTTCGACGAAAACGTAAACAGTTATTTTTTATATAAACTTTTTGTACTCTTTTGCCTGAGGGATGATTTTTTCCCCCAGTTCCCAGTTTATTAGTATGAGGAATCCTTTATCTCTATAAATATATGTTTTTCCATCTGAGGATTGTAACCAAAATACAAATAAACAGAAGTCAGCAATCATATTATGTCTAATAAATACTATATGTTTTCCCATCTAAATATCATATATAAGATATAAATCAATAGGAATAGAAACTTATTGCTATTAAATCGAAAATATTCTAAGTTTTTAATAGATAATAATTTACTTTTTTTAGCTTTAGTACTATATTGAAATTGCCAAATTAAACTTCTTTTTGCATTCACATGGACATCTTTACTAAAAACTTATTTTGAAAGTAGAAATTTATCTGGAATGAAAAATCATTTTTAGGCAAAAATAATTTTGCAACCTTCAAAAATTTCATCAAAATAATCTCAGATTTGCTAGTTTCCAATCACAAAGTCTATAGAATTATCGAGTATGGACTTTTTGCTCCATTTTAGTATTTTTACTATCTAATCATTTATACAGTATTAAATATTTGTTATGTAATCCACATAATCTTCCAAATTCATATCAAAAATTCGATCAAAAGTTGAGAAAATAGTGGTCAATCGAAAAAAAATTATCTGTAAAATAGAGTCATAATTAATGGGTACAAAATTCGTTGACTATAGATATTACTCTTCATTCCTTTTAAATGTGAAAATCTCCTTTCAACATAAAACCGGCATTTTACAGAAGTGCAATACATTACAAATTTTGTAACCTATATGCCCACTATTATTCAAAGTAACTATCCAGACTGAGCAAAATAATATTCCTACCCATCATTTATAATATTCGCTGAGCAAATTTCGGTGGGCTTACTTTTATAAACAGTATATTATTTCTCATGTGTTTCTTTTCCCATCAGTTGCAATCAAAAGTATATAACACCTAATATTAGCTATCATTCAACTGATATTTGGAAGATGAATAGTGATTATTAAAGTTAGATTAATTTTTAAGCTACTGTCATATTTAGAAAATAATGGCATTCTTGTGCACATCTGCAGGAAGTGAATTAAATTTCTTAAAATTAATTTTGACTTATGAAAACTCTTAATGATTTTGCTCCTAAAGAAGACTACAAACTTCTTCAGCCAGTTGGAGACAAACTTGCTGAAATTGATTCGTTAATTGATTGGAAATCTGTTCGTATCATTTTTGAATCTAGAACATTTTAACAAAACTTCTCCTAGAGGCGGATACAAAACTTATTAAATTATTATTTTTTAAATGCTTTTTTTACAGCACCTGAATGGTCTTTCAGACTTTGAACTTCAGAAACAATATATTGACCTAATTTCTTTCAGGAAATTTTCTTGGTTTTCCTAGTAAATGCCAAAAAACACCGCAATTTGGGAATTCAGAGAGGATTAGTTATGATTGCAAAGAGGCAGTAAGTATATGGACAGTTGCAAAACCAATGTCATTCCTTGGTTTGGAAAAAAAACGAAATGATTCGGTACTCTATTTCATACACTCAGATCCTGGATATGCAAATGGGATAAACCCTGGGAAAATGGAAAAAATAAAAAATATAGAGAACGAAAAATGGACAAAAAAAGGTCATAGGTTACTCTTTTGATAATAAGTTTTATAGCCTGATAAAAAGAGATTAGTTGCTGATCAGGATATTCAAAACAACAACTTCATCACTTCATGATTTGAGTGTAGATTTATCAGAAAAAATGAAGTGGTTTAAAAAGACAGATGATACCTTGGAATAGGATCTTATTTATTTTTGTTCAAAATTAAGCAAGAGCCTCGAAATTTCAGGATAATACCAAAATGTTTTTAACAGGAGAATTCGAGTTAAAGGTAATAATATGAACAGTCTCATTAAATTATATAAAGTTCAGCTCAAAAGTCATGATGATAATGGATTACATGGATTAAATTACTAATATTTTAATTAATCATGGCATCAAAAATAAAGAGAAAAAAATCGCAATTAGCCCCTGACCAATAAGTAGAGAACGTTACGAAAAAGAAGCATTTATGGATATAATGATTCAATGGGATATACTAAATATATTGCAACTGTATATAAAAGTTATGACATGTATCATACTTCCTGTTTGATACCCAAGTAACAAACAAAGGAAAACAGTTAATATATGAAATTTATGGGTGGTATATTTAAACTTAATATAGAATTTAAAAACACTGTTTAAATATGTCCGAAACGTTTAAGTTCAGTAGAGTGCCAACTTATTAAAGATGACGGACAAAAAAATTTAGTGAGTTTTGAAGATTATCTCTTAATTCTGCTTAAAACTAATAAAAGGTATCTACCCCCTATTAAAGGGTGGGAAAGTCAAAGTAACTTATTTATTAGAAACAAATTCAGCTGAGGGGATTGATTGCAATCTATAGTACAGGACGCAATGAAATTCAGTGAAAAGAGAAGGAATATCGAAAAAATTTATCTTTAGATGATGAATTTGATGAATTTTCTCGGTCAACCGAGAATCATGATTATCGGATGCGGGGGAGCTGGGAATAATACTGTAAACCGGCTCTATAATATAGGAATTGAAGGTGCGGAAACGATTTGTATCAATACAGATAAGCAGCACCTTGATAATGTCAGAGCCCATAAGAAGATTCTGGTGGGAAAAACACTTACCAGGGGATTGGGAGCAGGTGGTTATCCAGAGACTGGGAAGAAAGCTGCTGAACTTGCAAGGGGCACCCTTGAAGAAGTATTAAAGGATGTAGATCTAGTTTTCATCACCGCAGGTCTTGGTGGCGGTACAGGAACAGGGGTTGCTCCTGTGGTTGCCGAAGTGGCAAAAGAACAGGGAGCAATTGTCGTAGGAATGGTATCTAGCCCCTTCAGAGTTGAAAGAGCTCGCATATTCAAGGCCGAAGAAGGCCTTGAAGAGCTTCGTAGGGCAGCTGACACTGTAATTGACTGGACAACAACAGGCTACTTAACTATGTACCCAACCTTCCTATTGAACAGGCTTTTTCCGTAATGGATCAGCTAATTGCCGAAACAGTAAAAGGAATCACAGAGACAATAACAGTGCCTTCTCTAATAAACCTTGACTATGCAGACATCAGGACTATTATGAGCTGTGGTGGGGTTGCAGTAATGCTCGTAGGCGAATCAAAAAGCCAGGACAAGAGCACTGAAGTAGTGCGAACGGCTCTAAATCACCCCTCTTGCTTGATGTTGATTACAAGGGTGCAACTGGAAGCCTGATCCATGTAACTGGTGGGTCTGACCTGAGCCTGAAGGAAGCTGAAGAAATTGCTTCCATGCTTACCTATGAACTTTCCCCGAATGCCAATGTTATTTGGGGTGCAAGGATAAAGGGAAGGTTATGAAGGCAAAGTGAGGGTAATGGCAATTATGACAGGGGTCCAGTCTGCCCAAATACTAGGTCCTCAGGCAATATCAGGAATCCTGGAATCCAGATCCGAAATTGATCCCATTCAGGGAAGAAGGTTCGGAAAAATGATACATTCCAGTCAAAAAGGAGATACCTCAGAGACCTTCAGAAAAAAGAATGAGGAATCCATCATTGATTTTATAAATTAATCAAGCTGAAGGCAAAAGTCCGAACCATCAACGCTGAAAATTAAAAATTTTTATCTTATATTTTTTCCCAATCTTTTTCTAATAGATACTCTTTTTAATTAGCGGTTCTATCTGAAAGTATGAAAATTTTGATTCCAACAGGGCTGCTTGCTGAAAATGTCGTCAGAAAATCAGTTGGAAAAAAAGCCGATGTTCTAGTAGTAGATATTGACATTGCCGCCTTCATTAACCCTAAAATACTTATTAAAGCATTTCAAGAAGCAAAAATTCCAAAAAATTACGATCTTATTCTCCTTCCAGGACTTGTAACAGGAGATTTTTCAGAAGCTTCTGAGAAATTGGGATGTAAAATACGACTTGGACCAAAGCAAGCCTATGATCTTAGTTTCGACTTGCAGTTTGTTGAAAAGATAGAGTTTTCTAAAAAAATTCCAGCCTGTGAGTTTCTTATCGAGATTAGAAAGGAAAAGGCTTTAGAGCTCATAAGACAAACCGAAGAAGAGGCTCATTCACCTCTTACACTGAGGGGAATAAAAATTGGAGGAAGAGCTTGCATGAAAATTATGGCTGAGATTGTGGGGGCAATGGAGTTAGATACACACACACTTCAGATGAGAATCGAAGCCTTTATCGCCCGTGGAGCAGATATTATCGACTTAGGAGCCACACTTAATACTCTGCCCGAGCAGGTTCGGAAAACCGTATCCTTTGTAAAAACCATCACTACAGCCCCATTGAGCATTGATACTCTTGACCCTGAGTTGATAACTGAAGGAGTTGAAGCAGGAGCAGACATTGCCTTAGCTTGAACAGCACAAATATGGGAATTGTAAGCCCTATTGTTGCAAGAACAGGGACTGCAGCCGTGATAATCCCTGATGAGGGAAATAGTCTGGAAAGCCTTATCAGAAATATAGAAACTGCCAATAGGCTTGGAATTAAGAAAATTATAGCTGATCCTGTCCCTTGATCCTATGGGTCATAATATAACTGAATCAATTGTTCGTTATTTTGAGTTTCACAGGATGTATCCCCAAATCC
>CAWKGG010000098.1:0-12732 GCA_963848985.1 uncultured Methanosarcinaceae archaeon
AAAAGCAACCAGCACATTTTTCTATCACCTGCTTGTTGGTAAACAATATCTTTTTTGAATTATTTAAGAAATCTGCCCCAAATCTTGTTTCACATATTGTTTTGACAAAATACAATACTGCTTCAACATTATCTACCGATAGACCAGCCCAAGCATCTATGTCAATTTCCCACGAAGGATAACAGGATAAAGGTTTCGTGTTTACCGCATTGTTTTCAAGTTTTTTAATATATTCGGGGTTTAAATATACTATCATTACTCTTCCCCACGTCTTATAGCTTCGATAATGTCCTCGATGTCTCTATTGTCTTGCTCTGTATTGGTTATTGCATCAGCGTCAACCGATTTGCGTTTTGGGTGAAAATAGGTAGCCATTTCTTTTAAAATCTGAAATCTCATATCCAGAGGAGTATTTCCATCCATATAAATATTTACCATTTGTAGGAGCGGGTCAAAGCCCTTGAAATGTTTTTGAATAAGTTCTACGAGCTGCTTGGCTTTCTTATTTGGTGTTCCCCTTTTACGTCCACCACTTTTAAAACCTGTAGCCATAATACACTCCTTTCATTTCCTTCCTTTCAATTATTTTCTACTTTAGAAAGAAACAAGAGTACCAATAACTATATTTTACCATTGATACAGTCTTATTTATAGTAGCCAACGCCCTGGTATTAGTTAAAATATTTATTTTGTTCCTGCAATCACACTAGTACATTAAATTTACAGCTCAACCCCAGTAACTTCGTTATTTCTATTTTACGTATCAAGCCAGATTATACAAATTTATCTTCTATTTTTAACGAAAATTCTCAGAATAATGCTTTATTATTACGATTTTTTAATCTACTAATTTCTAAATTATAAGAGTTCTGAAATATCTGAACGCATCACAAATGTCTTAAAATTTACTTTAAAACAAAATCACCTCCATAAAAAAGAAGGGCTTGTAAGTATATTATTATGATTGGTTCATTAATCTTTGCTGCAAGACTTACAATATGTCCACTGACTGACCCTTTTTCAATATTAATGTTATTATACGAGTCTGATACTCCATTTTGATACTTTACCTGAGCTGGCGTGACTTTCGCTGATACTATATCATTAGCACTTACGGACTGAGAAGCATAGTTAGCAGAATATTTAAGTGTTACGCCATCTCCGGTTATCAACTGAGTTATGCCATTACCCGCTGAGATATTTGCTCCGTTATCAATGATTTCATTTGATGCAAATACTGCATTTTTTGTAGTCGTGATTTTTCCACCATTTGCAAAGTAAATGCCTTTTGGAGATTTACCGCCTCTACTTAAAGTATTGGTATTCTATGATTTGCTATTTCACACAAGAATAAAACAATCTTGTAGCCTTTATGGTACCCACTGGTTTTGAGATTTTTAAGAGTCCTAACTATGTTTTTTAGACCATATTTGGGATTATTTGTATCATCAACTATCAATTTAAATGGTAGATTTTTACACAGCTTTATTAATGATGGTATCATCACTATTTCATTGTTTTTGAGTTCCTCAAACTCTGTCAGTAACTCCTCATAATGCTTTGTCGGTATTTCAACTGTTTAAAATTTCCAGACTTCAATAATTGATTGATAAATAGGTTAATATTCTGTATCATGTTAATTGGCATCTATTAAGACTTAAATGAAAGTGTCTAATAGAAGCTACACTATTTCTTTACGGTTCTTGTCAAAAATCAGTATTATTAATATTGAAAGTGTTATAGTATAATTCCGCAACATTATTAGCTTTTGTGCCAATGTCAACATTTAGCTTTGAAGATGCATTTGCAGCATTAGCTGAATTATTCTGAATATTATTACTAAGGCTTCCTTAGTTCTTTCCCTATATTCATTTTCAAGTAAAAGGCATTTCAATTCTTCAAGTTCCTCCTTAAAATTAACCGTCTCACGAGAAAGTTCCTTATAACCGAAAGCTTTAGTTGCGTAGTATCTTCTTTGTCCACTAATCCTTGTTAATAACAGGCAATTAGTGTATTTTCTCATACATAGTAGTTAATTCACCTTCCTCAATATACGCTTTTGCTTCAGGTGTACCATTAAACTGACCATGAGAATAACGGAGTTCATTTTCTGAATACAATTTTACAGCTCGTTTTTTGATTCTCAATTTCTGTATGGATATTTAATTGTGACTTAGGAACTTCATATCTCACAGAATTAATTATTATATCTCTCGTTGCGGTTTTCCTGTCAGGCACACGATATATATTAGTGGATAAAACAGTGGTTTTTGCGTAATAATATTCGTAATCTTCAATTCTAAAGAAGCGCTGTAACGATAGTGGAGAAGTTCCTTGAATAGGCCACCATCGATTTTAAAAGATTCTTTTCCAGCCTCAATAGCACATGATTTTTTAATTTCCACATATAAAGGATTGCGTTCAACTCTCTCTTTAATCCACTTACTAAAGACTTTTTCTCTAACTGTTGGACAAGTTTGGTTTTTAAAATTATCATAGGAACACCCAGAGAAATTTTCAATTATTTTTATCGTTTCAGACTTATTATCTTTATATTCCAAATATAGAGCGCCTCTATCATATTTACCTATAACTTCATATTTGGAAGATGAATAAGTAAAGGGATTGGGGCCATTTGATATGAGTAAGTCTCTGGTTATATTAAACCAAGCATTTAAAGCATCGGGAGCAAATTCCTCAAATATATGGATGCCTCTGGTATATTTATCCGTATTAGTCAGTGTATTTAACAGTTTATATAATCCCATATTTTCAAGAATATAGCTATCTTCCTTTAACGAGAAGGAATAATTATCTATCACAATATCCACAGTGCTTCCACATTGAGTATCAGCGCCAGTCCATTTTATATTCGGGCTTTGTGAAATATTAAATTTATCTTTTATAACACTTCCAAGTTTCAGACCATTTATAATAACTCGCAATTCCTGCTCTGAAAAATGATTTACATTAGTTGTCACATCTTTTATAGAAAGTTTTTCGGCATTTGTGATATTGGCTTTGCATACAGTCAAAAAATAAGCCGGCTCAATTTCACATATATCTCGAACATTAAAGAAGTAAAACCCAACACTTAACTCTCTCAGATGGGTTAAAATATCAGCCATTAATTAATCCCTTACTCGGAAACTGGAAGTCCTAAAACACTCTTATAAGAAGTCTACTCCAACAATATCAAGTATTATATTAAAACTAAAAATTCTTACTGTAAACCAAATATTAATAAATTTAGCGGATTAGCGTATCATAATAAATCTTTGTAAAAGTAGGTTCGAAAAGAGAGAAATTAGCTAAGATTTATTATATGATAATATTAGTAATCAGAGCTTAATACTCACGGATTTGGGAATAAGAGTAACTATGTCAGTAAAAAAACGTGTATTATCTTTATTTTCCGGTTGTGGAGGAATGGATTTAGGTTTTGAGGGAGGCTTTGAAATACATGTCGCTAGTGTAAATTCAAATATTTATCCCGAATGGTTAAAGGAAAAAGGTAATAATGACAGAATAATTCTTCCCAAAACAGCTTTCAATCTTGTTTTTGCTAATGATATTTTAGAACCGGCTAAAATAGCCTGGACAACATATTTTAAAAAACATAAATATGGAGATGATAGTTTCCATATTGAAAGCATTGTGGACTTAGTTAAAGCTCACATGAAGGGGGAATTTAAATTTCCGGAAAATATTGATATTGTTACCGGCGGATTTCCTTGTCAAGACTTTAGCGTTGCTGGTAAAAAGAAAAGGCTTTAATTCAGATAAAAATCATAATGGTTTTAAATGCACCGAAGATGATGATATCGGTACGGAAAATCGTGGCTTGCTATATTTATGGATGAGAGAAATTATTCAGATTACCAAACCAAAAGTTTTTATTGCTGAAAATGTCAAAGGATTAGTTTCCTTAGGAAATGTTAAAAGTATTATTGAAAATGATTTTCGTAAAATAGATGATCAAGGTTACCTTGTAGTCCCCGCTCGTGTCCTATTTGCCGCTGATTATGGAGTACCGCAAAAAAGAGAGCGTATATTCTTCTTTGGATTTAATAAAAAATATTTAACCTACAAAGCCCTTAAAGAGCTGAGTAAAGCTAAAATATCCAAAGAATTTGATCCATATCCGTCCGCAACTCATAAAAGCATGAATGGAAACTCCAATGGGCAATTAACCTTATATCAAAATGAAAATGATATTTTAATACCCTATGTTACAACTCAACAGGCATTAGAAGGATTATTGGAACCCGAGCAAGAACAATATGACCTTTCTCAAAAACATTTCTCAAAGGCAAAGTGGTGCGGAAACACGCAAGGGCAAATTGAAATAGATTTAAACAGTATTAGTCCAACAATAAGGGCTGAACATCATGGAAACATCGAATATAGACGTCTTTCTCTTGAACATGGCGGTAAACATTTTGAAGAACTTGAAGCTGATCTACCCGAGAGGAGATTAACGGTTAGAGAATGCGCAAGGCTTCAGACATTTCCCGACGAATATGAATTTGTAAAAAGTGCTGGTAAGGAAGGCAAATTTTTATTAAGCGCTAGCAGCGCTTATAAATTAATAGGGAATGCGGTACCTCCTTTTTTAGCCTATCATATAGCCAAGAGGCTTGAACGGTTGTGGCCTATTTTATTTAATGAAGATTAATCAATTATTACGCCTATAGTGAAATTATGTTATTTTTTGAACTAATGTTAAATAAAATCAAAAACAGAATATTAGTTGTAAAATATGGTTGATAAAGTTTCCAGGGAAATTAGAAGAAAAACAATGCAAGCGGTTAAGTCCACGCATACCGCATTGGAGGATTGCGTAATAAATGAATTGTGGCGGCGAGGAATTCGTTTTCGCAGAAATGTTAAGGATTTACCGGGAAAACCTGATATTGCAATAAAGAAATATAAAATTGTAATTTTTGTGGATTCCTGTTTTTGGCATAAATGTCCTCTACATTATAGAGAACCTAAAACTAATAAGCATTTTTGGAAAAAGAAGATTTGCAGAAATCTTGAGAGAGATTTGGAAATAAACAATTATTATGAAGAAAACGGTTGGCACATCCTTAGAATCTGGGAACACCAAATTAAAAAAAGCTTTAATGAGACTATCATTGATATTTTAGATTTTATTGAAAAATCCAAAATGTCTGAAATATTATGACATGTTAATTACAGGACTTACGCAAAGTAAAAAATAAGCATAAAAAATCTACATCCTGATTTTTCTTTTCATCAAAGAAGTGTCAGGATGTAGTTATGAATAACACTAATCCTTACATGTTGGCATTATTATCAACTGAAGGCAAATTTTCCTGCCTGAAATGTGCTAAAAATATCGAAAAAGTTTCTCACGATAAATTGACGAGATTTTTATCTATTTTTGATGAAAAACCAAGAATAGACATTAAAAGCTTGCCAAAAGGTGGAAAAATACTTATAGATGATACATCTCTAAGTAAAATGTACGCTAAAAACATAGAAGGAATAAGGTATGTGTATTGCTCTACACTAAATAAAGCAATCAAGGGTTATACCGTGATAAAAATCATTTATGTTCACTGTAATGATATATACAATCTTGAAGATATTATCTGGAATAAAGAGGAGGGTACAAAGAATGAGATTGTTAGGAAGAAACTCAAAGAATATTATCAGGCAGGTCTCGACCCTGAAATAGTACTATTCGATTTATGGTATGGGGCAAGTGAAACATTTAACTTGCTGAATGATTTTAACTGGAAGTATTTATGTCTTACAAAAAGGAATAGGAATTTCAATGGAAAAAGGGTAGACAAGTACAAATATTATGGAGGAAAGAGCTTGTATGGTAAGGCTAAAGGGATAGGTCATATTGTTCAAGTTGTCAAACACGACAAGAGATACATAATTACCAATCTTAAAAAGCCTATTATGAGTCATTCAGGCTGGAAGATATATCAAAACAGATGGTTTATTGAAACTGTTTTCAGAGATTTAAAATCTTTTCTTCATTTTGAGGAATGCGAAGCAAGAACATTAAAAGACTTATTTATAGAGCACTTGATATGATTGTTAAAACCCCATCAGGAATTGATAAATCAAAAAATATGATTGTGTCTGTTGCTAATGAGGCTATGAAAGAAGGTATCGTAATTTATGTTTAGTCCTGCTGACTGGTTAAAACGTGCGAAAAGTAATCTTACTATAGCTTAAATTGTTCTTTAATATGTTTAGGTTTAAAGATAAATCCGGTATAAATAAAGACAGAGCTAAAATTTTTTTTACAAACTAGCAACTTTTTTGCACTTGATGTTTTTATACATAAGCGGATAAAAATTCCGTTTACTTTAACATGCCAACAGGAATAATAAATGACTAATATTTACTCTCTCTATCCTCAATTTATGCAATTAACTGACAGAAGAAATCAGAATATTTCTGTTGGGTTAAATCGCCGTTCCGGCATGGACAGGAGAGAATTAGCAAGAATTCCCTGTGATTCATACATGTACAGCGATATAAGAAGGACGGAAAAAATATTTGCGCCGTTTCTCAATCATACCAACAATATTCCAGCGCACATTAAAATTAAAGATAAAAAAGCTTCCGGGATCAGAAGAGCGTTATTTGCAGCGTTAAGCCCTATTATACCTATACGCAGAATATCATCCCTACCTGATAATATTGAAGATGGCAATTATACAAGAGCAGCAGGCTTAGTTGGTCTTATGTTAGTTAATTTGCCAGAAGATACAAGGGATTTAAAAGCAGCTTGGGATCAAATCATAAAAGGTGAATTACCAAAATACAATTATAGAGAATATCAAGCTCCATTTTCATTTTTTAGAGGCACAGTGTTTGAGCCTATTGTTAATAGATTAGGCAAAATTGGAATAATGCTACATAAGATTGATACTTCCTTATTTGATACAGGCTTTGGACAATTTCTCAGGAATAAATTAAAAATTGAAGTTGAAGATTTTGAGATTACAGGAAGATCGGTACCTAAAGTTATACTTGATGAAGCAGGAAAGATAATGGTTAAAAACAAAATCATTTATGCGGTCAAATTAACCGGAAATAAATTATCAAAACTAATAGGACGTACGCTTTTAAGAATTCCTTGCATAAGTGTTATTATGCTTTCTCTTCTTGAACTTCCAGCTATTTGTAAGAGTTTTAGTCAAGAAAAAAATACTAAAAACAAGATTATTACTGGATTATCTCAAATGCTTAAATCTGCAATTAATGTTGTATCAATTCTTTCAGGTATTGGAATAGTTGGAGCATTACTTTCCAGAAGAGGTCCTGCTTATTCAGTCTTAGGAATGGGAATCGGTTCTGTTATTGGTTCTTTAATATCATCACAAGCAGCGAAGGGCATTGATAACTTTTGTGAATTATCAAAAAATGTAAATATTTATATCTCTATATTCAGTGTTTTTAGGAGCTTTCTAAGATTTCCTTTGTCTGTTTTCTTTGTAATACCTTTTATTATTCCTGCTAATGTGGCTTTAAAAGGAGCATCAACTACAAGATCATCGCCATGTACGCTGCCAATTCAAGAAGTACTTCTGGAGATGTTCCTTGACTAGCAAGCTTTTTGGCAGCGTCTATAAAACCTTGATTATGTCCAAAGCTGAGCTGGTGTGACAAATAAGAAATTCTCATTTTATAATTCTCTTTTTTGACTTCTCTCTGATTATATAAAAAAGGGACAAAAAAATAATTGTTAAATTTTAATAAAATTTAGTTTGTATTCGTTAAACTCTAAGATGCTCTGGATATCGTTCAGAGCTTCTTGTTTTTTGGCTTTAGCGCGGAGGACTTGAATATAGCTTTTTTGGTTGCAGGAGAGCATAATAATTCTTCTTTAAACAAAGAAATTTCTCCATCAGTAAGGTTATAAGCTTCTTTAAGTGTTTGTTCAAAAGAAGTTGTGCCTTCCTCAGTTTCATTCAAGAAAACAGGCTTCTGATTAATGAAGAGCCAGTTAGGATTAACGCTGAAGTTTTTGATGAGTTTATTAATTATCTCAAGTTTTACAGGATAAGTATTCGATTCATAATTCTGATAAGTTTTCAAAGAAATCTTTAATTTGCTGGCAAAATTATCCTGATTCATGCCCAGCTTTTTTCTTGCTATTCTTAATTTTTCACCAATCTTCATTTAATTTCCTATGCAATAAATTACTTATCTTGACAAAGAGTAAATATTTGCTTATTATGTAACTGGAAATAAAAGGCAAAAGCCTTGTAACAAAAGCAAACAAACTAAAAACATAACCCTATTTTTTGGAACTCTAACCCTAGCTCTTCGAACCATAACCCTAGGTTTTGGCCTCTTAACCCTATTTTTTGGAACTCTAACCCTAGCTCTTCGAACCCTAACCCTAGGTTTTGGCCTCCTAACCCTAGCTCTGGGCCTTCTAAACCTAGTTTCTTCCCTCATAACCCTAGTATTTGGACCTCTGACCCTATAGCTCTTCGGAACCCTAACCCTAGGTTTGAGCCTCATAACCATAGTTTTTCGCCCCCTAACCCTAGTTTCTCCCCTCCTAACCCTAGTTTTTGGACCTCTAACCCTAGCTCTTCTGAACCCTAACCCTGGTTTTGGGCTCCTAACCCTAACCCTAGCTCATCCGAACCCTAACCATACTTTTTTGGCTCTCGCAGTTGGCCCCCCACCTCGATAACCCTAGTTTCTGGTGAAGGGGGATGCATCCCCAGCATCCCCAATGGTGAAACCGCACCTGACCCTAATATAGCCTAGTAGTTAAGTAGGCCTAGGCTTTGTAGCATAGTAGCTAAGTAGGCTTTGTAGCCTATTAGTTAAGCATGCTAACTAGTATGAATTCAACCGATGCTATTTTGTTAGCTATGTAATTCTAGCATATAACTCGGCTATGTAAGACGCCCATCCCCCATGGGCGTCTTGGGTACCCGGTACCCAAGATGCCCATTTTGGGTACCTCTACTAATCCTTGCTTTTTGACTAAAGTACAAATCCTATGGTGAAATCGTTGTGCCCTAAGGTAGTCAAGAGGCCTGGCTATGTAAACGCCCCTAGCATATTAATTGGATGCCATCCATGCTGCTGCAGTAACCATTCTTGCTTAACATGGGCGTCTTAGGGCACCTTCCCCTACACACGGCATAATTATTCAACGGGCTAGACCGATTAAATATCACGCGAAGCATAAAATATTAAATATTTCAAAACTTAGCGCTGAACTTTAGCATTAAGATATCATAATTCGAAAGAAAACATTAAGATAACGCATTTCAAAAGAGAACATTAATATATGCGTTTATTTCGTCAAACAAATGACAGCAGTATATAAAGCAAAAGAAGAAGAAAATATACACAAAATAAATTAGATAAGGCACTAGCAAACAAAACTATAGCACAGAATAAATACATTGCATTGCAAATGTAGCAATGTTCAAAAGGCAACCTACACGGCTTGCGTGCAGTACGCATATATAACTTATATGATTAAATTAATTTATAATGAGATTACGAGAAGAACAACTATATTAATTAAGTGGAAATTGTGACTTTATAAATAAATTTTAAAATATTTTATGAATTTTAAGCTAACATAAACATCAAATCATAACAAATAACATAACGTGCAGAAATTAAATCTTATGCAGAATACGGTATGTAAAAAAGCTTATAGAATGAATGTGTTTGGCTGCTGAGAAAAGATGTTTTTTGTCTCTTCTGAACATTTTACTAAAACTTACTTACACCAGTTCCTTTCTAGATGAACGATATGTGGACGGCATAGGCAACCGGTCAGAATGTTTGAATATCATTCAAAGAATAAAATATGCGATATTTCTAAATATGCGAAAAATATCGATTGCAATATATCGATATCGATAGCAATGATCCGCGTGATTAGCAAGTAAACAAAGCAATAAATGATGCATCCTCAAAGAACAGGGGCCTGTTCCACGGAAGATTCCTAGGATTTTCGAACTTTTCTTTCTGAATTCGCGTTTAAAAGAAATGAAGGCGCGTTCTACGGATGTCATGACGACATACATTCAATTTGCGCGTCGTGGCACGGAGTTTAAAATGAAAAGCGAAATAATAAAAACTAGAAAATTTTAAATTTTTAAAATTTATTAAATTTAATTTTTTAAAATATTAACTATACAAACAAATAAAATAAATGAATTAAAATTTACAAAAAAATATAAATTAAAATTATAAATTATAAATTTTAGGAAAAAAATGCCTAAGAAATTTCCAAAGTCGCTCAATGGAACGAGCCCCGGTCACGGATAGAATGTTATATAGTATTATCGAAAGAAAGAGCGTTCGAAATATGCATCTTCGTTTTGAGCTGCAAGAATAGCTAAGTATCGTCCACTATGCAGGATGCACACATTACACAGCCTATTGCATCGCTACACTTTGAAAATCTTTAGCCGAGAATACCTGGTACTCATTTACAGCTGAGTCGACTGAAACAACGTATCGTGAGTGCTTGTTTAAGGACTATTACTGTAGGGACACAGCGGGGATCGAACCGACGCGCCGCGAGGATGAATCGCTTCACCGTCGGACGCTCTAACCGCTGCGCCATCAAGCCAGTACCACAAAACGTTTTAAAAATCGTGCAAAAATTGCAAATCTTGAGTCACGAGAAAACCAATATGGAAACATCGGCTCATTTTCTCCGCTCCCATCGTATAAGACGACCCTCGGGGACAGGTGACGTATAGTCTACCTTTTGGTCGACCCCTAGTTCGCGCGCCTGCAGACGGTTCCCTAAACGCCTTCCTAAACTCACGTCCAATCAGCATGTACAGGACAAAGTTGATCGCGCCGCTGACGAACGACACCAGCATGAACAAGCCATACATCAGCTCCACGGAACAGGAGGTCAAATTAACGAAACGCGGCCGTTCCACATCATTTGACGAATCGAACTAGGTCCAACGATCGCAATCACTTCCGTCGGAAGGTTCATCGCTAGAAACATGCCGCTCTCCACGAACAGTATGGCGGTGGTTGAGGCGAGCTCTTGTTGGTCGCGTTGGCTGACGTAGAGTCAGCGTTAGCGACTTGCCTGCATGGCGCGGCGTGACGTGACGATCTTGTAGACTATCAGCGCGTTGAGCACGACCAGCAGCGTCCGGGAATGAACGTCGACAGGCTGGCGTCTATTTAATTCCAGACTTGATCCGTGATCAGTCTTCCAAAAGAGCGACAAACGTGTAATCAACAATAGTAACAGTCGCCAACATTCAGAAGTTCCGTATCCGATGTAAAAGCTTTACGAGAGATGAACATGGCGAGACCGTTAATAATAAAGTACGCGACGAACGCGGAGCAGCAGACGATCTTGATTCTGCGCGCGCTGCAGAGCTGTTTGCAGCGCAGCGGGACGTACACGGCGATCAGACGCTCGACCGTCAGCAGGCAAACCAGGAACGCAGACAGATGACGCAGGTAGAAGCAAGAAACGATGAGCAGTGGAAAGCAAGATCGAAGTGCATGTCTCGTCAGAGCATATGTCGTAACACATAGACAACCAGAACTGGCAACGAAGTCTGACAGCGCAGACGACGCATTGGTCGACGACGAGCATGGCGGAGAGGATGAAGTTGGTGGAGACGAGCCGAAGCTCTTGCCGCGCAGAGTGATGAAGCAAAGGACGTTGCCGAGCGTTCCAATCGCGAGCAGTGCGGGCAGCGCGTAAGCCAAGCTGGACACAAAAGCCTTATAAGCAGCGAACACTTTAGAACTCGCATCCATTATATTGTTTCTTATTCGCGTCTAATATAAAATTCAAAGTCCACGCACACTGTGTATTCTGGTGGAAAAAATGGCTTAGCGTCGGATATCCCATGATGACGGATGCGGATGATAATTGAAATCAGTGTAATTTACAATAAGATTACGATAATTTACGTGTCACAGCACATGACTGCAAGGTTGAAGAAAGCTGTCGGGCAGTCGGGGGCAAACTTCTGTCGGAACTTGTCGACATTCAGTCCAAAGTCTATCCTGCGTGGCAAGTAGTCAGGGTCCGCTTGAACCTGACCAATGATCTGGCAGCGCAGATGCACAGGGCTTGTCTGACTTGTAGATGATCAATAGGCTAGATCGCAAGTTCATTCGATAGTTGTCGCCATAAAAACTAGGGTGTTGACTATATGCAAATTGTATAGCCATTATTGCTTCGATTAATAATTATCCTGCTTTTTGTATCGCTCCATTACTCTCAGAATTTTGCAAGAGAGTTACTAATGCAGTTTATGGTGATTTGTGATTTTAAAAGCAAAACATTTGTATGCCTAAAAGATTTATTTCAGTCAATTTTTCGTAAAAAATTGCACTCGACAAATCTAATGACAAACACCTTTAAAACTAGGCTTTTGCTTATTGGCTAGCACCAAATAAAACTGCAACTAATTTGTGCAAATAATTATTTGACAGATCGCTAGTGCTGCCACCTTTAATAATTTAATCACTGATTAAATCACTTTGATTTAATCTAGCCTATTCCTACAAGGAACCAAGGTTGAGTAAACCACTATGACACCATGGCAGTAGGCTACATTTATAACATCTATAGCATCTAAAACATTTATACAATGCAAAAGCAACGCTAGCTCCTAACCTCATTCCAGATATTTATTATTTGGTTGGCGTCAGGAAGGGCATCCGGCCATAAAAACCCAGCTCCAGCAGTCCCCT
>CAWKGG010000099.1:0-6393 GCA_963848985.1 uncultured Methanosarcinaceae archaeon
TACTAGTATCAAAAATATACTTAAAAATAATTTGATTTATAAAATTTATCAAAATAAATATAGTAAAAGCTTTCTAATGCAACGATTCTGGAGTACATCAATAAACCTGGGCTTGCAACTCTGGCAATTGACTCAACTAACTTCCCGCAAAAAAGATAATTATTTTGAAATCGATCACTAATATCTAGCAAAACAGACTTCATAATCAGTTTACGATTGAGACATTTTGCTTTAGCTACACAAAAACTATCAAGTAGTTTCATTATACAGTAAAATACAAGATATAAATTTGGAGAAAGGATAAATATGAAAGATAATTTACCAGAAAAAGGCGCAATTGTTCAGAGAGACCGTGAAACATATGCGATAGCCCCTCATCTCCACGGAGGAATTGTAGACCCTGCAACTCTTAGGAAAATCGCGGATGTCGCGGAAAAGTATGAGGCTGAGCCCTCAAGCTGACTTCTGCTCAAAGGATAGCAATCGTTGGTCTGAAAGAAGAGGATCTCGATAATGTGTGGGCAGATCTTGGTATGAATCCTGGAGCGGCTATAGGGCTTTGCGTAAGGAGTATAAAAATTTGCCCAGGAACAACTTTCTGCAAGCAGGGGAAGCAGGATGCAGTTGGCTTGGGCCTGAAACTCGATGAAAAGTATCACGGAATGCCCATGCCTTCCAAGCTAAAAATGGCTGTATGCGGCTGTCCGAACTCCTGTGCTGAACCTGCTATCAAGGACATAGGGGTAATGGGCACTCCCTAAGGGATATACCTTGATGGTTGGAGGCTCTGCGGCTGCAGCGCCAAGACTTGCCGAAGTTGTTGCAAAAGAATTATCTGAAGAGGAAATTCTTGAAGCGGTCGATAAAATATTTAATTTATACAAAAGCTCAGGCACAAAAAAGAGACTAGGAAAGTACATTGAAGAGATCGGCCTCGAGAATTTCAAAACCCAGGTTGGGCTGTAAAATTACAGTTTTTAGATCGTTAGATCGATGATATCTGCAATTAAAAAATATTTCAGCCTGTAAACCTTTAATCTCAATAAATTTGGAGTTTAAAATTTTTAAATTCAAAAGACTATCTATAGGTCGATAGAGGTTTTTGCTGATAAGGCATAATATTGGACAAATATCATAATGGAATTACAAAATAAAAAGAATAGGTAACTATTTAGCCTGGGTAAAACAACATCATTGGACATCTCATTTAATAATTAATGTACAAATTTATTGAATCTATTGTCGTTAATAACAGGAAATCAGCAGGGATGTGCTAATTGAAAATCCTCTAAAGGTTCTCCCATGCCTCCTGAATCCTGGAGGCGGAATCTTCGGAGTGCTTGTTGTTAAAGTCCAAGGCGAACTGGATCCACAGCTTGTTGTAAGACTGAATTACACAAAATGAATTGTATAGTAATGACAAACAAAATCCTACAAAGACAGCTGTTGTCCATTGTGACATCGTCTCTGAAACCTTTCTTGCAATGGGCTGCTTTAAGGCTTTCAACGAGAGAAAATCGCACTTTAAGACATATTATATAAACGCGCAGATAATCGCTTTTTTTACTTGCAGGCGCTGCTCTGGAAGAAGAGCATACCGTCTGATAGATTCCCTAAAAAAACATGATCTTGATGTTGTGCACCTCAGTTCCTGTATGCTTATGGAAGATACTTATCCTAAATGTCCCAATCTGGATAACATCAAAAAAAGCTACTATAAATACCTAAACTGTTTACAGCTATATTCAGACATCATTTGAAAATTAATTAATGTTTCTATCGTAAAATAATAAACACATCATTTTTTCTGTGACCCTGTAAAATGTCACGGCAATTATGGGAAAGAGCTGCAATTTTCTGAGTCTGACATATAATATTGAATTTTTTGCTATATACTTCTTTTTTACCACAAAAATATCATTTATCGTTTATATTTATGTGGATGTTTTTGCACAAAAGTTCTGTATTTTGGGATGGAAAAGTCTAATGGCTCGATACGGTTCCCGCTGGCCCCTGTAATTATATTATCATACCGTATTTTTAAAGTCTCTAAATTGAGAGATTCTAAAGAGCCAAAAAAGCATTTTTAAATATAATGTGAGTATATTTGCATATACTCATATACTTTCGGTGATATATGTGGATATTGTTTATATCTTTAAGGCGTTGGCTGATGAAAACAGAATACGAATACTGAATCTTTTAAGAAGCGGTGAATTATGTGGCTGTGATATTGAATCAGTCCTGGGCGTTAAACAGTCCAATGCTTCCAGACACTTAAATAGGCTGAAAATAGCAGGAATCATTGTTTCTACAAAAAAGTCACACTGGGTCTATTATCGACTCAGTAGTTCAATTTTTCAAAAATTTCCCTTCCTTTCAATCATCGTCAACGACGAAATAGGAAAAGTCAGCGTATGTAAAGAAGATTTAGAATTACTGAAGAAGATCAAAGCAAGTGGTATATCTTGCGATTGAAGATAAATAATCAGTTATAATCACGAATAGAAGGTGCTTTTTTTGGAAGAATCTGTTTTATCAAAATTATCTTTTCTAAATCGTTATTTGACCCTATGGATTTTTCTAGCTATGTTTATTGGTGTAGGTTTAGGCTTTGTTTATCCAGGATTTGCAGACTTTTTAAAGAGTCTATCTATTGGTACTACATCGATTCCTATTGCCATTGGTTTGATAGTTATGATGTATCCTCCACTAGCAAGGGTCAAATACGAGGAATTAGGCAAGGTATTCAAGAATCACAAGGTACTAGGTTTATCCTTACTAGAAAATTGGATCATTGGTCCTATTTTGATGTTTGTATTAGCGATTATATTTCTTAGAGCTTATCCGGAGTATATGGTAGGTGTTATTCTAATTGGTTTGGCCAGGTGCATTGCAATGGTAATCGTTTGGAATACCCTAGCAGATGGAGATAACGAGTATGCTGCAGCCTTAGTTGCCTTCAATTCTATCTTTCAGTTAATCTTCTATTCCATTTTTACTTATATTTTTATAACCATACTGCCAGAATGGCTGGGATTAAGTGGCATGGAAATAAATATCTCCATTGGAGAGGTAGCCCAAAGTGTTGCAATATACCTAGGAATTCCCTTTGCTGCTGGTTTTTTAACCCGTTACTTCCTGCGTCCTTCAAAAGGAGCAAAATGGTATGATGGCAAATTCATTCCTAAAGTAGGTCCAATTTAGCTTTATGCTCTACTATTCACGATCATTGTGATGTTCTCTTTAAAAGGTGAATATATTGTTACGTTGCCTTTAGATGTCGTGCGGATTGCTATTCCACTCTTAATATATTTTGTAGTTATGTTTAGTATCTCGTTTTTTGTTTCTAAAAAAATGGGTATTAACTATGCACAAACAACATCTCTTGCTTTTACTGCGGCAAGTAATAACTTCGAGCTGGCGATTGCAGTCGCGGTCGCAGTCTTTGGTATTAATTCAGGGCAAGCATTTGCAGCGGTAGTAGGCCCTTTGATTGAAGTGCCAGTTATGATAGGACTTGTGAATGTGGCACTCTACTGGAGAAAGAAATATTTTACTACAGGTTACAAGGTTGCCTAAAGAAAAGTGAAAAATAAGTACTTCTGGCATTATGAAACTTATCAAAAAGAATCAGAATAATGCACTTACGTCATTTCCCAAATGTCTGAGAGATCCAGTCTTTTATTTCATCTCTAACCCGCCGAAAGATCTTGAGTTTCTCTTCTTCCGATCCTACTGCTGCTGCAGGGTCCTCAAAACTTTCGTGAATTACTCCTCTTGCTCTGGGAAACTGGGTCGGAAGCTCCAAATTCGTGCTGCATATAGGACAAGCTACTTTAGCCCGATCGCAGACCGTGACTGCTATGTCAAATATGGTATCCTGAAATTCGTGGGGAGTTTTTGAATGCTGACTGGAGATATCGATGCCTATTTCCTTCATGACTACAATAGCGTGAGGATTAACAGTTGTGGCCTCGACTCCAGCACTGTAAGCCTCGTATAGATCTCCATAAATAGCTCTTAAAAGACCTTCAGCCATCTGGGACCTGGCTGAGTTATGTGTGCACAGAAAGAGAATCTTCTTCTTCCCTTGTGATTCCATACTTGTAACCATATTGCTACTATTGGACATAAAGTAAATCAACATTGTGATTGTTCCAGTGTATGGTTGGAGAGGTTCCAGCAAGCCAGAAAATTTTCGTTCTTTTTAGTTTTTTCATCTTCCAGTTGCATACTACTCCTTTTCTTAGATTCCTTATTCTATGCTTTGCAAGCAACAGAATTTCTCCACTCCTCCAGCGAAAGTTTTTCAGTCCTCAAGTCCCCAAAGTTTCATGATGTAATGGTAGTGTTCCGGTGGCATCCTGGAATAAAAGGCTTGGGTTACAACTTCACTCAAGGAAGGATGAATATCCATACTGTGCATTATGGGTTCTATACTTCTTGATTCCGTATACATGAGAGGAATTATCTGATGGATCAGGACTGAGGCATGAGGCCCTATAATATGGGCACCGAGAATTTGTTTTCCCTCTACACTCAGAATTACTTTTACAAAGTAGTCCTTGATTTCCAAAGCTGTCCCTTTTGCAGTATCTTCAAAAAATTTGAGGCCTATACTCACCCTATTTTCCCCATACTTTCTCTACAGCTTCCTTCTCTCCCATACCTACCCCGGCAATTTCAGGATAAGAAAATACTGCATGTGGTATAGCATGATAGTCTGTCTTCACTTTTTCTTTCATGATAGCATTCAGGTAAACTATCCTGGATTCATAGTTTCCAACGTGCTTAAGCAGATATTTCCCTGTTGCGTCGCCAAAAGCCCAGATATTTGGCTGAGAATGTCTCTAGATATTCATTCACCAAAATCCAGCCCTGACCATCTGTTTTGATTTCAGCCCTTTCCGGATGAAGAATGTCGGTATTCGGAACTCTTCCAGTTGCTACAGGATCTCATCTACAGTAATCTTTACTTCTTCTCCTGAATTTTTTTCCTTTGCAACTATGGTCTTCTGCCTGTTATCTTCTTTTCTAACTTCTATACCCTCATAGTTTGTAAGGATCTTCATATACTCCGACATTTTCAACCTACCAAGTTTGGAGATTTCTGGCTCTTCTTGCGGGAGAAAAATGGGATTTCTTCCAATTACAGTGACTTCTGCTCCCATAGCCGAGAAAAAATGTCCATATTCGGCTGCAATAAAACTTCCTCCAAGAATTGCTAGACTTCGGGGACATTCATTAAGTTGGAGCACAGTGTCGCTTGTAAGATAACCAGCCGCTTCAAGCCCTTTAACAGGCGGGATAGCAGGCTTTGAGCCAGTGCATAGAAAAATCACTTTTGAGTAAAGTGTTTTGTCACTTACTTTTAGGGTATAAGGAGAAGTAAACTCTGCACTTTCATGGTAGTAGTCAATATTCGGGTTTTCGGTTAATCCCTGCCGTATCGCTTCTATATTTTCTCTTGTAATCCTTCGCATTCTTTCCATGATTGCAATGAAATCAATATCCCTTATTTCAGCCTTTATTCCAAAAAGAGATGCTGTTCCCAGTTCTCTGATAAGTTCCGCAGGATAAAGCAAAATTTTTGAAGGAATGCACCCCTTGGTAAGACAGATCCCACCGGGTTCGTCTTTATCGATAACAGCAATTTTTATTTCTGGATTCGAATCTATAATAGGGTTTATATAGTTCATTGCAGAACCGGTACCTATTACAATCAGGTCGTAATTTTCCATTAGTTACTCTCCACGATATAAAATCGTTTTATTGTCCCGGGAATTATATTGAAATAATTTCACATTTGCATTTAAAGTCAAGCTTATTCATAATACAACTCTGTAAGTTGATTCAATTTTAAAGCACGATCTTATTTGAAAAGTGTTCTCATTCTGAATCTTCGAGATTCTGTAGACCTTTGATCCTGCAGGGGTATCCTAAGAGAGATGGAATCTAATCCTTGCCCAGACAACAGTAATGAATGACTTAGGCCTTATGAGCATCAATGAAGTATAAAAAATGGATTTTATAAGTTGTGGGTAAGATACACTATCTATCGAAGAGCTCCTTGACAATTTTTCACTTTCAGACACATAACTGCACTAAAACATTTTATTTCTGGATTTATGCCATAGTATATTTATGGATCATGATATATTTGCTGAATATTGTATGATATATATTTTTTGCATATATACTATATAGTAATAACTTTAACTAATTAGCATAAAATATGCTTAATCCTAATCCCACGGAACAAATCTAAAAAATAATTAAACTCACCATTTTTTGGAACTGTAGATGAAGTCTAATGAACATGATTTTCAGATCACTCACGGATATGACCTGTTTTTCAAGTTTTTTTACATCACATTTTAGTTAAATTGT
>CAWKGG010000100.1:0-5666 GCA_963848985.1 uncultured Methanosarcinaceae archaeon
GAATAGTCTGCAATAAGAGCTCCTATGTGTTCCTGATCAACAAAACGACCTCCGCTCATGTTTCCTACATACAGAGCGTCTATTTCTTTTCCACTAGCACCTGCATCTTCGATCGCCCCAATACCAGCTTCTACAACTATGTCCCTCAGGGATTGATCCCAAAGCTCCCCGAAATTTGTATTTTTTACTCCAATTATTGCAACATCTCTCATCATAGTCACTCCGTTTTCAAGAAAAGCGGATCTTTCCTTTATGCTTAGCATATCTTGCATAGTCGATATATAATGGATTCTTAATTAATTCGGAAACTTTTGGGGCTCTGTTTTGGATTTCCTTAATTTTGTCTGTAACTGCTATGCTAAAAGCATCGGCTCCAGCTCCAGAACCAAAAGCAGTTGCAAAAATCCGATCCCCTGGCTTTGCTTCATCAAGAGTTGCAGCTATCCCCATAAGGCAGGACCCTGAGTAAGTGTTTCCGATCTTTGTAACCACAAGCCCAGGTGAAATCTGGGGTGTGGTGAAACCAAGCATTTTTGCAACTTTGCTAGGGAATTTTCCGTTTGGCTGGTGGAAAACTGCATAATCATAATCTTCAGGCTTTGTTCCGAGTTTTTTTAGTAGGCCTTTTGCGCCGTTAAGTACGTGCTTGAAGTACCCTGGCTCTCCAGTAAAACGACCTCCATGCTCAGGATAGGGCATTCCTTCCCGTCGCCAGAAATCAGGGGTATCAGTTGTATAGGAATAAGTATCCTCAATGATTGCAGCAAGCTCAGCTTCTTTTCTCCCAATGATACAAGCAACCCCACCTGCAGCTGCAGTGTACTCAAGGGCATCACTTGGGGCTCCCTGGGACACATCTGCTCCGATTGCCATACCCAAATCTATCATATCTGACCCCACTAATCCCATACAAGCCTGAACGGCAGCTGTTCCGGCCTTGCAAGCAAACTCAAAATCTGCTGCAGTCATTTCTGGGGTTGCTCCAATGGCTTGAGCCACAATGGTACTTGTTGGCTTCACAGCATATGGATGACTTTCCGAGCCTGTATATACCGCTCCGATTCTATTTGGATTGATCCCGCTTCTTGCCATCGCAGATCTTGCAGCTTCCACAGCTATGGTTGCTGTGTCTTCATCGACATCCGGTACGGACTTTTCATACACCATAAGACCGTTTTTAAGAGCTTCTGCATCATCACCCCAGAGTCGGGCTATTTCCTCTAGTTTTATACGGTATTTTGGAATATAAGCACCATAAGATACGATTCCAATAGTCATATTTTCACCTGTTTTTGATTGCTTCAGGGATCAGTTCCCAGTCGCTTCATTCCCCTGCATAGTATTGGCTGTATTTTTTCAAGAGCTGGACAGTTTGATCGATACCCATTGTAGTTGCGACCAGGGGTATGCGGTCAACTTCTGCCATTTTCACTGCTCCAGGGTCTACCTCTTCTTTACGAAGCCCATGTAGTACTACTGCTCCGGGTTTAAGATTTGTAACTCGAATTGCTACCATGGGCGATTTCCCGGTGCTAACTTTCGTAAATATCATAGCTCTGTCCGTACTCCAGCCATAAAGCTTCTGGAATTCATGGGAAGAGAGTTCCAGGATGGCTCTCTGACTGTCAATGACAGAGAAACCATACAGAGGTTTTTCAACTCCTCTAAAGATAACTTCTCCTTCTATTAGGTTGACCAATTTAGCAAGCTGTATTGGGAAAGTATACTCGTATGTTGAGTAGATGGACTTTGTACTATTTTCGGAGCTAAGTATTGACTCGTAAGCGTGGATCTTCTTGCTTCCTCTATCAATATCTATTTCAAGAAGAGATTCTACAATTTTCTTGATTATCAGCGTTCCTGGCGATTTTCTCCTTCCACTTTCATAATCGCTGATAACAGAGGGGGATACCTTAAGGTAATTTGCAATATCTGTCTGGGATATCTCAAAATTTGACCTCCATTTTTTCAGTGACTCTCCAGGTTTTTCTGAAAGAGTAATATCTCCAGCCATTTTTTCTGCTAGGCGATTGCGCAGATTTTCTGAGGATTCATTGGGTGCCATGACTTATGTACTCTAAGAGGAAATATTACCATATATATCTAACGAATATAGATTCGTCAATTGTCGCAGATAAATGTCAATATCTTCAGATAGTAATATCCTCCAAAAAAGGTCTATTGTAGTAAATAATTTAATAAAGTGCTATTAGATCAGTAGTAGAATCCTAAAATTACAAAAAATACAGAAACAAAAATTATTAAGACAGTTTTTTCCTGATTTCCCTTTATTTTCTTTGTTATGGTATTTTGTGTGATTTAAAATAAATAATCGCCTTTGAAACCATAATTGATTTTTAAAAATATAATAAATTATTTTCATAATTTAAAATAATGCGATATTTTATAGGAAATGTATGCTTTTTTTAAAATTTATAAAGTCCTACCCATTGATACTTTAACATTTTTTCAAGAAATCTGCCATCTCAATTGCTATCCTATTGGCAAGGTAGTAGTTCGGGTTCCGTTGCAAAAACTTCAAAATAAGCATGTAAATTTGTGAGTATAAAAAAAGTCAAATTACCTGAGGGAAAGATCCAAACATTATAAAATAATTCCAAGCAATTGATTAATATATTTGACTTCATTAAAAACAGAGTAATTTAGATTATTGACTTGTCTTTTTTTAACAATATCCATAGCTTCAATTCCCTTTAAAATCTTACTAGCAGAATGAAAAACTGGAAACCTAGCATTGGAACAATTATCCACTTTATAGATCGAGACCTTGTTCAATAATGTTATTCAAATATCTGGGTTGTCTAATTTCAACATTTTTAAACAAGTTAGTTTCATTTTTCAGTTCATGTATGGCAATAGGATTAGCTGGATTTTTATCAACAGTTATTATCATGGAATTTGGTTATGATTAGAACTCAAAGCTTTCTTAAAGACATGATTCATTTCCTTTGTTATGAAAATTTAGTTCTGTATCAACTAACTAGCATGAGATTACTATATTAGAAAGATATTATATGCAGCATTGTGCTTAAAGTTCTGTAAAATCTGATTGATTCCATGTCCTTCTTCTTGCACCACATAAAAAGGATTTTTAGGTATCCGTCATCCATAGATTTAATCACAAAAATTGGATATGGGATCTCTTACTCAATTTTTAAATATCAGCGAGCTAATTCCAATACAAATCATGATAAAGCTACCAATAAAGTTGATTTCTTGTTTGAATAAATGACCGACTTTAGGTCTAAGATTGCACCGCAAAAAGACAGAAAAAAAGTTGTACAGCCTATAATAATCGAAGGCTCCTAAATAGGTATCCTGAGAAATGCAAGCTCATTCCCACAAAAAGGGAATCCATATTTATTGCAAGTTCAAGAAGCAGAGCAGTGTTACAAATTTGCTGCAACTTCAAAATTATGTTTTTTGTGTAATTCATGTTGTAAAAATACAAACCTTTCAATTTATGAAAGAAATAACAATAGGGGACTTGAATGAACGAGAATCAAGCTAGCTTTACTGCAATGATGGTAGCTTACATGCGTGCCTATCATGCTATGAATGATACCAATAAAATATTTGATGACTTTTTAGCCTATGATTTGATACCCAAGGAAAAACGAGTGCGAATTGAACAACATTTAATTGAACAAAATGTAACCAGGGATCAACAATCGAATGATTCTGAGTACTCTGGATCGTACTTAGATCAAACAATTAACTCAGAGTCATTAATGCAAGAAACTTATCGAGATGCTGGCCTTTTCTGTAGCCGTGCACGGTATGCTGAAGATGCCCTAGAAAAAGCTGTTAAGCAAGGAGTAAAGCAGTATGTAATTCTTGGAGCAGGAATGGATACATTTGCATTTAGGCGACCTGAAATGATGGCGAAATTGGAAGTATTTGAGGTTGATCATCCTGCAACACAAGAATTTAAGCTTCAGCGACTTGCCGAGTTGGAATGGGAACAGCCAGCAAAATTACACTTCATTCCCATAGATTTCACGAAGGAAAGTCTGGTAACCGCACTAATTAGTTCGTCATCGTATGATCCAAAAGTTAAAACCTTCTTTAATTGGCTTGGTGTCACTTACTTCTTGACCAGAGATGAAGTATTTACAACACTGCGTTCCATTACAGAGATTGCTCCTACAGGAAGCATTATTGTTTTTGATTATCTCGATATCGATACATTTATCCCTGAGAAATCGTCTCCACAAATGCAACATAAACTGGAATTTTTGAGAAATATAGGCGAACCGATGATAACAGGCTTCAATCCGTTAACGTCAGCTGAAGATTTCGCAAGCTTAGGAGTTCATCTTCATGAAAATTTGAGCCAGGATAATATCGAAGAACTTTATTTCAAAAAACACATGAATGGATACCATGCGCAAGAACACGTTCACTTCGCATATGCAGTTGTTGAATAATAAGGCACACAATATAGTCCATAGCTATTGATAGCTGCCGTTGTCATTAATTGACCAGTCATTCTATACACATTTTTTTGCATACTTTTTGTGCTAAAATTTATGAACTTCCACAGTTCCATCCAAAGAGAATTTCGAGAAACCCCGATTTTTTACTGGTTTGATAAATCTTATATAGACACCTTGTTTAAATTGGAAGTTAATCTAAATTTTAAATAGCCATGTAATCCTTATCTTTGCCACAAAATAGAATTTATCGTTCTTAATGATGCAGGGATTTTATAGCAAAATCTATGCATCCTAAAAATAGCAAATGTGTCTTTATAATGTTAAAATGCATATTTTAATAATCTATTATAACATATTATAATTGATGTCGACAATAGCCCTTGATCCAGATGTAAAGAAATCGCTCAAAGAATTCAAAATAACGGAAAATGAGTCGTACAATTCCATCATTAAACGGCTCATTGTTGAAGTAAAAGAAAAAAAAGAGTATATACCAGTGTTCCCAAAAGAAGAGAATACTAGACGTAGAGAATCGCATGTAAAAGATTTTGATGCGTGGTTAGATAGGAAACTCATAGAAGATAAAGAGATCTTAGACGCACTTGGAAGAAAGTGATATTTTGATCAGCTTAATTGATGTTTTAAAAATCCATCAAAGAGTTATTGAATATGACAAAGAAGAAAATCCAGACAATTATGAACCTGTAATACTTTCTTTGGCCACATTAGAGCTAATGTTTGAATATATGATAAAGGAGTCAAATACCGTTTTTCAAAACGCCACAATTATAGTTTACACTATAGTTGCAAGACATCCGTTTTTTAATGGGAATAAAAGAACCGGATACGAAGCAATGAATTTTGTCTTTGAAGAAGGTGGCTATAAACTCACATCCACTAAAGAAGGAACGATAGATTTCATAGTCAGAATTGCCACTACTGAAAATGGGATGAAGCCTTCTGAGATTGAAGGATGGATCATTAATCACACTACTAAACAATAAAAATTTCTCTGCAAATACAGATATTTTAAGACAAAAACTGTGCATTAGTTCGAATCAAAAAAAAATACGATAAACCCTAAATATCATGATAATATTTAAAACTGTTGCGAAGTGGTTAATATATAAATAAAAATAAGTAGGCAGTGTTGATATGACTGAACGGCAAGTAGAAAGTATGGTTATCGAAATCCCAAAAGGAAGT
>CAWKGG010000101.1:0-4935 GCA_963848985.1 uncultured Methanosarcinaceae archaeon
CTTCATCCAGAATGCTTATGCAAAAATTGGCAAATGAATCATTCGGAGAGATTAGTTCTGACAGCGCTACTGTCACGTTTGAAACCTCTATGTAGTATCGAAGTCGGGACTTACGGAGGGGGCGTTTATCCCTTATCTCACGATATTCGAAAATGGTTTTTTCCCTTGATATTGATCCAAGATTACCTGATAAATTTAGTAATTTGAGAAATATAACTTTTTTGATTGGACCTTACTCAGTTACGTTGTCTAGATTGCTACAGGAATTGGCTGCTGAAAATATCCCAATTGAGTTTTTCTCATTGACGTAGATCATACCGCTGAAGGGATCAAAGATGCTATAGATTGTTTACTCAGTTATATTCCTCAAAAACCACTTTTTGTAGTCCTTTATGGTCTTCAACCCAGAATGTCGCAAAAGAATATTAGAAACAAATTGGGAGAAATCTCTCTATATACATTATTTAGACGTTGATTTTGTACTCGGTAGATTAGTTGAGAATGAAAAAACTCCTCATGGAGAAATGCGAGGAGGATTGTTGTTAGCATATTTGAAGCCTGACAGGCGCAGTCTCAAGCTGGAAATAAATCAAACTGGCAAGGAAATATATGAAAAAGTTAGTCAATATTTAGAATAATGGAGTCATTATAATGAAAAGGCGAATAATTTTTTGTTGTAATGTATACCCCCCCAATTTTATTGGAGGAGCTGAGTTAATAGCTCATTCTCAGGCTTTAGAGTTGAAAAAAAATGGCCATGAAGTAATAGTTTTTACCGGCGATATTAGTGAATTTGGGAAGAGGCATTCAATAAGACGTGAAGTCTATGAAGGTTTGACAGTTTTTCGGATACGTCTTGTTTCGGAAGACTATGAACCAGAATATATCAATTTTTACCATGAAAAAGTGGAAAATTATTTTAAAGAGGTTATCAATAGTTTTTCTCCGGATGTTGTACATTTTCACAATATCATAGGTTTATCTCTCGGGTTAATTTCCATTGCAAAACAAAGGGGGATTAAAACGGTTTTAACTCTCATGATAATTGGGGTTTTTGCTATAAAAATACAATCATTAAGAGTGAAGGTGAGATTTGCCAGAATTTTATGCGTTGTAGAGAATGCAAACCATATATTTCGGATGAGAACAACAAGAACATTCCCATGAGAATCCGGCAAGACTTTTTCAAATTAATCTTTAGAGATGTAGATGAATTTATATCTCCAAGTCAATACCTTGCAAGGAATTATCATTTGGCTGGTATACCTGAAGAGAAAATTCATGTAATATGGAATGGAATTGATGTCCAGAAATTTTCGAATTTTTTAAAAGTTCCTGATGACAAACGGATTAGATTTACTTACATCGGATATTTTGGCAAACATAAAGGTATCGATGTGCTACTTGACGCATTGTCATACCTTACCAATCCGAATTGTTTTTCTGTCAATCTTGTAGGTAAAGGAGAATTAATTGAGAATCTTAAGAATAAAGTTAAGGAAATGGAACTTGAAGATATCGTTTCCTTTTGGGGTAGAATTGATGATATTGGTGATGCTTATCGTAAAACAGATGTACTCATTCTCCCATCTATTTGGCCTGAAAATCAGCCGGTAACAATTACAGAAGCAATGGCAGCAAGACTTCCGGTTATTAGTTCGAATTTAGGTGGAGTCCCAGAACTCATTGAAGATGGGGAAACGGGATATCTTTTTGAACCAGGAAATCCGAAAGATCTTGCTCAGAAAATGTCAGAGTTTTTGTTACATCCGGAAAAAATGAAAATATTTGGAGAAGTTGCATATAATAAAATTGTAAATAATACTTTAGGGAATCAGGTTAAAAAAATAGTTGATATTTATGATCTAAAAAATTCTGAGTTGGAACTCCAATGCGATGACGAAATAGTTGTAGCATGTATCGGCAAAAATTTTGATTCGAGATGTGCTCAAGCTATAACTTATTTTCTAAATAAAAACCCAGAATTAAATATCCGCTTTATAATGATCGAATGGCTCCAAGAAGATCAGTTGAAACTAGTGAAAATTTTATGGATAGTTGATCCACAGATTGATAAAAATGAGATATATATAGCTTTAAATAATAAATTTCCTATTCTCGTTCCAGCGTGGAATAACATTTTGAAAAATATCTGCATAAAAGGAAATTGTGGTCTGTATTACCGTGACGCTTGGGAGGCTGAAGAGTGTTTGGAATTTCTTGTAAACAATGACAGAGAGAGGAAAATATTAGGCCTAAATTGTTTTAAGTATTCTAACAAGGCAACTATTCAGCCTGGATAAAACACTATCAATAAATACTTTTTTTAAGATTAATTGGTAAATTTCAGTAATTTAATTTTGTTAACTATAGCTATTACTTTGTTTCTCTTTTTCCATTAGTTAGTAATTAGAAATATTTATTACTTCAAAATCAATATAAATCGGCTGTTTTTGGTAGGTTGGATGGCTGCTTAAAGAGTTATTCGTTGGTCATCGGTTACGGAATTATTTCCTTCTTAATCCTACCTTTTTTGACTCCTATTACATTATATATTATTTCAACAATTCCTCGCAAAATCTTCCAATGTTTACGTGTGGATCTTATTCTTGATTTCTATATACACTCATTTCACACATTGAGCTAATATAGCGAAGTGGGAATATATGAAATTCAACATTCTATAATTTCGGTTTTATCGAGTAAAGTCAACGCAGTAAATATCATTTCAAATATCGTGGAGATACATACCGATGTCGACATCGCGTGTATAGCAAACGCATCTGGTATTTGCTTTGTAATGTATTAGCTAAAAAACCAAGGAAAATTTGAGATCAGTTCAAATTAGCATTACAGATGCCACAGCTAAAAGTTCAGCAGATTTGTACTGCAGTGTAATTATTATAGTTAACAGCAATTGGAGTGTGGTTTAGTTAGACGCCCTCGTTCCAGTTGCAGTTGAATTATTCGAATTGAGAAACACCATAGTTTAAACTTAATGATCTGATAACTTTTTACTTATTTCTTTTCAGTTCCTTTAAGCTGATTTAGATAGGTTTTCTGCAAAGCTCAAAAATTATCTCTTCTTTTTACGACCTAAAGTTAAAGGGTTCTATACAGAATACTTTCATTCGATTCCTCAAGATTGGAAAATTTCAAGACCTCATTATGGTTGATCTATTTACGGGTGTGATTTACACCGAAGTTCTAATGTAAGTTTATAGCTTAGTAAAAATATAATTAAAGGATCAAATAGATTCCTTGATTCTTGTGCTTACCTCAAAATGGGGGAAATTAAGTTGCTTATAATATTTTCAATGGTAAGAATAATTCTGATAGAGATCATATATTGTCGGTAGGAGTAATTTAATAAGTTTCTAGTTTAGTTTGGGCGTTGGTCGATAAAACAAGACTATGGATATGAATTTTATTTAACTATCAAAATTAGAATTTTAATTATTTTTTATCTGTAAAATCTTAATTTTTCCGAATATTTGACCTTCATACACAAAAAGTCAAGGCAAAAAGTTTTTGATGACCTGAATACAGTATAAAATTAATTAATGTTAACACAAATACTAGTTGGAGATTTCCTATGCCTACAAAGAATAATATACTTGTGACAGGTGGAGCCGGATTTATAGGGAGCCACTTGGTTGATCGCCTTATAGAAGAAGGAAACAGAATTACTATTTTTGATAATCTGAGTTCAGGAAAAATTAAATTTATAGAGAAACATCTTGAAAACACTGATTTTACATTGATTAAAGGAGACATTCTTGACCATGAAAGGATAGAAAGAGCTTGCAAAGATATTGACCTAGTTTATCATATAGCTGCGAATCCAGATGTCAGGCTTGGGACTTCAGATACTAAAATCCATTTCGATCAGAACATTTTAGCAACATACAATCTTCTGGAATCTATGAGAAAAAACGAAGTAAAAAAGGTAGTATTTACCTCCACCTCTACAATTTATGGAGAGGCACAAATCATGCCAACTCCAGAGAATTACGGCCCCCTGATACCTATATCACTATATGGCGCTTCCAAACTTGCCTGTGAAGCTCTTATTACCGCATATTCTCATACTTTTGATATCCAAGCATGGATCTTCCGTTTTGCAAATATTGTCGGCTCTCGTAGCACTCATGGGATTATTGTTGATTTCATCCGAAAACTGCGAGAAAATCCTACCCAGCTGGAGATTTTGGGTGACGGTAAGCAGGAAAAGTCCTATTTGCATGTATCAGAGTGCGTCAATTCGATATTGTTTGCAATAAAAAAAAGCAGAGAAGATGTAAATATTTTTAATATTGCCTCAGAAGATACCATCAGTGCTACAGAAATAGGAAAAATTATTGTGGAAGAAATGGATCTTTCTGATATTAAGTTTAACTACACTGGGGGGAGCAGGGGCTGGAGAGGTGATGTAACAAGGATGAGATTAGACATCGAAAAACTCAAGGCCATAGGATGGAAGCCTGCCTATACGTCAGAGAGGAGCGTGAGGGAAACTGTAAGATCATTGATTACTTGATATAGGTTCATATACTCCTGTAATCTCTAAAGTTATTGATTTCAATATATATCTTTATTACTTTTTTCTTCTTCATATGACTTTAATAAGGTCAATAAATTCTACAAAATCTCGATAGTCTGTACCAATATACTCTTTCAACAAAATCAGTACAAGAAGCTGATGCTGGGTATTAACGTGTTTTTAATGCTTGCTGGAATGAAGCTTCAGTCTCGAAGACTGAACTGTTTCAAGGCTGTTATCAACAAATTTAATGTACTTATTAAACTTCAATATTGAATGTTCCTTCATTTTTAGCAGAGAAATAAGAAGAGTATTCTAATGGAGCAATCATAATAATGTAGTGTGAAAGTTCAATTTAGAGCATTTTTACAGAGCCCATATTTTCACGATTT
>CAWKGG010000102.1:0-53446 GCA_963848985.1 uncultured Methanosarcinaceae archaeon
ATGATGACAGCAGGATAGGGAAAATTGAATGGTATTCATCTCCCAAAAAAATAAATAAAAACCTTATCCCAATATACGCTACAGCTGCTTTAAACGAACGTTACTATGGAAAGCTCCAGGGCAAAGAAAAGCAGAAAATGGAAGAAAAATACGGGACAGAAAAGCTTACTTCCTGGGATTTGGACTTTGAGCCAGACCTGCTTGAAGGGGAAAGTCTCAAAATAGTCTATGAGCGTGCAGTGCCTTATTTCAAGAAAGAAGTTCTGCCTGCAATAAAAAAAGGGAAAAATGTGATAGTCTGCGCTCATCATAACAGCCTGAGAGCTCTAGTCAAATGCATAGAAGATATTTCTGACAACAATATGAAAAACGTCAGGTTTTCCACCTGTGAGATCGTAAGATATCATTTTTCAGAAGGCAGGCTGGTAAAGGAAGACGCTGAAACAACCCTAAAATAAAAATAAACTTTTAAGAATTTATCGGAGAATTCGATCAATTTTTTAAATATCCCTGATCAGAAAAAATACTTAAAGTCCATAAAATCTATCTCTGCTTATTTTTTGCAGTATTAATCTTGAAGATATAGTATGGACTACAATGTCTCGTGATTGAAGTGTAGAGCCCTGTAAATGCTATCAGGGAAACAACCCATTTCCAAGGAGACGTTTTCGCAAAACCTGTTGCTAAAGCAATGATTGCAATAACTCCAAATGCAGTTCGAAATAGGAGATCAAAGCCACCTACATTTTCTTCCAGAAACATTTTGTTGAGATCCGTCGGATAAACCCCCTTATAAATGTTCTTATTTATATATCCCTAAAATATATAGTGTCTATAATATATAGTTTTATTCTGTTTCGATATGTTCGTGTCCTTTTTGGATTAGGCCTGTCAAAAATGTACGGTTATATAGTTATTCAAGGCGTTTTTTGAGCAGGTTAAGGATCAGTCTAGGACAAATTATAAACCTGTTGTAGGTGTTGAGATGAAGTCATTGCTTGAAATGTGACACCATGGGACCGATAAAAATCAAGCTCGCAACCTCCAGAATCATCAGTTTCAATATCGATAAAAAGGAAAGACATTTTTAAATTCCTTCCCTTTCCCAAGCTTTTACCATGCATTCAGGAGTCGTAAGCAAATTTGATTCTTCAGATTTTTCTACGATTTCCGAAATATTTGTCTTTGAATCCAGATTCACGCTGATACCCAAATTCTCCAAGTTCCCAGGTTCACATACACAAATAATGATATGGGAATCAATGAGAATCTGGATTATTTTGGACAGTTGGACTGTACACACCTAGATGAGTATTGTAAACAGTCTAAAATAATCCAAACACACACTGATTCACGCATTAAAAATAGTGTATGTGAACCTGGGAACTTGGAACATTTGGATTCAAAGACAAACATACAAATAATGCAGACATAGAAGATAGAAGATAGATAAATATAGTATCTATATATCGATTATTTTTATAAATTAGTATATAGTTGTTGAGTGTCTCTTCCTTTGTGCTCTATTTCTCATTTTCTTCGGCTCTATTCCCAAAATTTCCCAGTTTAAATTTGTTTCCATTAAATTTTTCTACATAATCTAATATCTGAACATCAAAATGTAGTGATTGCCATTACCATTAATCAGTAATGGTAAATTATAAATACTAATATATCGTATATAGTAGCGTAGTTTCTTGAAAATTGCCTGGCGGATGGATTGAATAACATGAAAGGTGGTAAAACAAGATTTCAACAGAAATTTACAGAAGATATGTTCCTAAATGCTCTATCCATTGATAGCATCAAGTCCACTGCAACTATGATGAGTTTAGTAGGATGCAGCAGGTCCACAGCTAAAAACATGCTTTATATTCTCGTAAATGAAGGTAAAGTAAATAAAATAGAAATTGAAGGCGACGGTTACGGTTGGCAAAAAGTGAAAGGTGATTGAGATGAGTATTTATGCAGGATACAAGCAAGAAATCAGTCCTGAAGTAGCGTTACTAATGTTGCCTGAATTCAAAGAAGATTTTCTCCAAGATCGTCCGTGCAAGTTGGAAAAAGGTTCGATAGAGCTTTGGGAAGTCATAAGTGTACTCAGTGGAGATTGTGACCTGCCAATTGAGCAACAATCTTTTTCATGCACTCAGGTACTTTTTGATAAAGAAGAAGATTATAAATATCTTGAGTTATGCGAAAAAACAATGCAAGGGCAAACAACTGCGTGTGATCAAGAACTGGGTACTATCCATAAATTGGATTGCACTATAGTCAATGAAGATGGTAATACATAAGTAAAACCTTTTTTTTTGCTGTTTGATCCAAAAATTGGTCATGGAGATAACTTGTAACATTTAACTGAAGAGTTGTTAAATAATTTGTTACAAAGCCCATTTATCTTGTTCTAAAAGAATTGTAGGGAAAATCAAAATCTCCCTTACTTATTTAGTATTGAGTATAATTTCCATGATTATGAAATCCAAATTCATTTAATTAGCTTAGGCGATCAGCCTGATCTTAGATACCAAAAAATTGATCTTGGGAACTGCAAGTGAGTCAATGCCTGCAGCCCATAGAAGGATATTTTGAAGGTGGGTAGACATTAAAACAATAACTGTATTTAATTCATTGCATAGTTTTTCCAGATGCACTATATTGTAATACCTTGAACTAATTCTATGTTGATGTAATTATATGGAGCATAATTTATGGGGTATCTTATACTTGTTAGACATGGAGCGCTATGTTTTAAGCCTGAAGACAGGTTTGTTGGCTGGATTGATATTCCTCTTAGTAGGGAAGGAATTGAAGAAGCTCTTGATTGCGCAGTTAAACTTGAAAATATCGAATTGGATCTTGCTTTTGCCTCAAACCTTGTCCGAACACAGGAAACTCTTTTTGTCATACTGGCCGGGCAGAAAAAAACCGGGATTCGTATCCATGAAAAGGTAGATGATAAAAACAAGGTAGGTAAAATTAAATGGTATTCATACTCGGAAGAACTTACTAATAATTTAATCCCAGTATTCTGTACAGCTGCTTTAAACGAACGTTATTATGGTAAGCTTCAGGGCATGAAAAAAAGAAAGATGGAAGAAAAGTATGGGACAGAAATGGTTGCTTTCTGGAGCTGTAATTTTGAGACAGGCCCGCCTGACGGGGAAAGTCTTAAAGTTGTATATGAGCGTGCTGTCTCCTATTTCATGCAAAAAGTTATGCCTGCAGTAAAAGATGGAAAAAATGTGATAGTCTGTGCCCATCAGGGTAGTTTGAGAGCTTTAGTCAAATATATAGAAGATATTCCTGATAAGGATATAATGGACGTCAACTTTTCCACAGGGGAGCTTGTGGCATACAATTTTTCAGAAGGGAGGCTGGTAAAGGAAAATAGCGGGAATAATTGTAACTACTCGGAATATAAATAACAGAAGACATACTTATAATAAAAAGTGTACATGAATTAACAAGTATGATGTCTCGAATATCACATTTTTCAATTTGTGATAGTATGCCATTTTTGTTCTGTGAAATCTCAAATTTAAAGATGCTCGTGGGTTGAAAATTTTATTTAAGGAGAGTAAATGATTCCGCTCGCGAAAAACATTCTTAACAGTCGCCTTCACTGAGATTAATTGAGCAAATTTCGGTGGGCAGATTTTTATTTTATCATTGCTTTGAACTTGTTTAATCTCCTAGTGGTTATTTTAAGTCCATTTCATCCAGAGGAACAAAGCAAATATTCCTACGAAGATACCCAAAAATGCAGCGCCAATAGTGACCTTAACTATAAAATCTACTGCTTGCTTCATCTTAATTTTGTCATCAAGCATGTAAATGACAATCACTTCCTGGTCAAAAGTCATCAATTACTCAGTTTTTTTTATTAATTTAAATGATCAAGTTAATCTTAGATGCCAAAAAGGAACTCTTGTGAGCTACGGGGAAATGACTACAGCTCGATCGAATATCGTAATTGATTATACTGGGAAGTATACTAATTAGAATTAAGTTTAATTCATGATATACTTTTATGAATATATTATACGAACTTAAAGTAATTAGTATTAACATTATGTGGTCATGATTTCAGGAATTATATTACAGTAAAGCCTTTCTATGCCATTTAATAACTGGATTATTTTGGCTCTTATAGGTAGGTTTTTCCTTGGTGGACACCGTTCTACTCAAAAAAGGTAAAATCTTCCATAAAGGTAACTTGTTTATTGCATAGTAGGATAAAATCTAACTTTCCTTGAAATCTCACACAAAATTCCATAATTTCCACTAGAAAATTAATAAGTATGACTTTTTAGCGAACGTTATCTTAAAAGCTATGTAATTCTTTAACATAAGTTCTATATTTTTTAAGTAATAAATGTTTATAAAAAATATCTCGTGGTTGCCTGTCGGTATCAGCGGTAAAGATCATGGGAATGAAAAAGGCCGGAAAATGACTTATTTTGAGACCACTTGAGAGACTTTTACTCAAAGTTCGATGGTAACCATTACCAAATCTCCAAAATGGCTGAGAACGCATGAGAATGGCTCATGCGTGATTTGAGGCATATAGCCCCGCTTCCCTGTAGAACTAAAATAACTTAATATTAAATACAAGATTTGTTAATATTAATTATAAAAAATAAAAAACGGTGTTAACATGGCTCGCCCTTCAAAACTTACTCCAGAAATACAACAAAAAATCGGTGATAATATTTCGCTTGGTTTAACTTATAGGTTGGCTGCAGAGTCGACTGGTGTCACTTATAAAACTTTGAATATTTATATGAACAGGGGCAAGTAAATGATCTAAATTACTCTGTTCTCAATGAAGTCAAATATATTAATCAATTGTTTAGTATAGTTTTATAATGTTAGTATATTTCTTGAATATTTTGATTTTTATTCATTACTTATAGATTTACATATTTGCTTAAATTTTTTGCAACGGAACCTAATCACTACAGAAAAGGGGTGAATTGGCTTAAAAAATCTATTTGTAATTTTCCTTGCCTAAATAGTTAATAACTCCCCATGCTTTTATTCTACCATAGCAATACGATTTCCGGATTCAGGATCCTTTGCCTTGGAGTGAGAGAAGTAATCGGCTGTGACATTCACGTCATCTAGGGCTGTGACATTCATACTATCCAGAGATGATTCATTAATTATATTGTCAGCCTCCAGGATAGATATGGCTCTCTCAGCCATGAAGCTGTCCATTGTTACGTGGTAAGAAGGGTTGTTCGGATCGATAGAAGTTCCATTGATCTTTATGCCTGAGATATTGATCCTCGTGCCAACTGGAGCGCTCTTGTTCCAGGTATAACCGAAGCCTTTTGAGACCTGGAGTGTACTGCTCTTGTTGTCACGATAGTGTAACTGATTCTCCAGTAAATCTTTTATTTGAGTTCCATTCAAGGTCATTGTGACTAACTTGTTTCCAAAGGGTTGTACGCTGAAAACTTGACCATACGTAACATTACTTTGGCGTTCACTTCCACTCAAATTTAAGTTAGAGCGAATACCTTCCGGATTCATGAAAGCTACATCGGCACCGCCATAACTTGGATTATGTGTATAATTGAATTGGGCGTCAGCTATAAGATCTCCCAAAGTGGATTCACCTGCCTTATTAGGTTCCACCGTAAAATTACCCTTGATGCTGCCAATCACCTTGTCTGCAATGGGTGCGACTAGAGATTTGTACCTCATAACCAACCCAGCTACTCCGGAATCTTTAGGAACAACTCTTGACACTATAATGTTTCTGGCCTTTTTCTCGATCACAGCATGAGTCTCATTACTGATCACAAGATCGATATCTGTGAGTACTTTACCCTGTGCATAAGCTTGTGTCACATTGCGGCCATCAACAAGTTCATTGTAGGCCTGATGGGTATGGCCGGTGATGAATACAGCTACTGAACGATCAGTGTTGTTAACAACATCTAAAATGTGCATGCTCTTGCTATCGTTATGATCCAGTTGTGTGTTGTTTAATGATTCCAGATTCGGAGAACATCCACCATTGTGTATGAGCACCACTATGGTTTTTACTCCCTTATTATCCAGTTCCTTGACATATTTGTTAATGGTCTCAGTTTCATTTAGGAACTTAAGTCCTTTTACTGCGAATTTACTAACTGTCATTGGTGTACTCTCCAGTGCTATTCCAATGAATCCTATAGGTACTCCCTGAACGTAGGTTAAAGCATAAGCAGGGAATAATAGGTCGTTAGTGTTGTTATTGACTATGTTTGCAGCCAGATACTGGAAGTGTGCTCCTTCAAAGGATGAGTTCCCAAGACAGCCATCTGGATGGCAACCACCATATTGAATTCGCATGAGCTCATCTAGTCCTTTATCCAGCTCGTGATTGCCGACTGCCGAAAAATCAAATCCCATCATGTTAAGAGCCTTTATTGTTGGCTCATCATGGAAGTGGGCTGAGATCAATGGGCTAGCACCTATATTGTCTCCAGCCGAAACCACAATTGTATTTTGGTTCTCTGATTTGAATTTCTTTATGTAGGTGGCTAGGTATTCGGCACCCCAGCATTATCACTGGGTGGCTCAAGCTGGCCGTGGAAATCATTAATAGCCAGGATATGAACGGATATATTGCCTGTTTTATTGGTAGGGGAACAAAAATATGATTAAACAGAGTAGGTGAATTCTGCAAGTGAATTTCAGTTGCTTTTTCATACGCATTTATTGCTTTATCAAATTTATTAAAATTAAATGCATTGTTACTGTCGGAATTTTTAATATCTTCAGATGAAGCCACACTTGCGATACTCACCAGAATTAAAAACATCACCATAGTGATGCTTAAAGCCATTATGTAAGTATGCTTTCTACTTGCTTTATCACATAACACTTTTTTCATGCTAAGCCTCATTATATGGATTTAAATATTGATTAGAAAGAAAGGTTGCAAAATTAGAAGCAGTAAACAAAAATTTAACTCCTATTTACAACAAATTTGTGACATTGTTTTCTACATTTTTTACAGGACTTAACAATAAAGTCATCTGGATTGCTTATAAACTTCCGTCATTTTTTCGAGATAGGTTAAGCTTGTACAGATGACTACTGAAACCCAGATTGTAAATACAGGAATGAAAGTTTTCAAGAAATCCGTTAATATGAATCCGTGACAATTAAGTCTCAGGAAAAATAAAACAAAAATTCCAAAGTGATTTTTGGGGACACCGCAAATAGCAGAAGTGCAATAAATGCCCTTGTAATCGCTGCTCTTCAGTTCCGGTGTCTTAGGTATTCCTTTTCTTATGGTAAGGAGATATGCAACATTCATGCCAAAGAAATATCCTACCAATTCTAAATAAAATTTAAAGGATTATAATGAGCTAGGGATAATGCAACTAAGAAAATAGGAATAACGAACATAAAACAGTAAAAAAATATATTCGGAAACCTCAAAGTAAATTCAAAGCTCTCTTTTTTAAAAAAATCATTTTTTAACGGACTTTTAAGAAAATATTCAAAAACGCCTAGGGAAATTAACCCCACAACAGCTCCACCAAACACGTCTCCTATGAAATGTTTCCCGAGGTATATTCTTGAAAAAGCCATCAATACCATCGCGAAAGGAGTTAATCTTTTGATTAGCTGATTGTTAAAAATAATTGCAGTTCCTCCCCATAGCGCAGTTGTAAGCGATACGTGCCCTTAAGGAAAGCCAAGACTAGCAAGGTCATAACGTGTTGAATGAAAGGCTGTAAGAATATCGTCGCTAGGAAGAGCTAAAAAGCCCTTTGCACCATTACCAATAAAATTAGACGTACTTGTTATATTAGTACAATTTTATAGGTTAAGAACTTTATTATCCATATAATAAGGCCTTGGATATCCAACTAATAGTTTTAGAATATCAGTGAGCAGATCTGTCCATATAAATGTCTGAAGTAAAAGGAACCCTTTTTTAAAATTGATACCAAAAATGGCTATAATTATGATGGGCACAATTAAAGAGGGATATCCCATCTTAGTTATCAGAATCATGAATTGATGCGCAAAAAATTGGATTGTTTGGTTTCCAAGGGCTTGTAAGTCGATTATGGGTTTAGTCTGGAAAATTCCAAGGGCTTGTAAGTTTATGGGTTCAGTCTGGAAGATGTAGCATCAATCCTTTAAAAAGTTCCAATGTTACTGTTTTATGTGATAATTATTATAAGGATATCCCAGTTTGAATTTCGATCGTGAAGGTGGACTCAAAGTATATGGGTGATATGTCGAGTTTTGTCTTCCGTTTTGTCTTATGGCTAAAGTCTCGTGTTGAGATGACTTAGTATTTTTTCAAGTGTTTTCGTAATACAATTTGTCGTATCTTTTAAGTGATTTCTCACAATTGCTTCAAGTATAGGATCAAGTAGGCCGTCGTTTTATTGACATGTTTGAAATATTTCATCGGAAGGTAATTTTTAATCAGATAATATTTTTTTTATAAATAATTTTAATAATTATAAGTGTAATTTTCTATTGATATATAGATATGGGGGTATTTTTTGTATATGTATGCAAATGCGCATAATATCATCCAACCTTCACCTTGTCATCTAGAAGCAAAAGATTGCACAGATCAAGAGACCTTGTTTTTAAACATACAAGATAAATACTATATACATTGTAGCGTTACCATCTTCGATCTCATGATTTTAAAACGCTTTAAAGAGAACTCTTAAAATACATTGGGATTTCTAGTTCTCTTAAATGGAAGTAGGACTGCAACGACAAGCTTAGAGCATGGTATCCAAAGATAATAATTTCAAAACTAAATATGAGTTCATAGTGGTTAATCTTAAATAGGCGATATGGAAATTTTGAATGGCTCTGAAGATTTTCAGAGAACTAAATCAAAAAACCAATGTATGCTATCGCGAGAATGTATCAGAATTAATCGGTGAAGTAGATTTCATGTTCTCAAAAAAGTAGAATCCACATTATAATATATTTTTAAACAGATGGCCACAATGCTTATCAATATAAATATTTCTTTTGATTAGACTTCTAGGAGATATTTCATGCAACCGAATTTTGAAGAAACTAAGCAATTCAGCGTAAACTATGATGAGCTTTTTATGGCATCTCTAGAAGCAATTAGAGCCTTTGAACTTGAGCGAATTATATCTGATGAAGAATCTGGATCTATTACAGCCAAGACATCTAGTAGCTTAGAATCACTTGGTGAAGATATCCAGATCCAGGTTGATCGCGATGGTAATATCTATGCCCGAAGTGAAAGTGCATGCGCATTTATTGACTGGAGTAAAAACGAGACGAATATAACAAAATTCTGGAAAACTTATATGCTATATTAGAAGATGCCTAGATTAGCTCTGTTGATGACTAATTTAGCCCCTAGACTAAAACAGCTAACCGTTATAAACATATTACCATTACGGGAATTAAACTTTATTATTAGCAGAAATTCATAATTTAACGTACAAGATTTTAGTATCTTTTTAATTGGATAAAAATATATATTTAAAACAATTTAAAAACTGTGATTATTTGTCTACCCTACACTTTTTTTGCAAGTTTCCCAAGTTCAACTGTGCTCACTACAGCAGCTACTTCTACAACAATTAGTGCAATAATCGGACTTGAAAGTTACGCAGGCCCTGCGATATTCACTAGAATCAAAAAGCTCCTGTATAGTGATTCCTAAAACTGTAGTGAGTGTATGCTTTTTATTTGCTGAATTGTATTTTGATTTATTCACCCTTCCGCTTCCTGATGTTTGTTAAGATATAGCACATGAAGCAAATTAGGAGTTTATCAAAATTTTGCATATTTTTTTTGAAAGTCTGCATAACATTCCAACTTTAAGAGTGAATAAATAAATACTCAAAATAATGACAGTTGATCAGTAAATAGAATATTAAAAGAGCTGGAAAAATATCATGTTTCGGGACCGATAAAAATGTCTGATCAGGGACGAAGGCAACTGATTCTTTTATTCCCTAATATTCCCATTTATCCCAAAATATTCCCGTTTTATTCCCATTAAAACGCAATCATTGACATTTTGTTCCCAAAAACCCGGAAATGCAAGAAAGAAAATAGAAAATATATTTTTTGACATTCTAATATTTCGGATATGACTTTAAAAAATACATATATCATTTTTTTATTTTGGGAATATAATTCCCCTTTTTTTTATGATTTTAATTCCATTGTTATTGTTTTTATATTATTTTTAATGGGAATATAATGGGAAAATAACGGGAATAATTGGGAATTATTGGGAATATAATCACAGAAGACATACCTGCAATAAGAAATATACATAACGAACAGTTTTAGCCTTTATATCACATTTTTGTCTGTTATTGAGTGGTGATGAAATATAACTACTAACAAATCATAGATAGTAGCGTAGTTTTTTGAAAATTGACTGCGTATCAACCTGAAAAATCATTGGATGAGATAAAAACCGATCCTTCCTCTAAAGAATACATCGATATTTGTAGAAATCTTCACTATTCAATGGGGCTATATCAAGATACGATTAAAGAACTTTCTTTTGGCGAAATTCTAAATTGATTAATTTTTTTCCTTTTTCTCCCCCGAACCTAGTTCTTATTTTATTCGAACATTCTCTTTGATCTTGGTTTCTGAGTTCAATTTTCTTTTCTACGCCTTTAGTTTTAAGCGATCCAAAGGAAGAGTTTCAAATTGCCTAAGCAAAAATTCTGTAAATTAACAGTTTTGTTTTAAGTACAATGTGTTTATTTTTAATTTCTATGTGGAAGTATGTATAAAAACCAAACAACCATTTAGCAGAACTTATTTCATATAATTTTAAAGTAATAAATATATATAAAAAATATCTTAAGGGTACTTGCCATTCTGTGAAATTAATACCATGGGGGTTTATTTTTGGTTGAAGAAATGGCTTATTTTAGACTAGTGAAGATACTTTCAGTTAAAGTATGTGGATATTACCCACGTCAAAAAGATGGCTCATAAAGCCTTAAAATGGCTCATTTCTGATTTGACGCGTACAAATCCCGCTTGCATGCAGAACAAAAATGACTTAATATTAAAAACAAGCTTAGCTAATATAAATTACAACAAATAAAATATAATAACCTATAGCAATATACCCAAAAATGTTTCGCATTTTTCCTATGGAGAATTCTCAATAAAAACTAATGCTGAATTGATTAAAAATCTCCAAAAAGAGATATTATAAAGGAATTAAGGACATAAAAAGGGAACATTACCTTGATAGATATATGATTTTTAAAATCTATAATACGATACGATAAGATTCCAATCTCTTTTTAAATTATAATATACTAGCACATTTTCGTGTAGATAGGGTAGCTTTTTCACTATTACATAAACATGATTTAATAAGTGAGTAATTTACTGTCTTTAAAATGGATATCATATCACAACTACTACGTAGGTTCAAGATACATTGCGTCTTTCCAATATAATTTTTGACTTTTGGATAGGGTTTTTATATATGTTTTGTTGAATTAAAAATGTATTTTAAGGCAGCCTCTTAAGAGAGCGCTGGTTATAATGGAATTTTATAACTAAAACGAAAAGTATAAATTATAATTATAATTATTAAATTATTATTTGATTTTAAATAGAGCTTAAGCTATCGTTAAACACTCATTTTTATTTCATAGATCAGGATAGAAACCATGATATAGATAATGGATATTTATTTAATGAGTTATCTGCACTCAGGGCGCCTTATCCCTAATTGTCCATAGATTTAAATTCTTTTTTTAGCTTCGAAACATTACATAGTAAAGTAAGTTTTGTTCAGAAACTATTTTTTGTAGAATTAATTTAAAATAATTAAATGGGTAAAAGCTACATTGTAGCTTAAGGCGAACAGATAAAGAGTGAAAGAGTATGGATGACCTTTAGAAAGTAGATAATTTTGATAAACTTCAGTTTTTTACAACCGGTCATTAATTACTTTTCAGATAGACTCCAAGTCTACGAGGAGGACTATATGGAGCATCAAACCCGGATTGTTACGAATGCAGATGAGCTCCAGGATGCAGTAAAGCACCGAGACGAACACATTACTGTCGAAGGCGAGATCCGCGGAATGCCGATGCTTGCCCTTCAACCCGGACAGACTTTGATAGGTGGAACATTGCATTTCGGTGCGAGTGGTGTGCAGTTGAGCCGTAATAACACTCTCTCAGACATCACGATCCATACTAGCGAGGTTGAGCGTGCCATTTTGAACGACATCGGTGTAACGGATTTAGGCATGCTAACGCTTCACAACGTCCGAACGACCGGGCAAGTAGCATTATTAGTCGGCGGAGCAGTACGTGGTGGTCATGTGCACGTCGAAAATCTTCATATTAAATACGCTGATTTGCGCGGACGTATCGATCGTCCTCATGCATATGGAGTTGACGTTATGCAGGGTGCTTTCACCTTGTGGAACACGCACACTGACGACGTAACTATCAGTGCCGAACTTCTAAATATTTCTGCAGGCAGTGCCGAAGCTCCGGTGCGCGGCAGCGGTGTTTTTGTCGGCGGTCAGGGAAAGCCGGACGGCACACCAAAAGGTGGGCGTGTACAGGTGAAATGTCTCAAGACTGGCGAAATTCACACCGATGGCAATATCCCCGAGAATACGCCTGATTTGATCAGCGGCGGAGTGTTCATAATTTATGGTGCATGTGTAGAACGTGTCGAGAATATCGAAGCGTTACGACTTACGGGCCCAATGACATGGTGCTTGATAACTGGGGCAACGTACGCGAGTGGATTGCCCGCGCGCCCATCGTGTCACGAGGAACGAGTGGCATTGGATTTGTACAGTTTAATGAAATTGGCAGCTTGCAAGTCGAAGCACCCATCGAAACCTTTGGCAGAGGAGCACGTGGTTTTAATCTCTACGACGGCAGTTTACAAGATGCTTCGTTCCACAGCATTACTACACATGGCGATGGGAGCATTGGAATTCAAATTAACCGTGATTTACCGCACCTGATTATTCAGGATGACGTTACGACACATGGTAGCGAAGGGCAAAGCCTGGTAAAAGGTAAAGTACTAAAACTCAAGGCATACGCGCTGAGTGTGCTGAAAAACGGTCACATCGGCGAGTTAAGCGTCGGGGGTGCGTTATGTACCACCGGCAAAGGAGTTGTTACGTTAATTGTACAGGGGAGCATTGACTGTCTGAAAGTGCATAAGGGTATTCATGCATTAGGTCCGCATTCGGATGCCGTTGTGATTGAAGGAGGCAATATCCCACTTGAAGGTTTAGATATTACTGCCCTTGAAGGCGAAAGAATTCGAATACAGCAACCAGGGAAGGAGATACACAAATGACAAGTCTGTCAATACGTGATCAGGTTAATGATCAGCTGCTCATCCCGAAAAATGCAGCGCTTATAATAATTGACTACCAGCCAGTTCAGGTGGCCTCTCTAGGCTCGATGGATCGTAAACTTCTGGTTGACAACATTGTGCGCGTTGCGAAGATTGCAAAAACATATGAATTACCAATCGTGCTGTCGACTGTGAACGTGAACAATGGTATCAATAAACCGACAATCCATCAGTTGCAAGAAGTGCTGACCGGGATCGAGCCCCTGGACCGAACGACGATCAATGCCTGGGAAGACAAAGAATTTGTCCAAGCTGTCAAAGCGACTGGTCGCAAGAAACTAATCATGACCGTGCTGTGGACAGAAGCATGCCTCACTTTTCCTTCTCTCGACGCAATGCACGAAGGCTATGAGGTTTACCCTGTGGTTGATGCGGTTGCAGGCACCTCCGTCGAAGCGCATCGTGCTGGTTTGAAGCGCATAATTCAGGCCGGTGGAAAACCAGTGAGCTGGGTGCAACTTATATGTGAGCTTCAGCGCGATTGGATACGTCAGGGAACAGTGCAGCCGTTCAAGCAGATTTTGTTCGATCCCATCGAACCCTGGAATGAGTAGAATGCTGATTGATTGACGCATTGGTGAACAGATGGGTGTTGAGAACTATCTGGCGGAGCAGATTTACTGAGGGAATGCTTGCTATATCTAACGCACTTTTGATTACACACTATGATGTTTATAGAGTTCATCTTTCCAATATATAAAAAATCAATTAAGTAAAATTACAGTAAAATCATGGAGGCAAACGTCCTATGAACATGATCATGATCAAAGATGGTACGCAGATTTATTATAAGGATTGGGGTAGCGGGTGGCCAGTGATTTTCAGCCATGGTTGGCCGCTGAGCGCGGATGCTTTTGAAGATCAGATGTTCTTTTTAGGTTCCCGAGGATATCGATGCATCGCACATGACCGCCGTGGCCACGGACGTTCGAGCCAACCGTGGAACGGTAATGATATGGACACGTACGCTGACGATCTCGCGATGCTCATCGAAACACTTGATCTGAAGGACGCGATCTTGGTTGGCCACTCAACCGGAGGCGGAGAAGTTGCTCGTTATATCAGACGCCACGGTACTAAACGTGTGGCAAAGGTAGTTTTGATCGCCTCCGTACCGCCGCTCATGCTCAAGACGCCCGAGAATCCCACTGGGACGCCGATCGCGGTGTTCGATCAGTTGCGTGCCAGCGTTGTCGCCGACCGATCACAATTCTGGAAGGATCTCAGCTTGTCGTTCTACGGCTACAATCGCCCGGGCGCAAAGGTCTCGGAAGGAGTGCGCGAGTCATTCTGGCTCCAGGGGATGACGGCGGGCTTCCCTGCCGCATACTTCTGCATCAAGGCGTTCTCCGAGACAGATCAAAACGAGGACCTGAAGAAGATCGACGTACCGACGCTCATCATTCAGGGCGACGACGACCAGATAGTGCCGTTCGCCGACTCCGGCCTGCTCCAGTCCAAGATCATCAAAGGCTCGGTCCTGAAGGTTTATAAGGGCGCTCCGCACGGTCTGTGCACCACGCACAAGAACCAAGTAAATGAGGACTTGTTCTCATTTTGCAAAGCCTGAGCATGAAGGCTTCGCAACGTCTCCAGCAGATAAAAACACGTGGCTATGCGAGCATCCTACGAGACGAGTCAAATCTGGACCAGCCTAGCTTTCGTACTAAGGAGGTTGCAAATCAGAGATCAGTATTGATGGAAGCGGGCGCAAAGATAAAGCTAATGGGTAAAGCGACAAAAAGCAAAGAGACTGGAAAGAGGTCCCTATATGCAACTTTATCACATTATTCCGTGAATGTAACTACAAATACATATGAAACGAAAAAAGACGTGAAAACACGTATTCGAGTTCAGAATACAAGGTGATCAATTGACAAATTCCAGTTTTGACAACGAAGCGGTTGTCGGTGTTATCGGCTTAGGGATCATGGGAAGCTCTTTTGCTTCCAATCTCCTGTCAAAAGGCTATAATGTTCACGTCTATAACAGGACTGAGGAAAAAGCTAAATCGCTCATCAAAAAGGGTGCCATTTTCCATTCTACACCAAAAGAGCTGGCTTTGGTAGCAGACATTATTATGACATCCTTAACTGATCAAAATGCCGTTGACACTGTAGCATTTGGAGAAGATGGATTTCTCAATGGAGTGAAGAAAGGCTGTTTATGGATTGATTTGAGTACAATAGATCCTTCAGCATCGATTAGACATTCCAAAGCAGCAAAACAGGCAGGCTTAGAAAGACTAGACACTCCAGTGGTTGGAAGTAAGGACCAGGCTTTAAAAGGAGATCTTACCATTCTGGTTGGAGGAGGTCATGAAGTATTTCAAAAATATGAGGAATTTCTCAACGACGTTGGCAAAACTGTAATTTACTTAGGAATAGATGGCAACGGTCACAAAATGAAGCTGGCAATTAACTTGTATCTCGGACTTTTTACGGAATCATTCTCTGAAGCCCTGGTTTTCTCACAAAAGCTTGGTTTCGACGCCAAAACTTTCGTTGAAACCGTTAACAAGACTTCACACCGTAACTATATTTCCGAAGGCAAGGGACCTAAAATCGTAGAAGGCAATTTCGAACCAGCTTTCTCACTAAATAACCTCTTCAAAGATTTGAAGCTCATAAACGAACAAATTACTAATACCGGGACTATATTACCAATGACAATGGTGGCCATCAAGGAATATTCTGAAGCAGTACAAAATGGTGAAGGGCAGAAAGACTTGAGCGTCATTGCATTGGAAATCCAACGTAAAAATGGATTAGCTTAAATCATAAGAATCTATCAAATTCAGCCATGAGAATCCAAAAATCAAAGAAAACCGGCACTCTACACCAGAAATTTAGATCATGTCAAAAGTTCAGCTATATTATAATAAAGCTTAAAAACAAGGAAACGAATCGTATAAAGCACAAAGGTAATAAAAATGACAATATGACAAATACGAACTAAATACTAATAATATAATAATAATAATAATAATAATAATAATACTAATAATAATTATAATAATAATGATGTTATCATCTTCTCTGTCCTTGACGAACTAAATACTAATAATATAATAATAATAATAATAATAATAATACTAATAATAATTATAATAATAATGATGTTATCATCTTCTCTGTCCTTGTCATTTGTGTCGTTGTCTTTTTTTGTGAAGAGATAGTTTATGAAACTATTCACCATGTGTATTTTATTTGAGGGTTCATTCTAAAATTCGAAATTTGCATCTCTAAATCTCGTCTATAAAAAGTCTAAATGATTAAAACTAAAATGAATTTTGGGATAGTCTCAATGGTAAATTGCAATTAGTACCAGCAAAGTGGATAGTGTTACGTATAAAGCTCCAGGTATTAAATGAGCCCAAAAATCCGGACGAATGAAGCGCTCTTTTTGTATCCTTTCTTCATCTGCAAAAAAATATTCGGGATATCTATGTAGAAAAGCTTCATATATTCTGAAGTAACCAAAATCGAAAAATGAACCAAGGCCTATTAAAGTAACGTTTAAAATACCTCTTATAGTCATATCGAACCGAATATCAACTGATCCAATAAGAGCAAATAAAATTGCAAACTGGAATAGTGGTACGATGAATAAAATAATCCATGCCGTTAATAAACGATTAATATTATGAGGCTTTCCTTTCCAGGCATTATAAGTGTCCCAAGGTTTATACATTTCATGAGAGCGGTCTATTATCAAAGCGAAATAAATTGCAAAGAATAATGAAAAAAGCTCTTGTGCTTCAGTGAAAGGCATTTTCCACCAAATTTTTAATCTATTCAATTTCAAAGCATTGATGAAAGAATAATAGGGATAGAATAATAAGGATCTTTTTGCGTGTGAACATAAATTAAACTTTCTTCTATGGAGGGACCATCTGTCCATTGCTATAGTCCGTCGCTGTATCCAGCAAGTAGCCCCAACTAGGCAGATGCTCTCTAAATACCACAGGCATTAATTACAATCAGTTAAACGTGCTCTATTTGGAAGAAAAGATAGGGAAGCAGGTGGGCTTCTTGACAAGATCAAAGAGTTAAAAATGGAAGAAGAAACTGATATAGACTACAAAAGAGCAGAAGATGCTTTTATAAGTAGTAGTGGAAAAGAGCTTTCAAATTCAGTATGGATAAATCAAAGTTTAATATCTGGTCACTATTTGATAAGGAGTTTATCTTCCTAAAGGATGCTTGATCGAAGCATAAAGGCAACTGATTCATTTATTCCCCAATTTTCCCTTTTTTCCCAATATATTCCAGTTTTTTTCCAATTGAAACGCAATCATTTGACATTTTGTTCCCAAAAACCCGAAAATGCAAGAAAGAAATAGAAAATTACACTTTTTGACATTCAAATATTACGGATATTACTTAAAAAAATCATATATCATTTTTTTATTTTGGGAATATAATTCCCCTTTTTTTTATGATTTTAATTCCCTTGTTATTGTTTTTATATTATTTTTAATGGGAATATAATGGGAATATAATAGCGTAAGACACACTTGCAATAAAAAGGGTATATAAATGAATGTTTTAGCCTAAATATCACATTTTTGTCTGTTTTATTTTTAAAATTTTCCCGTTTAAATTTCTTCCATCAAAATTTTCTACATAACCAAATATCTGAACGTCAAAATGTATTGATTGCCATTACAATTATTGAGTGATGATAATTTATAAATGTCAATAAATCGTATATAGTAGCGTACTTTCTTAAAAATTTACTGGCCGGTAGATCGCATAATATGAAAGGCGGTAAAACAAGATTTCAACAGAAATTTACAGAAGAGATGTTTCTGAATGCTATATCAATTGACAGAATCCGGTCCACTGCAACTATTATGAGTTTAGTAGGGTGCAGCAGGTACACGGCTAAAAACATGCTTTATAAACTTGTAAATGAAGGCAAAGTAAAGAAAATAGAAATTGAAGGCGACTGTGACGGTTGGCAGAAAGTAAAAGGCGATTAAAATGGTTTTCATTGATGAATATAGACAAGAAATTTCTCCAGAATTAGCGTTACAAATGATGCCGGAATTAAAATAAGATTATCTCCAACATCATCAGTGTAAATGGGAAGAAGTTATGATACAACTTTGGAAAGTCGCAAGTGCACGCATTGAAGATTGTGATCCGTTAATCGAGAAATATTCTCTATTTATGTACTCCAGTACTGTTTGATAACGAAGACGACCGTGGGTATTTCACTTTATGTGAAAAAACAATGGAAGAGCAAATAGCTGAGTTTGATCAACAACTCGGTATTACTCATGAAGTGGGTTGCACTATAACCACTGGAGACTGTGATGCAGAAGTAAAAGTTAAGCTTGTGCATGTGACTTCAGAAATTAATTATGGGGAATAAACTATAGATATTTAGCTGAAATTTGGTTTTGTGAACTGTAGGCGAAGGAGAACACCTACAGCTCGGTCACTTATCCTCTTGAATATATGGGATTATACGCAATTATAATTAAATTTATTAAAATATATACTTTTGAGAATATAATCTACTAACCTAAGCTAATTAGTATTTACATTACTTGATCCTGATTTTCAGGAATTAGAATAGATGAGAATTTTTCCCCAACAATCAATGAATGACTTAATCTCCGCCCCTACAACAGGTTATATTTCACTATTAGTGAATCCCGAACTCACTCAAGAAAATGCCTTAAATCGCTCCATAATCGATCAATTATCCATTATATAGCCTAAGTCACGGTTATCAGGTTTTCATTACTATCAATACTTAATTTATATCATTTTAAAGTGATAAAAATGTATGAAAAATATCTTGTGGGTACTTACCGTGCAGTGTCAGTGAAGATCATGGGGAATAAAAAAGGTCAAATAAACGACTCATTCTGAGACCACTTGCAGGGTTTTTATGCTAAGTTCGGTGAATACCATTACCCTTCTCAAAACAATCGCTCTGTGAGCCTGAGAATGGGTTTCATTTTAGTTGGTATGTGTGAACCCAGCCTGCTTAGAGCAAGAAACTAAGAAAATGATAGATACAAGATTAATTACTAGTTATTTTTAAGAGTAAAAAACGGTGAATTTATGGCACGCCAGTTGGACAAAGTATTACAGGATATATATATAAATCAGTAACATTTGAAGATCAACTAAATCTTCAAGCGACTCTTCAATTATATTTTGTATTCCAATTAAATGTTAGAATTATTTGATGATGTATTCAGATTTGGTTTTTAAAATTATGAAGGGTTGATAGGTAACGTGAAATAAAAAGTTGAACCTTTGCCTAATTCAGATTCAACCCATATACGTCCACCATGTCTTTCTAAAACCTTCTTACAAATTGCAAGCCCTATTCCTGTTCCTGGATATCTGTCCCTGCTATTTAATCTCTTAAATATTTCAAATATTCTTTCTGAATATTGTGGATCAATTCCAATTCCGTTGTCCTGCACTGAAAATACCCATTCAAACGCTTTTTTTCTCTGCCGCTATATGAAGTTTTGGTGTCTTCTCACCATGAAATTTCATTCCATTGAGTATCAGATTTTGAAATACCTGAACCATCTGGGTAGAATCTGCCATTACTTCAGGTAAAGGGTCATGAGATATAATAGCATTATTCTCTTTAATAACCGCCTTTATATCGGATAATACCTTATTCAAAATAAACTCACAATCAATACTTTCAAGTTCGTTGTTTCCTGTACCAACTCTCGAGTATTCTAAAAGGTCAATTATCAGATTTTGCATACGAGCAGCCCCGTCAATCGCAAAATGTATGTATTTATCGGCTTTCTCATCGAGATTACCCTGATATCTCCTTTGTAAAAGCTGCAAATAACTTGTAACCATCCTTAAGGGTTCTTGTAAATCGTGCGACGAAATGTAAGCAAATTGTTCTAATTCTTCATTTGAGCGGGCAAGTTCTTCTAATTTAGATTTTAAAATTTCTTCGGTTGTTTTACGTTCAGTAATGTCAGTTAGCATGCTCAGAGAACCCACAAACTTACCATCTTTATTAAAAAAGGATTTATAACTTAGATGAATCCACAAAGATGAGCTATCCTTCTTTATTAATTTCAATTCATAGCTATCATTGATACCCTGCCGACTCTTTTCCAGATTCAGTTTGACAACATCCTTACTTTCTTCACTTATGAAGCTCATATCGGTTTGCCTATACCTTCTTCGAGTGAATATCCAAGCATCTCCGTCAGTTTCTTATTAGCATAAGTAACTACAGCTACATCATCAATTATGAGTATACCTTCGTTTGCAGTCTCTACGATGTTGCGGTACTTTTCTTCATTCATTAAAATTTTTTCTTCTGCTTCTTTTCCTTCGGTTATATCCCTGCCAATACAGGAGACAGCTACAAACTTTCCAGATGAGTTAAAAATCGGAGAAAGAGTAATTGAAACATTTATTACTGTACCATCTTTTTTTAACCGTAACGTTTCATAATGTTGGATCTTTTCTTCCTGCTTAGTCTTTTCAATTAACTGATTTATTTCCCCTTTAAGATTATCAGGTTCAAGTATTGATGCATTCTTTCCCAGGACCTCTCCTGCTGAATAACCATAAATTTTCTTTGCTCCCATATTCCAACTTTCAATGATACCATCAAGAGACTCAGTTATGATAGCATCGTTAGATGACTCTACAGCATTCGCAAGTGCTTGAATTTTCTCATCTGCTTTTTTAAGCTTAGTAATATCACGTGCTGAAGCAAAAACACCAATAACTTTCCCAAATTCATCCATATAAATTGAAGCGTTGTATAAAACAGGTATTTTTCTTCCATCTCTATGTCTGATTTCAAGCGCATAGTCTGACACATATCCTTCCTTAAACACTTTTTGATACCCTTTTTTGGCTTTCTCAGGCTCAGTGAAATAGTTCGTAAAGTAGGTACCAACAAGTTCGTCTCGTGAATAACCAGTGACATGTTGTGTAGCTTTATTTACATCAGTAATTTTGCCATCATGCCCAATGGTTACTAAAGGATCCAAGCTAGCTTCAATCAAACTACGATTGTAAATATTTGATAATCTCAGAACTTCTTCTGCCTTTTTTCTCTCGGTGATATCGAAATTCATCTCAAGGATCATTGGAGAACCATCAACATCGGTAAATGGAAAATTGTAAACATCAATCACGCTTCCATCAGGAACGGTAACTTCCCAATGGTGAGGCTGACCAGTTTCAAGTATTTCATACGCTTCGCAGAACTCACAAGGCTTATTGAAGCCAAAACAGAGTTCATAACAGTGCTGATTACCATGTTCTCCGAACTTTTCACGGAAGCTACGGTTGATAAAGGCGTAATGGTAATCAGGTTTCAATAGGCATATCATTACAGGCAACGTCTCTAACACATCAAAGAATCGCTGTCGTTCAGCTTCGAGCACTTTAGTAACCTTACGATTTGCTTCAATCTCTCGCAGTGCCTTTTCTGTCTTCTTACGTTCGGTGATGTCTATAACGACGCCAAGATAGCTATTCACCTGGATGTGAGCATCACGAAACGGGCGGCCCACTGACATCAGCCACCGTTCGGAGCCATTGGGATCGAAAACTCGCCACTCTATTCTAAGCTCTGTTCCGCTCGCTGCTGCCAACTGTACCTTTCGTTCGACCAACTCCTGGTCAGCTGGATGGATGGTCCGCCGCCACGCTTCATAAGACGGTTTGCAGCTGTGCGGCTCCAGTCCATAAAGCGCCCACAGCTCTTCGGACCAGATGTTATCGTTCGTCTGAATGTTCCATTTCCATATACCAGCGTTGGCAGCGTTCAGTGCCAAGACCATCCGATCAATACTCACACCAAGTGACACTTCAGACTTTTTTCTATGTAGAGCCTGCATAACCGCTGGTGCGATAGCTTCGAGATCTTCCTACTGCTCCGAACTATACCCACCTTCACGGTTTGCGACCCCTAGCATACCCATCATTTTTCCATCTAACACAAGGGGTACGCCGAGAAAAGAAGTGAGCTGGGGATGGCCACATGGAATGCCGATACTGTCTGGATGCGACATTGGATCATTAGTAAAGAAGCTTTTCTCATTGTTAATGACATTTCCGTACAAGCCATGCACAACAAAATTCCCTTGGGGACGGCGATGTCCAGTCTTGTCATACATCAGACACTGTTTCCATCCAATGTCGCTGATTGCAACATCGTGCAATAATCCGTCATCACCCAATAAATTAACGAAACCAAGCTGGCTACCAGTCACTTCTAAGGCTACAGACAGACACTCATTTCCCAACTCTTCTTCTGTTTTTTCCTGCACCACAATGGTGAAGATTTGGTTGATTCCTTTAAGAATAAGGTTGTGTCTGAATATCCTGTGCTCTTCTTGCTTTTTTTTGGTGACGTCGCGAACTATCACAACTGACCCGACGATTGCACCATCTTTGTCACGGATAGGAGCAAAGCTATAGTTACCGATCCATGTTTCGCCAGTTTCTTTGCGTCGCAATGTGTACTCGATATCAGTACCAGTCTCTCCCCGCAAAGCCCTAGGCACAGCCCACGTATCCACTGGTGCCGGTGTTCCATCCACCATGAACACATCTAGGATATCAGGGTATTCGGCGAAGATCTTGGAGCATTCATCCTTGTCCTTAAATTTGTGGAAAGTCGCGAATGCGTCGTTAAAATTGATAAAATTACCTAGTGTATCAGAAATGAATACAGCATCAGTCATACTGGCCAAAGCTGTCTCTAGTTTAGCCTGGCTTTCTTGCAGACGAAAAGATTGTAAGATTGTTGTTTTTTCTGCTTCTTTACGTCTGGAACTTTCTATCTGTTCCCATTTTCCTTTCTTTTTGATCAAAGCAAATTGATGGTTAATGACTACATCGATGACTTCAGTTGCGTTGCACCTGTCTAGATTATAAGTGCAGAGAGCCATCATTTGATAGTTACCGAGAACTTCATCCACCTTTTTCTCATAATCAACAAAATTGTTCCAATCTTCTTTTTCTAGCCAAAAAGTATTCCCAGTCAACCTTAAACCATCATAGCCATCAGCCAAAGCCTTATCAAGTTTTTCAACCCAACCATTCAATACTCTATCTGAATCGAAAGCACCATCTTTACATACCAGTGGGAGTAAGAAATAATTTCAAGTTGTCCTTTCTCAAGATAAGCATCAATATCAGGAACTGCCTTTTTAAGGGCTTCTTTTGCCGCTTCTACTTCTAAAGGTTGTGATGTGACCCACATGCAAAATTCATTGTTTTCCAGTCCTGCTTTGAAATAAGGAACAAGTGTGTCTATCAAATCCTCCGTGGTTTGATAGAACTGACAGAAATGTGTCTCCCATGGAACATCCCCAATAATATCAATGCCAGAATGTCTCAGATTCATATTCATTACTGACAAACACTCATTTCCAAGCTCTTGAATAGTCATAACTCTCCAATTCTGCTTTAAACCGCAGTCTGCAGACGGACATAGATGTAGATTCTAGGTGTGGATTCATAATTTGATTCTTTTTAATTTAATATCAGCACTAAATTTGGAACTAAATCTCAATTAATTTCCTTTGTTTATTAATTTTCCATTTTGGTTCGACTTTTTGAGATCTTGTGTTTAAATAACGATTGAAAGTTTCTAGATAATTTGCTGAAAATAAACAGGGAAATATTTAAATATATCACATAAAAATATTATAACAAGTAATGATACCAAAATTTAGACCAACTATTAGATAAACTCTTTAATTTCTGTTTATGAAGGTATTAGAAATGAAAATATTGTCTGAGCCTTTGGAAATTTTGTTAGTGGAAGACAATAAGGGAGACATTGGATTAATAACAGAATTCTTCCTTGATTCAAAAATTAGAACTAATCTTCATATTGCCGAAGATGGAGAAGAAGCAATCCAGTTTTTATGTGCTGAAGATAAGTTTTTGGGTTCTCGCAGCCCAGATTTAATTATTTTGGATTGGAATTTACCGAAAAAAAGTGGACTTGAAGTTCTTAGAGAAATAAAAGCGAATAATAACCTTAAAAACATACCTGTAATCATTTTAACTACTTCTAGCGCTGAAACTGACATACTCCGAGCTTATGATCTTCATGCCAATGCTTATCTCATTAAACCTATCGACTTTGACGAATTCATGAGAATAATTAAAGCCATAGAAGACTTTTGGTTTCAAGCTGTAACATTAACACCAAAATTAAACGCATTAACAAAGATAGGATGATAGCTTGGAAGAGTTGTGTTTACTGTAAACCCAAATACAGTTATTTCGAATATATATCATTCCAGGTATATTTAATTCAAAATAAAATCAACATTTTCCAAGCAATTCTACTATGCTGTCTTACTCCATTGTGCCGCTTATTTCTTACTCTTTTAGGTCTGTTTGTGTATGATACGACTGTACAATACGTAATTATCTGCATAGTTATTTTAAATTTATTCTTTGAAAATTTGCTTCTAAACAAAAAAAAATAAGTATTCATAAACTTTTTCGTAGTCAAAAAAACAGATATCTAGTAATAATTGTTTTTCATTATTTAGGAAGTAATCAGGATCTAACATTATGCTTTTTTCGATATTTTTCAGTTTGTGTATAATATATATGATTTTATTATTTTACTGATTCCCACTTGCCAATATTTTGGAAGTTAAGTTTTACCTTACAATGCAGTTTTCTTGGCTGGTGTCTGAATTCAAATTAAAAGTTTTTTCCTTAATAGCTTCAGACACTTTCAATTTGAAAAGTTATTGCATTTGTGGATCTTTGGAAGTTCAGATAAACTTTTAAAATTATATCAACGTTTGTTTAATGAATTAAAAAATATAATTATTAAGTAGAAATGTTTAATTCACAACATGAAGTATTAAAATCATGCGTATTTGCTTAGCTATTTTTTATCATTAATAATAAACATATATTAGGAGACTGATAATGAAAAAACTGACATCTTCTAAAGCAAATAGAACTCATAGAATCATAAAGGTTTTAGGAATCACTGCAATAGTGTTTTTAATGCTAGTGAGTATCACAGGCTGTGTGTCATTTGCAGGTATTCCAAATTCTGGCAGTAGTAATATTTCTATTTCAAACAAGTCTGATGAAGCGATAAAAGCCTATGATCGAGTGATTGAACTTACCCCCCAGGACTCAGATGGTTGGGCAACTAAAGGAAATGCTCTTTATAAATTGAATAAATTTAATGAAGCTATTAATGCATATGACAAATCAATTGAAATTAACCCACATAATTCAAAAATCTGGTACAATAAAGGAGTTGTTCTAGATAAATTAAATAAATACGATGAAGAAATAAAAGCTTACGACAGAGCAATTAAACTTAATCCGCAGGATTCAAAAGCTTGGTATAACAAAGGCTTAACTCTAGGGAAATTAGGCAAGTTAGATGAAGCAATAGCAGCATTTGACAGAGCAATTGAAATTAATCCACAGTATTTAAAAGCTTGGGATGGCAAAGGCGTAGCTTTAGGGGAATTAGGCAAGTCAGATGAAGCAATAACTGCCTATGACAAAGCAATTGCAATTAACCCGCAGGATTCAATAGCCTGGTACAACAAAGGGCGTGCTCTACATAAATTAAATAAATCCAGTGGAGCAATAACAGTATTTGATAAAGCAATTGAAATTAACCCGCGGTATTCAGATGCTTGGGATGGCAAAGGCGTAGCTTTATGGGGATTAGGCAAGTCAGCTGAAGCAATAACTGCCTATGACAAAGCAATTGCAATTAATCCGCAGGATTCAATAGTTTGGTTCAATAAAGGAAATGCTCTAGGCAGTTTAGGTAAGCTTGATGAAGCAATAAAAGCTTACGACAAAGCAATTGAAATTAATCCACAGTATTCAAAAGCTTGGGATGGCAAAGGCGTAGCTTTAGGGAAATTAGGCAAGTTAGATGAAGCAAGACAAGCATTTGACAAAGCAATTGAAATTAATCCGCAGGATTCAAATGTTTGGTACAATAAAGGACGTACTCTATATAAATTAAATATATTTGATGAAGCAATAACAGCATTTGACAAAGCAATTGAAATTAACCCGCGAGATTCAGATGCTTGGATCGGCAAGGGCGCAGCTCTAGATAAATTAGGCAAGTCAGATGAAGCTATTAATGCATATGACAAAGCAATTGAAATTAACCCACAGGATTCATTAGCTTGGAAAAATAAAGGAAATGATCTAAGCAGCTTAGGTAAGCTCGATGAAGCAAGAAATGCTTACGATAAAGTAATTGAAATTGATCCGCAGGATTCAAAGGCTTGGTATAGCAAAGGAATTGATTTAGGCAGATCAGGCAAATTCGATGAAGCAATAATAGCATTTGATAAAGCAATTGATATTGACCCGAAGGACGACAACTCTTGGTACAATAAAGGAACTGCTCTGATTAAATTAAATAAATCAGATGAAGCAATAAAAGCCTATGATAAAGCAATTGAAATTAACCCGCAGAATTCAATGGCTTGGAACAATAAAGGAGCTGCTCTATATAATTTAAATAAATCTGAAGAAGCCTTAGAAGCATTTGAAAAAGCAATTGAAATTAACCCGCAATATTCAGATGCTTGGGATAATAAAGGAGTGGTTTTAGATCATTTAAATAAATCTGATGAAGCAATAAAAGCCTACGACAAACACTTGAAATTAACCCGCAGGATCCAGAAGTTTTGAAAGGCAACGAAACTTTATCTAAATGAATTAAATAAATCCGTTTTTTAGGTAATGTACCTAAAAATCTGTAAATTTTGATTGGCTCTGCATCTTTTTACTTAATCACAAAAAATAAGATATAGAGTTAACGGTTTTACTGATAAAGATTCTGTTTTTATTTTGATAGCTTAGTATAAATCTCGGCACTGGATTTTCTTTTTAACCATCTTGTGGATCATATTAACCAAAATCTTAAAGCTATGGCAATCACCTTAGAACAATTCAATCCATATGTCTTAAACGATGGTTCCTGTCTAATAGAACTAAATAAGTATCTACGGATACTTTATTTATATGTTTAGTATGAAATAAAATTATATGAAAAATATATTATGGGTAGTTACCGTGCAGGTCAGTAAAGATCATGGGGAATTAAACTTGATCGGAAAAACGACTTATTATAGAGCTACTGGCGGTGTTTTTATTCAAAGTTAGATGAAATACCATTACCAAATCGATAAGATGGCCCAGAACGCCTGAGAATGGTTCAGATTTGATAGATGTAAGTTCCGCTTCTATACAAAACGAACTAAAATATGAAATACGAGACTAACTGATATTAGTTGTAAAGTAAAAAACGGTGTGAAAATGGCTCGTCCATCAAAGCTTACTTCTGATATCCAAAAAAGAATGGGCGATAATATTGTACTCGGTTTAACTTATAGATTGGCTGCAGAGTCGGCTGGTATCACTTATAAAACATTCAACGAATGGCACAAGAAAGGCAAAAATCAAAATCTGGGAAATATTTTGAGTTTGCACGGTATATCAATAAATGCAATGCTGACGGAGCTAGGATACTACTCGAAAAGCTGAATGATGCGGCAAAAGCCGGAGATACTCGGATATGCATTATTATATTGGAAAGAAGATTTCCGGAAGATTTCGGTAGAAAACAATATCGTAAAATGGATGTCATTTCAGAGAACAAGAATGAGAATGTTGAGATTATTGTAAATAATGCAGATGAAATTAGAAACGAAATTTTAGCGAAGTTTGATGGGGTTGAAGAAAGTAAGGAGTCTTTAACTGGTTAAGATTTTGATTTTAGCAGGAGTCATTTCTAATAGACTGTTCTGTCTGGTTAATTTTTTTCAGTAGTATTATTGTAACCGGACTTGCTGTGTAAAAACTGGCCTTTCCTCGTCCGTCATCGCATTAAACAAACCCGAATCTATAACGAAATCAAATTCAGCCTCCATGAAAAGTCGGTCCATCTGTAAAACATTTCCGACTACAAAATTTACCTTAACATGATGTTTTATAGCTTTTGCTTTTGCGTCAGTGATAGCATCTTCAACAATGTCTATACCTGTAACATCACACCCATTTATGGCTAACATTATTGCATTATCACCACGGCCACATCCGATATCCATAGCTCTTCCAGGCGTGATTTCTCCATCTTTTATAAGAGCTTCGAAAAATGACTGTGAATGACCGATATCCCATGGTGGTGTACCCTTGTATGCTTCATTCCAATTCAAGTTAATCTTCTCACGACTAAAAATTCAGTTACCAGTTCGATTACGGATAAATAATATACTAATTGATCATTATATGCTTTTAGCTTTTCCTGAATAAAATTATCCGATCAACTATAGCACAGTTTTCCCAAAATAAAAGAATTTATATCATTTTCTGAGTTTTTAATCCATTGAAGAACGTATACCGAAAGTTTCATAAAAACTACTGTTTTCAATTTTTTGCTACCATTACAAAATGAGATTTCATGGCTACGTAGATACAGAGATTTTGCTATAAAAACTATGTATAAATTGAAATATTGGCTCATGATTATGCCTTGTGCTGAAATGAAGTGATACAGAACCAATTAGAATTTAAAGATTTTTAGATACATTGTAATAAGAGCAGATTTGACTTTAAAATTTGAATCTATTACATGTATCTATACTAACTAGTTAGCAGACTTATATTCATTGGTTACTAGGGTCACCACCTAGTCACAGCTAGGGTAGTAATGGCCATGTTAGTAGTGGGCACGTGGATGGTGGTTACTACCTACGGCGAACAGCTGTATGCCCTCTATGTACTGCAGCTGTATGTCCTCTATGTACTGCAGCTGTGTGCCCTCTATGTACTACAGCTGTATGTCCTGTATGTGCTACAGCGGTGTGTCCTGTAGTTACTACAGCAGTGTGTCCTGTATGTACTGCAGCAGTGTGCCCTCTTCTTACCTGTGCTGCACTTACTGTCACAACTGTTACTGATACTACAAAAAAGACTACTAGCAAAATAGCCAATAATTTTTTAATTTTATTGGATGATTGTTTCAACATTCGTTTCATTCCATTTCATTCATTTTAATGAATTTCATATATATTAACTAAATTTATTATTTAAAAGAATTTGTCAGAAAAATAGTTTCGAAACAAAAAAAAAATTACCAAGGAAAATTTCAATGTTGAACAATAATATTAGCTACTCTAAACAGTGAAGATATCTGAAGATTAAATACATAGTTTTTGTGTTGAAATCTCTGTATCATATTTTAAGACGAATTATACTAAAAATTGTTATAAAGTACGAGAGCAATTACTATCTTGCAGAACAGATAAAAGAACATCATGCCGTAAATTAGATACTGTTGACGATGAATACATCAACAGTATCTCCTCTCCTCTTCCTAATAAATTTTGATTTCAATAAGGGTTAAGCAGATTCAGTTGCTCTATTGTATCCTTTAGCCAAGTTTGTATTTACGTGTACGACAGCTTCATTTATATGCTTGTATGCAAAGTCTTCGGTAATTATTGGCAGCTTATCAGCGTCTGTCTGGGAAGTGACGATCATACCTGCAGGAATGTACTTATTGTCAGAAATGGTTACTCCAATAGCTGCTGATTTTGGCTCAAGTACACACTTGTTTCCTACTTTTGCCTTGAAAACAAGAGTTTGAAAGCCAATAAAAGTATCATTACCTACATAAGCCGGACCATGCACCATGGACTGGTGAGCAAGAGTAACATTTTCTCCCATATAGACAGAGTATTTTTTCCCATTGACATCGACAAGGTGATTTTCGACCGGCTTACCTTGTTCGTCAGTTGTCTCAAGGCCATGAATCACAACTCCATCCTGGACATTGCTATCGTTACCTATGTAAACAGGCATCCCCTCATCTCCACGGATGGATGCCATGGGAGAAACCATCACATTAGCACCGATTATCACGTCTCCAATGACCGAAGCCTGGGGGTGTATATAAGCTGTAGGATCAATTACAGGATAGATGGGCTTAGGATTCCATGGTGTTACGGGATTGTTCATAATATTCGAAAACTTCAACGATGTTATCTGTTTATCCTCAGCTCCATTATAATGTTGGGCACTAGTACTAGCGACAGTGACCACTAAAATAGCTAAAATTAGGATTGGAAATATATGCTTGTGGAACTTCATAATTTTATGCCTCATTTTTTTGAAAAAGTGATTCGATCCTCTTTCTTGATCGATTAATTTCCGTTACAATATACAAAAACCCCACAATTATTATTAATTAATTGTACAAAAAATAGTTTCGGGATGAAAGTTACTTCTACATAAGAGATTTTAATTTTGAACAACAATTTGATATTAATTATGTAATTATTATTCCCGGAAATCTTCACAAAATTAACATTTAGCTTTTCCTTAAAAATGCATAGTTTTTGTGCGAAAAACTATGCGTCCTATACTAGTTTAGTGCTTCTTTTTTCTGTTACTGTGAACCTAATAGTGAATTCCGTCTCATTACTCCTTTTCAGCTTAAGTTCTCCATCTAACTGATCTACTAGGGTGGTTACCAACTGTATGCCAAGACTGTTGGAATTTTCTAAATCGATACTTTTAGGTATACCTATCCCATCATCTGAAACTTTCAAAATAAAATTGGTACTTTTACAGCCTTCATATTTGCTTTCTTCCCTGCTATTTATACGTTCTCCGTTTTCTTCTCTACGAAGATTGATATAAATTTTCCCGTTATCCTTCCCTATAAATGCATGTTTGAGAGAGTTTGAAACTAGTTCATTGACAATTATTCCCAAAGGAATAGCAGTATCCATATCTAAGAATATATTTTCTTCCATATCTATGTGCAGGTGTATATTTTTGCTATTTAGTATATAAGTCTGGAAAAGGTTTACAACCAATTCTCGAATGTATGTCGAAAAATCTAGAGTTTCGAATCCTTCACCTTTATATAATTCCTCGTGAATCAGAGCCATCGATATCACTCTATCTTGGCTTTCTCTGAAAGCTTCCAGAATTTCCGAATCCTTAATACAGTCTCTATTTTTAAACTTCTCAGCCTGAAGATCAAGTAGAGAAGATATCACTTGCAAATTGTTTTTGATTCTATGGTGGATTTCTTTCTTTTTAGCTTTTTCAGCTTTCACTTGGGATTTTTCGCTCTCAATACGCTGCGTAATATCTCTAACAATAGCTGAGATAGCCACAAGCTCTCCAGATGCATCAAAAACCGGAGAAAGAGCTATTGAAACATAGATTAACTTATCACCTTTTGTTAACCTTGAAGTTCTGTAGTGCTTAATCTTTTCTCCTAGCTTAACCTTTTCAATTAACTTTTTTGTTTCATTTTTGAGATTTTCTGGTGCGAGTATTGATACATCTTTCCCTATAATTTCTTTCGATGAACAACCATAAATCTGCTCTGCACCCTTATTCCAACTAGTAATAATACCATCCAGAGATATAGTAAGGATAGCATCATTTGATGATTCTACAACATTTGCTAATCTCTGAATTTTTTCTTCAGCTTTTTTACGTTCAGTAATATCCTGGACTATTCCTTTCAATCTAATAGGGATCTTTTTTTCATCAAAAATAGCTTCGGATTGTAAATGGACTGTGCGTTCTTCCCCATTAGCTAAGATAATTCTATGATCAATACTGCAGGGCTTCCCATTTATAGATTCCTTAAAGGCATTATCCACATGATTTCGATCTTTGGGGTTCACATAACTTAAATATTCATTGTAAGATGGGGCTAATTCGCATGAAGAGCAGTTAAAAATACGATACAATTCGTCAGACCAATATACTATATCAGTTATAAGATCCCATTCCCAATTCCCAATATGAGACATTTTTTGAGCTTCAGCAAGCCTATTCTCACTTTCTTTTAGCGAGTTATATGCCTTTTCAAGCTGACTTGTTCTTTCTTTAACTAACTTATCTAAATTATCATATGCTTTTTTTAAAGTTTCCTCTGCTTCTCTTCGCTCGTTAATATTACGAGCAACATGAATGCATCCAGTGAGTTTTCCCGCTGAATCATGCAGTGGCGAGACGCTTACTATAAAATAACCACCCAGAGAATCCTCACAAATTTCCACAGTATGCTCAAGCTCATCACTAAGCAACTGCCTGTGCGGGCAAAAAATGGGAGGTTCATTCAGTTCCATGGACAACCCGGTAGCAAGTCAATCCGATACACTCTTTTAATGTCATTCCCAAACTTGCTGCCATGGAGTTGTTTGCACGAACAATTCGAAATTCAGTGTCTAATATGGCAATCAGGTCTGGGACTGCATCAAAGGTATGTTTCCAATCCTCTGTATCTCGAAAAACTACTTCTTCAGCTTTCTTTCGCCCGAAATTTCTCAGGTTTTCATTCATTCAACTCCCCTTCAAGTTTGAGAATATAGACACAAAAAAACTCATTGCCATTAGGCTGTTTGAGTCAGACTTTTTAGAAATTCTTTTGCCACATTAGATAACTCTACCCTACTGTTATTATATCAATGAGAGGTATACTGTAATAATAAATAATTGAGATTAATCTTATAATGTATAAATAATATTCATTTGTAAGTAATTAAGTAAGCTGTTAGTGTTAAGTTGACTACTGCAATCTTAATGGTAATGCATCAAAAGTTCTGTAAAATATAACCAGATGTCGAGTCAATGGTTATACTGACAATATTTTTGTCTTTATTGTTTTTACTAATGCACAGATTTTGTGACAAAATCTATGCATTCATGGGGAAAGGAAACATGTTTAATTTGTAACAATCTTTGGGAATAATAAGGGCATAAATAAAATAAAATCCTTTTTTGATTTTGAAATATTTTATGGGGAAATAAATTTTAATAATAAACTATTTTTTGTATAATTAATTTAAAATAAATATTGATCTTTATAGAGTATAGTTTCTAATATACTTCAGATTTCAATAAGTTGCATATATATCTATGATACCCCAACCAAAAATATGGATTTATCAAAATGATAGATGTAATTTCCAGAATTCAGTGAAAAGAGTTCGCTCCTGCTACATGAAGAGTCTATCATTTCCAGCGCGTACTGCTGCAACTCTCTTGACAGTAAAAAACGAATTACTAACAAAAGATCAGTTGTCTTTTTAATTTCATTTAATAGCATTTTGATAAACTTCAATTTTTGGCTGGTTGTTTATACTGCCTATATAAGCAATTTGTTGATTGAGCAATGATTCAGCAACATAATCTAAAAGTATTATTGTTAATTTAATAATAGGAGTGAAATAAATGTTACAACCCTCATCTAGTAAAATACAACAAATACTGGCTATTTTGGTAGCAATCCTTTTAGCATTGCCATTGACAGCTGTATTATCGAGTGCACAAAGCAACTATGCCGCCGGTGCATATCATACCTACTCTACTAGTCAGCAGCCTGGTTACATTACTACCAATGAAGCTCCTGCATATTGGGACAATGGCGTTCCTGTATTTACAGAGCCACCTAGTGGCGTTAATACCGGTACCATTGAGATATTAAATCGTCGCAGATCACCAGGTACTCCAGAAGGCGGCTCTTCCTAAAATTGAGATTTATCCAAATTCTCACTATTTTTACTTTTTAATGCATAGTTTTTTTGTAGTAAAACCTATGTATTCTCGCATTTTTCAGCCAAAATCACCAACTATTTCGCCTAATTGTGCCGAATATACATAGCTTTTTTTAAAATATATGCCATCTTCAAAAGCCAAAAAGTTCTGTGAAATGCTGAGCAAATGCAGGTTGCGGGTCATATCGAAAAGAAAATAATGTTTCAAGAAAAATTGAATAAAAAAATTTATAAAAGGAAAGCCTAACGAACTATCAAATGTCGTTGAACTATACTCATACTTAATCCATCAGCAATCAAATTCTAACCACTTCGATTTATCGTTATTTTGTGATCGCCATTATTAAATAGATATAGAGTTACAACTAAATATTCATCAGCCAGTGGAGCTGCTTTCGGGCAATTTAGTAGTAAACGTTCATCAACTCCTACCCCCGCTCCACTGTCAAAGCAAAAAAGATCCAAACAACGTTGAGAAATAGTATTTATTTAGAACTATTAACAATATTTTTAGAGTCCTGCCAGATAACTTCCACAGGCTACTGAAAGACCTATTGTCACTATGCTTAGCAAGAACAGTTCGTTATTGTGTGTGTTTGCCACCTGGTACAGATGAAAAGGAATCACATAGCAGGCACTTATAAGAGTGAAAAGAACGAGTCCTATTCCCCGAAACATAAGATTAAAGAGGGCACTTCCAACTACTGCCTCTCCTGCAAGCAGTGGAGCAAGGATAATTATCAAAACAGCAGCTATATCCTGGAAAATGAGGATTCCAAGTGCAATTTTCCCGTGAGCGCTGTAGATCTCCCCCTTCTCCTGCATAAGTTTCAGGACAATAGCTGTGCTGCTAAGTGCCACAATAAGCCCCATAAAAACTGCAGCTTTAGGAGTATAACCAAGCCACACGAAAATAAAACCGACAATAATGCTTGTAATAAAGACCTGCAGCCCTCTTCCCAAAAGTACTATTCTTTTGAGCTTCAGGAGCTCGCTCAGGGAAAACTCTATTCCAATTGTAAAAAGCAGCAGTACGACTCCGATTTCAGCTAGAACTTCTATGTTTTTGATCTCTTGAATTAGTACGAAACCGAATGGTCCGGCAAGGATACCAGCAAGCAAGAAACCCACAAGCGGAGCTATTTTTAATCTTGAGAATGTAAAAACAACGGGAATAGAGAGCCCGAAGATGATCAAGAGGTCAGCTAGAAGATTATATGCCATTAATAGAAATTTAATTTTTAAATAATATAAAGATGATTCCACAGGTAGCTGTCTAAAAATCTGATTTGAGTATAATACAGAATAAGATTTAAGATCTAAAAATCAAGATTCCAAATCAGAATTATATTTTAAAACTATAAACAAATAGGCAGTATTACAAAGGAGAAGAAGAATGAGCATAAATTTGAATAAACGTAGAGAAGAGGGGAAATTCTCATGTATCACATATGATGTAATTAACTGTAGGAAAAGAGATAAATAATCAAATATTGGCAAATGTGTAAGCCGAAATAAAAGATATAAAATAGGTAGATAAGATAATTGAAAGAGAAATTTTATTTTTCAATGGTACATGTGACTTATAGGCTCGATTGTTATACTACCAGGGTTCCTTTTTCATAATCTAGTCTATAAAGAAATCTCAAATGCCTGTATAGCAACCTGAAAAGTTTTTCCATGAGCTCCAGATTTTCTAGGAGTTCCATAAGCTCCAGGAATCATAGATCAGTAACCTTTTCTTATTTATTATGGAACTTAGAAAATTCAGAGATTTTAGCACAAAAACTGTGTATCAGTTATACAGATAGCAATAGACGCTTTGCCTGAAAAAATTCTTGGCTATGGATCCTATTTTTTTGGGTATTATTTATACTTCCAGGCGTCACTGATAAGCATTGCATTCATCCCAAGACTTTGAGGTGGATAAATATCGTTTTCCGGTGTATCAACAATAGAGAGCACTGCCCAGGGCTTAAGTCCAAGTTGATCAAGAGACATCTTGAAGAGTCTGGGGTCTGTTTTCTTGATATAATGGTCCGAAGACATAATTGTGAAATTAAAGCGATCGTATAAGCTAAAAAAGCGACGTTCCTGTTCTGTAAAAACTCTCTGGGCGTTCGAAACGATGCACTTAGGTATATTTTGGTATTTATCAAGTAAACGCAGACTTTGGGGATAAACTTTCATTTTTCTTAAGGACGCAGTTCTGAAAGCTTTAGCAGTTTCAATTCCAAGCCAATGTGGATCTATCTTTTTAAAAGCATAATCGGTACAAATCTCAGCAAAAATGTCTTCGATACGAATATCTGGGTGCTTTTGATCCGAATTGCCCAGCTTACCTATGACTTTCCACTTGTATTCTTCTTTTAATCTATCAGAGCTAATCCGTACTCCATTATAGAGTAACCAATCGCTTACCCTTTTATTTGTTTCCCAGCTTCGCTCATCGACCCTGATATGAATAAGGGTTTTATAGCAATCAAAGATCAAGCCTTTAATTTTTCCATTTTGAAGCATAGGAATTTTCTTAAAATTTCTTTGAAATTTATAAGGATTTTAGAGTTGAATATTTTTTCACTCAATAAATAGATAATATTAATATATAATTATATTGCCATAATACCTATAGTATAACTAAATAATAGTATATATTGCAATATAACCATATTTATGTATTCAGCGTCAATCCAGAACAAACATTTTGAAAAAAAGTAATTCTATATCATTAATATTAGGATTTAAGTGGTTGAACCAAGAAATCAATAGCTTTAGTACTTCAATTATCTAAAATATAAGTTTAAACGATAGTGCTTATTGCATTTGATTTTATACCACTAGTGCGTAAGTCCTAAAGATAATAAATAAATCGTTTTCACCGTAAAAAAATATTTATTTAAATTTTACAGCTAAATGGAACCATTATCCAAAATCATTTCATTTTTCAGGAGTAAAAATTAATGTTACAAAATTTAAACTCTCCATTCTCAAATGGTTATAAGCTTTTCGAAATTTTCGATACTTAATTTTCAAAAATAAAAAAAAGTATAATTTGGGTACCATAATTATGGTAAAATAGTTTTCGGATTAGTAATTCACCAAATTTTTCCTGAAATTTTGGAATTATGCTTTTTGCATGCTTTGAATTTGTTTGAAGTGCTTATCGATTTTCTCCCAGTCGACTATATTCCAGAATGCATCTATGAATTTGCCTCTTTCATTCTTGTAGTCAATGTAGTAGGCGTGCTCCCATACGTCCAGAACCATTAGAATCGGGAAACTCGGAATTGTATTTACATTGTGCTTTTCTATCTGCATGATTCCGAGTCTTTTAGTACCCTTGCAGAAACTTAATGCTGCCCAACCGGAACCTTCAACACTTGATGCGACCTGGGTAAACTCCTTTTTAAACCTTTCAAAATTTCCGAAGTCTTCTTTGATTACCTCAGACAATTCACCGACTGGTTCTTTGTTGGAATTATTTGCAGGAATCATCTCCCACCAAAAATAATCATGAAGGACATGTCCTCCCAAATTAAAAGCCAAAGCTTTTGCATTTGCCTTGTAATCGAAATCAGTTCCTTCTGCTCTTGCTTTGTCCATCAACTGCAAAATCGAATTCACATTAGTCACATAAGCTTGATGGTGTTTGTTATGGTGTATTCGCAACTGTTCCTCGGAAATATAAGGCTCTAAGTCTGCATATCCATATTTCAAATTCGGTAATAGGTACATTTCTTTAGCCATATTTATCCTACCCTTCTCATATTTAATTTTGTTTACAAAATTTTTTCGGGAACCTGATCATGTGCATTACAATTCATAAATCCCGTTTAAAAATTCTGAGAACCAATTTTCCCCTGAATATTTTTAAAAAATATGTCTATCTAACTACTCTGCTGCTTTATCAATTCAAATAATCATCAAAATGCCATATGGCAATGCTGATGCAAAATATAGTTATACATCAAACATATTTAAAGGTAAAAGGTAAAGCAATATTTCTGAATCTCATCAGTTCAGAAGCCAGTTCTAACAATCATAAAAGTATGATAGAATTATTTAAAGTGATGAAATTGTTGATTATGGCAACGAAAAATTACTATATTTCTGGTATAGATATAACTAAGTTATTGTCTATCATCCTTTAAATCATATAGTCTCTTTTATTACAGTATTTTTACATGATGTAGCAAGCTATAGTTATCAAGGAGTTTTAAATTGCTCATTACAGTCGAATACCCCGCAGTTTGCTGCATAATGGGAACTTTCCAGAGAACAGTTAGTGACTAAATGAGTTATTTTTAAAGCTAGTTGTGTATCATAAAATGAAACTAGGTCATGTAAAATCGTTGTGTCTATAAAAATAAGATATTAAATGATTTTTTTGTATAAGCATCGTAAAAATTTATTTTAGACATGCCATAATCAATTATAGAGGTAATAAATACCTTTTTTCCATAATAGTCATTTTCAGTATTCAATTTCAGCAATTATGGTTTTTAGATGTTCCTGAATTTCAGAAATCGCCTTTGAGAGTACTCTTTTGTTATCGTAGGTCATAATTAATTTCACAAGCTCATCTTTGCTTTCTTGTTTTATTTCTCTTGCAAATTTGACCATGTTATCAATAGCTCGCGTGAGGTTATCCACAATGGATATAGTAGCTTTTCTGGAGGTTCTGGAAAGGGGATTTAGGTCAATTGTAATTACAGTTTTGCCCATTTCTATAAGTTTTTCGCAACGATCTCCATCTTCTAGTGGAATGAGCACGACATCTGCGGTATAGATCCCCTTTCTCTCTACCATACGTCTGCCACTGGAGAGCTCAAGGCTTGCGTCAGGATTTTTTCCGAGCACTTCCCCAGCTCCTTTGGCTTTCATTTGTTCTATTATAAGGTGTACCCGTGTTTCAGTCCTGTGGAAAAGATTTACTTCAATCTTGGCCCCTGTAATGTCTGCAAGAGCAACAACTCTTTCAGGGGCTAAGGCTGCGACGTTACCGTTTATGGAAATTACTGGTTTCTTTGCAAGAAGGATAGCAGCAACTGCTGCCCTCTCAGCATACAGAGCTGACTCTGTGCTCCGCTCACCTATGAGGTAATCAAAGGTTTCGCCTCTACCCTGCGAAATCAACCCTTGAATGCTTGTAATTCCCATTTTTACCCCTGCTGCAACTTTTTCACGGGCAAGCAGGGACTCATGCCTTGGGTGGTCTTTTGGTATTTCGGTCATTTCTGTTGCCTACTTTTTGCTCGTTAGCTTAATTTTTATGATTTATTTTGTTTATTGCTTTCTGACCTATATTGTGATTTTACTGAAAGTTAGTACTCAGTGATTTGTGTTAATTCTGGGATAGTTGCTAGTATAACTATCTTATTATATTTAGTTTAAATTCTTAAATTATACCTTGGATATACTTCGAAAGATAATCTGAATAACTTATCCATACGACTATACTTTTAATTTTTTTTACGTGAGTTTTGTAGTAAATTTTGGAGAATTTAGATAAACCACAAAATTTTTTCCTATGCTTTAAATAACATAAATGATTCGTGAAAATCAGAAGTTTTTCGAAATCGCTCTAGGTTTTTCTGCCTAATTTTCAAGAAATAAATAGGGTTTCATCCTAAGGTTCAATCATGCATTAATTTGGGCACACAAGTGCTAATATTATATTCCAGCACCTGGCCGAATTCCTGGAGAGTTTCATAAATCATAAATTCCTGGCAATTAGGGGCAATTACAAAAACTGTATCCCCAAACATTGCTTGAGAAGCCATCCATCCGTTTGCGTTTGTAACTTCAATGATATCCTTTGCCCTATTGCTCATAAGGCCGGTTTTACCAGCAAACTCCTTTGCTTGGTACATAAAACTTTCAAGGGTAGGTTTTTTAAGTAGCTCTGACATTGCGACTTTTCCTGCAGAATTAATTCTCCCAACTGCATCCCTGTCTTTCAGGACAGAATTCGTGGAGATCTCGCCGAGCACAAGACAATAAACCCTGGATTCGGGAACCGGGATACCATCCACAAGTCCAAATTTAGATCCTCCAGGCTGTGTTCGAATTACTACTCCACCACTAGATTGGCCAGCAATGTCTCCAAGCCCGCTGCAATTGATGACTTCTGCTACATGGGCATATTCAGCCAAGCTTTTTGTGGTCTGGTCCAGAGAAAGCGCTTTGTTTAGGGCATAGGCAGTCCCAAGAGCTCCTGCACCTGAAGCCCCAAATCCGCATCCAATCGGAATTTCTGTCCAGCTCTTAATCCTTACAGGTACATCAGTAATCATTTCTGCGACTGTACGGGTTGTTCTGCCTTCAACCTCCTTACCGTTAAGGAATATCTCTGTCTTTTCTACGGATTCCCCGACTTTAACCTCGGTGGTAACCCCTCCATTCAAGACAATTCCACAGCCTGTAGAACCCTTACGATGAGGATTTTCATGTTCGTAGATCTGAAAAAAACCTGTGATATGTCCAGGTGCATAGGCTTTTGCATAAAAGTCTGCTACTTCACTCTGGTATTTGTGCATAAAAAGCGCCTATTATAACTTTAATAGATTTTTCAAAGTTCGTTCCTGTTTTGCAGAATGTTTCGCATTTTGCAGGTACATTCAGGATTGTATGAAGCTATTTCTCTTTGGATATAGCTAATCTTATTGAATAGATATTTAGCATCTAATACGATTACCATAATTATAAGGTTTCAATTCAAGATGAGCTAATAATTTTAGAAAACTATTTATCATTCAAAAGCTCGATGATCTCTTCAATAATCGAAGCTGCAAGTTTCCTTTTGTTTCCGCTTATGTGCTTAGGCTGACCTTTTTTTCTTCCGATAAGGTAAAGTTCGTTTTCCTCGGTGCCCATTCCACCTTTTCCGACATCATTTGCTGCAATCAGATCCAGTTTTGATTCCTCAAGGGTTGCAGTTGCTCTTCTGAGAAGCTCCTCCCTCCCCACTCCAGTTTCGGCTTTAAAGCCAATGATCACGAGATCAGAATACCTTTTACGGCATTCTTTTATTAATTTGCGGGTCGGTTTTAGCTTTAAAACGAATTCTTCACCTGATTTTATTTTTTCAGTGGAAGGCTCAGCTGTATAGTCTGCAATTGCTGCTTCGCTGATCAGGATATCATATCCTTTCTTCAGTTCATATAGCACTGCATCTGTCATTTCAGCGGCGCTTTCTACCAAAATTTCCCGAATTCCTGGAATATTCAATCTGTTACGATGTACAACTGTTACCTCAGCTCCCCTGCGATAAGCTTCCAGAGCAAGTTCCCTCCCAGTTTTACCTGAGGCTCGGTTCGTGAGGATGCGTATAGGATCGAGAGTTTCGGCGGTAGAACCGCTTGCTATGATCACCTTTCTGTTTTTAAGACTCTTTTTCACCAGAGTCCTTTCTACCTCTAGCACTATTTCTTCATTTGATGCTATTTTTGCGATGCCTTCTTCCAATTTTGGGCCTACAATAAGAAGCCCCCAGGTTTTCAGTTTTATGATATTCTCAACTATAGCCGGGTGTTTATACATTGACTCGTGCATTGCAGGGACAAGTATCAGAGGTATGCCTGAGCCAATAGCTGTTGTTGCAAAGGAAGTGACGGTTGTATCATCTATTCCGGATGCTATTTTTCCTATGGTATTTGCTGTTGCAGGGGCTATCAGAAGAATATCAGCCCTGCCTTTGAGCCCACAAAATTCCACATGCTCCACTCTGCCTCCAAGCTCAGTAATTACAGAATTTCCGGTAGCATAGTGTAGGGCATCAGGATGCAGGATATGCCTGGCAGCATCAGTCATAACTGCATGAACTTTAGCTCCATTTCTGATAAGTTCCCTTGCAAGTTCAACTACCCTGACTGCTCCAATACTTCCCGTAACGCCAAGAACTATGGTTTTTCCAACTAGTGAAGAGCTCCGATTTTCTTCGATCCAAAGCGTGGGATGAAATTTTTCCGCTTTGAACCTTGCGGTATTTTGCCCCTCTTCATTATATATATCATTTATTCTATCCATTTCCCTTCGATCAGATTTTTCCTTACTAGGGTTTGTCTGGTCCTTATGATTTTTAGAGTATATCATTGGGGTTTTCATTCACTCACCGGAATGATCTATAAAAATTATGTGAGGATCAAAATTGCTCGCTTTTCAAGAATATTGTAGGAAAGCAAAATGACATTAAATGCGATATTCTTAAAACTTTCGAAATGCGATTGTCAGGTCAACTACTTGATACTACGAAGAGTAGAAAGTTAAAAAATCTAATAAAATAAGGCAATAGTACCTGTATTCTCATAATAAATAACTCACAAATGGACAAATCGAGTTTTGAACTTAAGAGAGGGATTGAAAATAATATCAAAATTTGGCTTTATAGAAATCCTTTCTGAATCATCAGAAGGTTATTCAATTACTGGAATTTGATTTTGTACCTTTAGTTATAAGTATTTAAAATTTAGTAAATTATAGAGAACTTCGATTAACTTCTGTATTTTTTTGTATTTGAAAGTTCAGATTTCTTGGCAATTATTTTTACTCATGAAAAATCCTACTGGTCTTGGTTCTAAGTAAGAATACAAACTTTTCAGTCAGTTGGGGATTAACTTGTTGAAATTGATTCCTTAACTGATTGGAAAACTTTTAGTATCGTTTTTTTAAGTCCATATTTTTAAATAAAACCGTTTTTGGTGGCAGACCAGAAATGATGTAATTAGTATGTTCAAAATTCTTTTTTTAAACAATGGTATTATCTTTATAATTTGAATTTGAGAAACAATATATAGATCGAATTTTTTTCAGAAACACTTTTGGTTTTCCTGGGTACTACATAGACAGTATACCAGTTTGGTCACCCAGCGAGATAACTATTGATAACTGCATAGAAGAGGTAAATATGGGGACAGTTCAAAAGCCAACTTAATTACCTTGGTTTTGAAAATAAAACATGGTGATAAGGTACACTTCGAATATAAACTTCATAGCATAATAGAGAGGGATTATGAGACGATCAGAAAATTAGAAACAATAATTGCATCACTAGAATTCTAAGGTAGATTTGTCCAGAGGAAATGAAGTTGTTTACTGATAAAGGGGATACTTTGGAGCAAAATCAAAAGGTATGATAAACAATGAAAAGAGCAGTTAATGATCATCATATAGTAATGAGTTGTATATTAAGAAAAAAGGAATTTTCTCAAAAAGAGCTTTAGGGTAAACAGTTATGAAGTAAATAAAAAATATCCAAAGAAGGGATAGTTCTTGTCACTACTGTTCAAAGATTGAATCTGAAGATGTTGTGTACAGAGCTTTGCTATAATCTCTATCAAATGATGACATCGAAAATAAAAGGAGTATTTTGAAGATATGGAAGCTTTCTTTAAAAATCAAAGTATGCTGAACCAAAAAAGAACGAAATCGGTCAAATACAGATATCAGTAAGAAAGATTTGGATATGTTTTTCGCGAGGAAGAAAATTAGGTTTCAATCGGAGTCTTCAATAGTGTTTCTACGGAGCATAAATTTTACTTATAAGTGTCTGTATTTATATATGTTAATTCAAATTGCTAGCTATGATTTTAATAAAGCCGGAGAAGGTCTAAATAGGGGGAAAAATCAGATGACAATTAAAAAAAAATTAAAACAAAACGCTCCTGAAGATACGAAAAAAGGTTTAAGTGCATTCATAGGTAAAATTTCAGGAAAAGGACATCTCGAGATTGAAATAGACAGGCTCAACTCCATAGTAGTGAAACTGGAACTCGATCTGCTAAATGCAAGAACCCAGCTCGAAAAGAAAGAAGCTCTTGCAAGACAGGCAGTTGCAGACAGGCAGGATGCTGAAGGCCGTTTAAAACAGGAACTTGTTCGAGTTCAAACCCTCTCCTATGAGCTCGAAACAATAAGAGCTGAGTCCCCGGAGAAGCTGGAGTTTCGTGAGATTGAAACCCTGAGTCCGCTAGCTATTAAGGCTTACATTTCCAAACTAAGTTCCCTTCGCTCTCCTGCTGATGACTTACTTACTGTTTACCTTCCTTGCGGAACTCGTCTATCTGGCTTGTTGAGTGAAAAAGTTATTGGTTTGATAGAAGAAGAGATGCGAATTCTTCTAGAAAGGCTTGAACCTAAAACTGGTTTTGTTCTATTCTATGACTGTCACCATATGATCTGCGAAGCTTTAGTCCTCCCAATTCCAATAAAATTCCCCTCCTGGAAGCTTGCGGACAGCTTTGCTACTTCTTTTCTTGAAGAGATTCTAAGTAAGGACTACAGCGTTCTTGTTATCATCCTGCATGCAGGCGAATCTTTCATAGGCTTTGCCCCTTATGGCCAGGTTTTCGATATCAAGGAGTTTGTCCGCAGTAGTGTGAAGGAAAAACATAGTAAGGGAGGCTTTAGCCAGCGCCGGTTCGAACGCCTCCGGGAAGAGGATATCTCTCATCACATGGGCAAAGTTTTTGAAACCCTGGAGAAAGTTTTTGAAAAAAATACCTTAATAGACTTTGTTATTCTGAGTGGTGATTCTCAGCTCATAAAAGAAATGCAGAAGCACCTGCCCATCAACATTGAAACAATTGAAAAGCCTTCTGATATCAAAGTTGAAAAAACAAGCTGTGAGGATATTCTAAGAACATTTTTAAGTTCCAGACGTTATCTTCTGTGAAATGCTAGAAATTCTTTTCTTTAGGGAATAAGCGAGCTTTACTTTGTTTCTATAGACTAAAAAAGCTTATGAAAAGCTAGAAGTCATATTTTATCCTAGGCGATGAGATCTAAAAATGACTGAAAATATATATTTTATATATAATTATTTCTTAATTTAAATCTATAACTCCTGAAAGCTAACAAAAGAATTTTGCACAACATATATCAACTCTCAGTTCAGAGAGGAACAGTGATGGCAAGAGATAGAAGAGACTATTATTATCATCAAGCGAAAAAGGAAGGTTATCGGTCGCGAGCTTCCTTCAAACTCATGCAGATCAACGAAAAACACAAAATTATCAGGCGTGGAGATTCGGTTGTGGATTTAGGTGCAGCACCTGGCGGATGGCTGCAGGTTGCAAAGAAATTATCTGGAGGCAAAGTACTTGGAGTGGATCTACAAAGAATTGAGCATATTGAGGGAGTGGAAACAATTCAGGGTGATATAAACATAGAATCAACAATAAAGACTATCATCCAGGCTACCGGTTTAAAGGGAGTTGATGTAGTGCTTTGTGATGCAGCCCCAAACTTGTCAGGAAACTGGTCTTATGATCATGCAAGGTCAATAGAACTGGCGACCTCAGCTCTCGAATGTGCAAAGAGGATATTGAAACTAAAGGGAAATTTTGTTGTGAAGGTATTCCAGGGTGACATGTTCAACGATTACCTGCAAAATGCTAGGGAAAACTTTTCCCAAACAATTACTTATTCTCCGAAAGCTTCAAGGTCTCAAAGTGCGGAAATATACTTTATTGGGAAGAAATTCCTTACAGCTCCACTCCATAAGGGAGATGAATTTATTGTTGAGATCAAGAAGTTGGGTTCAAGTGGAGATGGAGTAGTGCTAATTGACAAGTTCATCGTCTTCGTAAAGGAAGTTGCGGTTGGAGAAAAGGTCAGGATTAGTATAAAAGATGTCAAGCCGAACTTCGCTTTTGCAGATGTTACAGAAAGGCTTGGTAAATTTGAAACATCTGAACAATTCTAATCATGGAATTCCAATAAACACAGCGAAAATGAACGAGTGACAAAATGAGTGCGGAAAATTGTCAAATAGCAAAAATTAAAATAAGTTTTGAATACGGTGATAATGTTGATTGATCTTCATACCCATACAATTTTCAGCGATGGAGAATTAATCCCCAGCGAATTGGCTCGGAGAGCAGTAATTAATGGTTATGAGGCTATTGCAATTACTGATCATGCTGATTACACCAATCTAGAACAGCTTATAGAAGCTGCAAAGAAAGCAAAATACCTCGAAAATGAGTGGGATATCCGCATTTTGGTTGGTGTTGAACTGACGCATGTACCACCAAGGAAGATTGCACCTCTAGCAAAAAAAGCAAAAGATCTGGGTGCGGAAATCGTGGTCGTTCATGGGGAAACTATATCCGAACCAGTAGCTCCAGGGACAAATGCTGCTTCTGCTGCCTGTGATTATGTGGATATCCTTGCTCATCCAGGGCTTATATCACAAGAAGATGTTCAGACTGCAGTAGATAACAACGTTTACCTTGAGATTACTACAAGGAATATACATAACATAACCAATGGACATGTTGCGAGGCTTGCCCTTGAAATTGGAGCAACTCTTGTGGTGAACACTGATACCCACGCACCTGAGAATCTTATCACCGATGAAAATGCCCTTAAAATTGCAATGGGAGCGGGCCTCACTAAATCCAGAGCAATAGAAACGTTTAAAGCTTCTGAAAAAAAAGTAGCGGAGATTGTCTGAAATAAGCTTTTTTATACTCTTTTTTATATATTTTCTTGAGATTTTCTTAGTTTCTTTCGATTTCGAATGGTCCATAAATAATCAGATATACACTAAAAAAAGTCAATTTATACAATTAATTTACTTACTTATCCACTACTATCAGATCAAAATAATTTGGGGACAGCTCCATGAATTATTGGAAATCATCAATATAAGGCTCTGTTTGTTAAACAAGAGGAGTTTGATTGATGAGCAATTTGTATCTTCCTCAAAACTTGTTCGAGAACAAAATATTCTGTTTAAAAGCTAAAGTTTCTCTTAAGGATAAAAGATTTTGAACCAAGTATAAAACTTGATCTTGAAAAGATTGATTATTCAATGGAGAAGAATAGTATTTTCTCTTATATATATTGGAGGAATTTTGTGGTGGAAATAAACAATTATTGACTGAACTTGAAAGCACGGACTTAGCTTTTATTGCAGATATATCTGTTGTAATACTCTTGAGGATTCGATAAATCCATAAATTTCGTCATTTGTTTGTGGATGGTATACAAATGGCTCGTGAAAATCAGAGGTTTATCGAAATCCTATTAAGTTCCCAGTGCAAAGAATGTTTGTGTTTTAAAACCAACCAATTATAGTAACTACTAAAAAAATGAAGAGGGTTTCGATAAATCCAAATATTTTGTCATCGCGTATAAATTGTATATTAATGATTCTTGAAGGTCTGAGATTTTCGGGAATCTTCTAAAGAACACATAATATCACATCTCAGTCAACGGAATAAATTGTAGGTGCAGGAAGTCCGAGGTAATATTTTTGAGAAATGATCCGATTTCAGAAGCTCTTGAAGCCTGGATAATCCGACTTAGGCGCGAATTTCACCGATACCCAGAGCTTAGTTTTGAAGAATATGAAACCCAGAAACAAATTCTTAAAAACCTTAGAGAACTGGGGATAGAAGCAACTAAAATTGCGGACACCGGCGTGCTTGCAAGTATTAGAGGTAATGTACCTGGTCCCTGCATCGCCCTTCGATCAGATACTGACGGATTGGAAGTACAGGAAAAATTGACAGAAAGGAACAGGGACTATATCTCAAAAAACAATGGAATAATGCACGCCTGCGGGCACGACGGACATATGGCAATGCTCTTTGGGGTTGCAAGGCTTTTTCAGGAAACTAGAAACTTCCCTGGAGAAGTCCGCCTTATCTTTCAGCCTGCAGAAGAAATCCCTCAAGGTGGTTCGAAAAGAGTGATTGCAGAAGGAGGTATTGAGGGGGTGAATGCAATTATGGGTATGCATATCTTTACAAACCATGAATCAGGTAGCATTGGTCTTCATCCTGGGCCATTCATGGCAAGCACCAACCGATTCGAGGTCACGATTAAAGGAAAAGGAGGTCATATATCAGAACCTGAAAGCTGCATTGATCCTATTCGGATTGCAACGGACTTCATAAATAGACTATACGATGCCCTGAAAAATCAGCTTGAACCCGACAAATATGTAATGGGAGTAGGAAGGATTCAGGGAGGAGCACAATTCAACAGAACTCCGGATGTTGTAGGAATCCTTGGAAGCTACAGGACTTTTAATAGGGAGACCACAGATACTATTGACAAAACCATAAGGTGTTGCTTGAATAGCTTAATGGGAAAGTATAAAAAATATGGAGAAGAATTTTTAGGTTTTCCAGATTACGATCTTGAAATCCTCCATGGCTATCCTGTCCTTGTAAATGATCCTGTTTTCACAGGTGCAGTTCATTCAAAACTTCAGGAGAGTTTTCCAGAACTCAAAATATATTCAGAGATAAAAAAAACATTCGCATCCGAAGATTTTGCAAGTTATCTCCAAATGGTGCCTGGAGTATTCATTTCTCTAGGCACACGAAATCCACACAAAAAAATTGTTGAAATCAATCACTCATGCACGTTCGATATTGATGAAGAGATTTTACTTACTGGTACAAATATTTATTATACTATTTCTCTGGACTTTTTGAAAAATCCCGAGAAATACATCAATTCGAAAGGATTATCTCCACCATAAATATTTAAATCCTGACATACTTTGATAAAATCTGAAGACCTATAGGTTTGGGAGCATGGGGTTCTGTGGTTCTTTTTTGGGAAATAAATTATGTAGTGCTTTAAATTCATCGATCAAATCTTAAAAACTAGTATATCATATCATTTAGGAAAATTTATAGATAATCTTATGTATACGACTCCCATAACTAATGGCTAAGATCGGAAATGATAATACAAAGATATGAAGATTCCAGAAAGGAAGAAGTATGCGATGTTGTTCTTGATGTTCTGCTGGAGCATGGTTTTGAATACGACAGATTTAAGGATGCTGACCTTGAGGATATTAACAATTATTACTTTACAAGTGGAGGTACTTTTTTTATAGGGGTTGCGGAGGGCAAGGTTGTAGGTACCGCAGGTGTCCGAAAATGTAAGGGGAATCTATGTGAAATCAGGCGCATCTACCTTAAAGAAGATTTCAGGGGGAAAGGGAATGGGAAAAAGCTTTTTCGAACTGCTTTGGATTTTGCCGGAAAAAACTGTTCAGGTGTTATGCTTAAAACCGATCCCACTCTCAAGAAAGCTATAGACATATATCTCAAGAATGGCTTTACTTTCATGAAAGAAAAAAATGGGCAAATATACTTTGAGAAGAAGTTTTAAATTATTATGATAAATCAAAAAATATTGTCATATTTTTATATTTTGTATGCAAATAAATCATGAAATTCAGAGGTTAACTAAAATTTTCGTTAATGTTTGAGTTGCATGAGTAGAATCGCAGGTATAAAATGTACCATCTTTTTCACTAGATTTGCTTGCTCGAACTGAATAATTTAAAAATGTGGGAACTACTTTATGTATTTTTGTATTTTCAGTGGTTTAAATTTAATTTTGAATTAGCTAAGGTATTTTGCTACTGACTGTATCGAGTTTCGATAACCTAATTATTGTTTGGTTATTTATAGAATCCATATTGCAATTTGTTGAAATCTCAGGTTTATCAAAATTTTCTATAGTTTCCGATTATAATTTTCTTGTTATTCCTGAATTGTCCTGTTTTTTTGGGTAAGTGCTGGGTAAACCTCATCTTTTTTCAAGGGACTGGAGATATTCAAGTACAGCAAGCACATAGGCTGAATGAGACCAAGCCAAAGGAAGAACCGAAATAGGTTTTCCTCTGTCATCCACTTGTTCAGACATAAGGCCTGAGGGATAAGTGTGAGTTGCACACCAGTCAAGAAGTTCAAGAGCTCTTTCTAAGTTTCCGATTGCTGAATGCCACTGAGACAGCCAGAGAGTGCAAATGATCCAGCTGTTCATATAGCCATAATAGCTGTCGTGAAGATACCTGGCAATTCCGCCAGAGGGACGCTTAAGTTCTCGTTCAATAGCTTCCATTGTTCGGATAACTTTTGGATCATCGGGGGTAAGAATTCCGAAGTACCAGACCGCAAATACTGAAGAATCAAGCGTAGGATCATCTAGAGAACGCCTGAAGCACCTGAGTTTATTATCATAGAGTCTCTCAATAATAGATTTTTTAATGCTATCTGCAGATTCTTTCCAGCCTTTTGCTATGTCGTTTTCGCCAAGAGAGCGAGAAAGTTCAGAGGCACCTTTAAGGCCAGCATAGACAGCGCAGGCACTGTAGGTATGTACCCCCTTTCGCTCTTCCCATAGGTCGAAACTTGAAATTGGAAGGCCTATTTTCTTGTCAATGGCTTTCATAAGATAGTTAGCTGCTGGAATCACAAGTTTTCTGTAGTATCTGCCTGTGGTCCATATACTCTTTGCGATTTTCCAGTTATTATATAGAGCATATAGAGGAAGTCCTGTCTCATCAATTTGAATCATTGGCACCGGATGCCATGTGCTCCCAAAATCTCCTGCAGGAGTGTATTTGTGAAGGAAGTTACCTCTGGGTGTGATGATTTTTGAGAAAAACTCAAATATCTCAGTACTCAAGTGGTGGTATCGCGCCCTATCTAGCGCAAGGCATATCCAAGCAGCATCTCTGGGCCAACAGTAGCTATAAAGATCTGCTCCAAATTGTTTAATATCCGAATCACAGGATGCAATCACCGAACCTGTAATATCCATATGAGCGACAACTACAAGGAGACTTCTGTAAAAGCACTTTGAGACCCTTTCAGGAAGCTGAAGCATGTTGGAATATTCTTGAAGAACGGATATTCTTTCAGTAAATGAATTCCAGAAGTTTAAATTATGGTGAAAAAGGGTGCTTCCAACTTCCTTTATACTTTTATTGACTTTGAGCACATTGCAATACTTTTTCCCTAGAACAATCCAGTAGTGTACCCTTGTAGATTCTCCTGATTTAAGCTCGGGTAGGGTCCAGCCGAGGGTAGAATCTACCGAGCCATGAGCAACAGAATTTCCGCTCAAAGAAGCGTTGTTTTCCATATCTTTCCATGTTCCTTCGAATCCCCTCCATTCCGCAGTCCCAGCAGCATACTGATCAAAGATAGGGTCACTAGAATGCAGAAAATAACGATCGCGCTTGTAATGGATCAGATTCTGTTTATCAATAACAGCTGTTTCTCCGATTTTGGTCTCAAGAATACGATAGTTCTGGTTGGAAAACAGACGTAGACACCTGGAAGTTTTGGAAATATTCCTGACATCAAAGGTTCTATAAAAGATGTTTACTGATGGGTGGACAGCTTCCCAGATTGTAATCCTTACCCCTAGATCAGGGTTTTCAAATAACGTTTCTCCTATATTTGAAACAACTTTCATGCAATTTTCAGTTAACTTATTCTTACCATTTTCTTCTCTAATCCCCTCTTTGTCCCCCTCATCTTCTGAAATTTCAAGATTGTGGTTACAGAATTGTTCAGAGAACTCTGATTTGTACCGCTGTTGAATCCTCCAGTTTTCAAGCCAGCTGCAATAAAGGGAGTCAAGGTCGCATATACCTACCTTTATCGAGTTTCCGTGATTCTCAAGTCCTACGTATGGGAAATAGATATCCCTTATAGTACCGATTTCATCTTCACATATCAGGATTCTCCCATTTCCGAAAATCAGCGGTCTAATCTTAACACCTCCAACTCTGTTTTCCTTACTTTCTGTAATCAATAAGAAAACTTCTACCTGTGGAATACAATTCAAAATTTAATTTGAATTCTCAAACAATACAACTTTTCATGGATTTACGCAAGAATATCAATATTTTCTAGAATTATGGCAGTAGCTTAAAAGTTAATCCATCTTTCAATGAATAGTAGTCCCAACTAGACAAAAAAATACCATATTTAAGTACATCTACGAAGTATTGCCTATACTAACCCATTAGGTTTTAAACATTTTTTTGAGAGGATTTCGAAAACTTTCTTTTTGATTTGGTTTGTTATAAAGACATATACAATTCAGCAAAATAAGAGGTTGTTTAATCATGAAATAACTTCGCTTGAACCTATGCCTAACTTTTCCACATTCTCATGATTCAAATAACTTAACCCCAATTCTAAGTCCCTATAAGAGAAGTTTTAAAATAATTCAATAAGTTTGGATATAGTTCCACTCTAAACGTTCGATAGGGAGCATGAGAATAAGACCAAGCAATATATAGAGAATTATAGTTTTGTAAAATATCTGCCAGAATTATTAATAGTTGTCATCAACGAAAGGAATCAGAGATAAGAAATTGACAACACAGATGAGAATCACAAATATAAAAAGTGCTATGGATATGAAACTAAAAACTAAATTCCTCTTTTGAACAGAAATATGAAATATAGTTATTGAAGCGTGATTTATATGGATCTAAATGGAGCAATAAATTTTTTGGAACTTTTCGTATCGCATAATTTTTTGTTGCCCAGTGATCATGTACATTCAAATACTTTGTAAAAAATTGAGTTATCAATGTTTAATCGCACCAGGGTACGGTTCAATTGATATATATCACTATTGGGAAGTTCCTCCATCATTAATGGGCAAAAGAGATGTTCTAAAAGGATTAGTACACCTTTTGATCCTTTTTCTGATTCATTGTAATTATTAACTGTACCAGACCTAGTCTAGGATGCCGATTTGGAGTTGTCAGGGACATGCAATTGCCAACTCATACAAAATTTATAAACGTAATCAATAGTCAAGAATTGCAGAAAATGAGCTCAAAAAAAACTTACCCATTAAATCTTAAATAAAATAAATATTGATGTTGTTTCACAAACATTGAATAGTTGCTATCTATCCTTATATTTTTTCTTTCATTTTTGAGTTGACTCAGTAATTTCCCCACTAATGTCTTTCCTTAGCATAGAAACGGCTTTATCGAAATCACTAGTCCGACCGAGAACCCACAATAAGCTTGACAAGTGATGTTTCAGGTAGAGAATCTTCTCCCTCGATTGCGCCAGCCTTAATCATATCATAGCCAGTATCATAGACACGATCACAAATTCTACCACTAAGACATTGAGATGTAATTACAACAGGAATTTTTGCATATGTGGCTTTTCGGATTAAAGGGATCCATGTCGTAGAAACGTGACCTAGCCCAGTACCCTCGAGAACCAGCCCCTTATAATCATTTTCGATATAAAAGTTAAGAACTGCAGGATCTGCACCTGGAATAAACTTCACAAGAGCACATTTAGGCTCCATTCCGGGCTTGAATTTTAGAGGTTTTTCTCCACGTTTAGTGTAGTCAATGAAAGTTTTTATTTCCCTAGTATTGTAATCTACAACTCCTATTGGAAGAGAATTTATAGACTTGAAAGCATCTCTGCCAGAACTGTGCATTTTTCGGACTTTTGTACCTCGATGAATCTCACAGAAGTCATCTGAAGTTGTGCCGTGCATAACAACCGAAACTTCGGCAATGTCGCTTATAGCTACCAAAGCTGCACAGATTGCATTCATGGCATTGTCACTGCTAGGACGATCTGCACTCCTCTGGGAACCTACAATAACAATAGG
>CAWKGG010000103.1:0-66835 GCA_963848985.1 uncultured Methanosarcinaceae archaeon
AATCTAATATGTAAGTCTGTATAATTTTTTCAACCAGTTTTCGAATGTATGCCGATAAATCCAGAGTTTCGAATTGTTTACTTTTGTATAATTCCTCGTGAATAAGAGCCATAGATATCACTCTATTTTGGCTTTCTCTGAAAGCTCCCAAAACTTCCGAATCCTTAATACATTCTCTATTTTTAAATTTATCAGCTTGAAGATCCAGCAGGGAAGAGATTACCTGCAAATTGTTTTTGATTCTATGATGGAGCTCTTGTTTTCTGGTTATTTCAGCTTTTAATAAAGATTTTTCGGCATTAATTTTTTGAGTAATATCTCTAGTAACAGCTGAGATAGCCACACGCTTTTTAGATGCATCAAAAACCGGAGAAAGAGTCATTGAAACATAAATTAACTTATCATCTTTTCTTAACCTTGAAGTTACATAGTGCTGGATCTTTTCTCCCAACTTAACCTTTTCAATTAGCATTTTTGTTTCACTTTTGAGATCATCTGGTGCGAGCATTGATACACTTTTTCCCACAATTTCCTCAGCCAAATAACCATAAATCTGCTCAGCACCCTTATTCCAAGTAGTAATAATACCATCAAGGGATAAAATAAGGATAGCATCACATGATGATTCCACAATATTCGCTAAGTTCTGAATTTTCTCTTCATTTTTCTTCTGCTCTGTCAGATCTGTGGCCACAAGGCACCAGGCATTTTGAGACTCTTCTATCGGCAATGAGCTGATATACAGGTACGCAGGCAAGGATGTTCCCCCATCAACCAGGAAATTGATCTCCCCACTACCCTTCCTCTGCTCCAGGATTGCCTTAAAAGTGATCTCGTGGTCAGGTGCAATGAGTCGGTGAATGGATGTTCCTACTATAGTTTGTAAAGGCATCCCTATAAGTTCTGCGAAGCGTTTGTTGCAATAAAGAATTGTGCCGTCGAAACCGAGTGTGGCGGTGCCTTCATTCATCGTCTCCACTAGAGTGCGATATGCGTGATCGGCACTATCCAAGGTAAAGGTCAAACTCCCTTTTGGTCCTGGAAATACAAGGGCATCTAGATCCCCCTCACTGATTGCACGTTTGAGTTCTTCACTCTCTTCTAGACGTGCTCTTAACTTCTGTACCTCAGCTTTTAAGGCATGATTCTCATCCAATAAGGACGTATAAGTGGTGGTGTCAAAATCTTTTTCCCCTTTAGAACTCATATTTAGCTATCCTAGTAAAAATCAATTATTCTTTATCAGCCTGAAATTTCAGGTCCAGTCCAACAAGAACCTTCTCAATGTCAGCCATGCTCCCTATGATTTTCTTCAAAGGTAGGGGTAATTCCTTTATTAGTGTGGGAGCTGCCACTATCTGGCCATCTTTTGCTAATATTGGATTTTGATAGACATCAATAACCTCTAGCTTGCATTTGCCAGGCAAGTATTCTTCACATATTCGCCTGATATTATTTATCGCCTGCAAAGATTTAGGGCCCATCCCAGCAACATAGAGACGCAGAACGTACATACCTTCTCCGGTTTTGGCCAGAGCTTCCTCAAAAGCTGATGTACAGTCCTTAACATCCAATATCTCGGTCTCTTCAGTTTCGGTCACTAAGTATCACTTCCAGGGCGCAGATCCAGACCTACCAGAACACGCTCTATATTAGATAGGTCTCCTATAATCTTTTTTAGTGGCGGGGGAAGTTTTCTAACCAGTGTTGGGATGGCTAATATTTGATCTTCCGTAGCCAGTTGCGGATTCTTCAGGAGATCTATAACCTCAATTCTGTATTTGCCACCAAGGTGCTCTTCGCAGATCTTTTTTAAGTTAGCAAAAGCAGCCAGGCTCTTTTTGGTCTGGCCAGCCACATATAGCCTCAAAATGTAAAAATCCTTGTCAGCTATGGCATTAAAATCAATGAGCTCAGAACTATCATCATTTAATATGATCTCTTCCATAAAATATTCACCGCCGGGTCTAATAAAATTACCCGTTTTCTGGATAGGTTCTTTTCATACAACTTTTGGAACCCATAAATTTATATTTAGAACGAGTTCTAGGGTAACGAAAATGCCCAATAACTCCTGCTTGGATATAAACGGCTACATGAATTACTACTAATATAAGGCTGAAGATCATATTTCGACTTTTTGCTTCTCAACATAGAAACTTTGGGTTCCTCTGTAGAAGTCTTCTCCATAGTACCTTTCTCATAAACAGTACCTATAAAATTACAATACGTAAATCCAGAAACTCAAGAACCCTTTCTTGATTGGAGAGATCCCCAATGATCTTCTTCCCAGGGTAATTCTTTCTCGCAAGGGTACGAATAGCTATGATCTGATCCTCTCTAGCAAAATTTGGGTTCTTTGTAAGGTCTATGACCTCAATATGCCACTTTCCTGTGGGATGTTTATCACATATCTTTTTCAAGTTATCAAAGGCTAGTTGGCTCTTCTTATGATTGTCTGCTATATACAGTCTAAGTTTATAAAGATCCTCCTCTTGATGGGCTTGCCTGACGGAATCTTTCGGTTGTTCCGTATCCATCGTCAAAGTCTCCCTTGCTCACTTAGACGATGTCGGCTTTCCTTATTCGTGCCATCTCAATTCTATCGTCTGCAAGCAGCTTATTCCTGCGTGCATCTTCGGATGTGAGCTTATCAAGCTCCTCTTTCTGTGCCTCAAAATCGGAGTTCAATGCTGTTATTTGGGCGTCCAAGAGTTTTAGCTTACTTTCCAGTTCTCTTTTCCTCTGCACTACGTTTTTGCTTTGAGTTGTAGCCTCAGCCATCTCCTTCGCTTCCTGGGCAGCTCTGGATGATCCCATAAGAAAGCCTCCTGAAGGTCCAAGGTAGACATCTTGGATTTCTATGCCATCATCAGTCACCAGATATTCCCTGATCTGGTTGGAGTGCTCCATGCCTCGTGACTTGATCACAACAACTCCACGATTGCGCTCGCTATCATTCTCAAAGAAACGGAGATTGATCCAAGTATCCATGAGAGAAGATATACCCTGAGCGTTTATGCCCTCAATACTCTCGTGTTCTACCAGGCTAGTGCATACAGCAGTGATATTCTTGAGCTTCAAGTAATCAACGAGCCTTGTTAGCGTGAACTTGACATTGGCTTCATCACCTACGTTGATCATGTTGGATATAGGATCTATGATCACGACGGCTGGCTTGAACTTATCTATCAGCTTGTGCATGGCTACCAGATGCATTTCCAAGCCATAGGCCATCGGCCGTGAAGCACTTATTTGCATGAAACCGGTATCTATGTAGGGCTGGAAGTCCATACCGATAGATCTCATGTTCCTTATTATCTGGCTTGGAGATTCCTCAAAAGCAAAGTATAGGCAACGGTCTCCCCGCTCGCAGGCAGCTTTGGCAAAATTGGCTGCAAAACTAGTCTTGCCAGTTCCAGCTGTTCCGGAAATTATTATGGACGCACCACGATAGTAGCCATTACCTCCAAGCATCGTATCCAAGCGCTTTATGCCCGTAGAGACCCTCTCTGCAGATACTTCATGCTCCAGACCTAATGATGTAATTGGCAAAACAGATATCCCCTCCTCCTCTATCAGGAAAGGATACTCGTTAGTTCCGTGTTTGGATCCCCTGTACTTAATAATCCTTAGACGTCTGGTGGCTATTTGCTCTTCCATCCTGTTATCAAGAAGGATAACACAGTCTGCAACGTACTCTTCAAGTCCGTATCTAGTGAGAGATGTTTCTCCACGTTCACCAGTGACTATAGCCGTCACACCCTTCGTATTAAGCCAGCGGAAGAGCCTACGCAGTTCAGAGCGTAGTATAGCTTCATTCTTGAACCCAGCGAACAAAACTTCTAGTGTATCTATAGCCACACGCTTGGCACCTATAGAATCTATAGCCGACCCAAGTCTGATGAATAGACCTTCCAAATCATATTCGCCAGTCTCTTCGATCTCGCTCTTATCAATGTAGATATAGTCCACTGCCAGTTTTTTCTCGGCTACCAAGTCATCTAAACAAAATCCAAGAGAATCAAAATTCTGGACCAATTCATCATAGGTCTCTTCAAAAGCTATGAAAACTCCAGGTTCGTCGTATTTTTTGGCTCCCCTGACAAGGAACTCCATGGCCATAAGTGTCTTTCCGGAACCTGCACTTCCGTATACAAGTGTAGTACGACCCCTTGGCAATCCACCATCAGTGATATCATCTAAACCATCTATGCCAATTGGAGATTTTTCAAGATGCGTTTCTTTTAGAGTGGGGCTCTCTTCTTCAACCATAATACACCTTGTAATATCAATCTTGAAATTATTATATTAATTAGTATTAAAAGTAAAAGTTTTTTCAAGATAAATATAATCCTTTCAATTAGTATTTTTTAGCATATATTTATATTTTAAGTCTTTAATGACAATATATTCGAAAGTTCAGACATTCACTAATTAAAAAGAGCAGATAGTATTTGGCTTTAGTAAATGCAAAAATCGTACGCCTTAGTGGCGATAGTGATAACCCCGACTACAATTGACATAGGATATAATGAGCAAAGAAAAACATTCTATAAAATAGATCCGATCTGGATAAAAATATTAAATAGTTGAAGACTGTTGATTTTCTCTACCCAAAGCAAACTTCTCTAGAATTTGTTTTCTAAGTGAATCTGCTTCCTTGACTGTTATCTCAACATTTTCGTTTTTATTTTCTGAAACTACATTCATTTTACGATATTGTCGTCTGGCGAACTCTTCCGGGAAACGCCGCTCCAGTATCCACATGCAAACCTGGCAATTTCCAGAAGCCATCGGCTTATATACGATTTAGGGCCTGAGACTGAACTCAAACCTGATGATATCCTGTTTTTGATCAGCCCCCCTCAAAAACTTGAAGAAATCAGAAGTCTTTTTGAACCTGGAGTCTGAGAAATCTCTTATGTCAAAGCATAGAATTTTATAGCCTTTGGAATCTGGGTATCCTCTAGATTAGTCCAGCTGTAGATTTCATCCCATTTCTTATGGAGAATGCATAGTTTTTTTGTAACAAAAACCTTGTATTTTTGCCATTTTAGCCCTAAATTATAGTTTATTTTTAGTCAAATTTAGGGGATAATACATGGATTTTACAAAAATGTCTGCATAAAATAACTGGTTTTCGGCAGATACTCGTTTAAATTTAACATTTGCTTCTGTATGGCTAAATAAGTTTTTATAGTTAAACTTAACAATATATTAACAGATATGTGTATAGATATACTTATTTCATTAATAATCATTATACTCTATTTTAGTTATGTGTATTGGTGTATTTAAATGCTGATGCAGTATCTATACAAAGCATTGGTATCCTAATTCCAGGTTTGAGCGTTACGGGGACAGCTACCTACAAAATAACAGACTCCGACATTAATATATTTTTTGTGACCAATTTAGCGTATGCAACAGGTTAGTTCAGCAACCAACCAATAAGCTCACCCCAAATCGTTGCGAAAGTTCGCTATAAACAACCAACTAGTGAATTATGGCGGAACATTAGTCCTTTGCGATGGTAGTTCCCTATTAAAATCGAACTAGTGAATTATGGCGGAACATTAGTCCTTTGCGATGGTAGTTCCCTATTAAAATCGAACTAGCAAATTATGGCGGTGCTGTAGTCCCTGCATTATATGGAAATTTTGAAACAGAATCTAGTTAGATGTATTAAAGTTGTAAAAATTACATAAAATAGGATATAAGAAATTAGCGATATTTTATATCACTATTTACGATAGAATATTCATATATAATAAGGGAGGTACCGCCTTATAATCATAAAAAATAAGACAACATTTAGTAACAGATTGTAAACGGAAATGTATTTCACGATACTATTGAGTTTGGAATTATAATTCCCATGCTAGAAAATGTAGCTATATACATTGAATCTAGAGACGGAAGTAGCATCAATCCTATGATTTTTATATCAGCAACCATAACACAACTAGTTACATACGATCAAACTTAAATTTAGAACCAAGAATGTTGTCAATAAAGATATTGGCTCAATACCCTTTTTTTGGATTAAGTGAAGTGATACAGAGCCAATCAGAATATACAGATTTTCAGGTACATTACAGAAAGAGCAAAGTTGACTCTAAAAATTAAATTTATTACAGGTGTCTATACCCACTAGTTAGCAGGCCCATACCCACTGATTAGTGTAGGGGCTCCACACCCAGTCACAATTGGGGTAGTAATAGCCATGCCACCAATGATGATGCCAATGATCGTGGCCCCAGCCCCAACCATGGCCCCTGCCACCATGCCAATGTCCACCACCATGCCAATGTCCGCCACCATGCCAATGTCCACCACCATGCCAATGTCCACCACCATGGTGACGAGGTGCAGCACTAGCTACCACTGCTGTCACGGATATTACAAATAAGACTACCAACAAAATAGTCAGTACCTTTTTCATTCTACTAACTTGTTGTTTCAACATTCAATCAGCTCCTTTTTATTAAAAATTACCAAAGTTTATAGAATTGTACACAAATTACAATTATTTCCTAAATTATATCAAATTAGTTATACGAAAAATAGTTTCTAAACAAAAAATAATCCCGCATAAGATTTTTCGTAGTCAAAAAATAAATATATATTAATAAGTATTTTTTATTACTTGTAAATTAGTCAGGATCTAACATTATCCGTTTTCTAAAGAAAAAACTTGCCTTAACCTATCCATAGGTCATCTCTTGTTCATATTTACGACTATAATACCGGATTTATTTGATCTGTTTAGATAAGGTATTTTTCATAGTCACAGCTATAAAATCCTGTGGGTTAAGTTCAATTGCTTAGTCATAAATTGGGTCCATTAATTGATCATATTTTTTTAAATTAAATAAATCACGTGCTTTACGTATTTTATTGTCCAAAGGAAATGAATCATACTGGTCAATTTCAACTGCTTTGTCAAACGCTACATTTGCTTCATTTGACTTGCCTAATTTCTCTAAGGCAAGTCCTTTATTGTACCAACCTAGTGAAGCATATGGATCAATTTCAGTGACTTTATTATACGATTTTATGGCTTCATCATATTTATTTAATTTATATAGATCACGTGCTTTATTGAACCAAGCTTCTGAATTCTGCGGGTTTCTTTCAATTACCTTGTCAAATGCTTGTATTGCTTCATCTGATTTTCCTAATCTATCTAAAGCAAGCCCTTTATTATACCACCCCCAACCGTTGATTGCAATTGCTTGGTCATAGACTTTTATTGCTTCATTATATTTATGTAGATCAAATAGAGCATTTCCTTTACGGTACAAAGCATGTGTAAAATGGGGTTGATTTCAATTACCTTGTCAAATGCTTTTATGGCTTCGTTGAACTTGCCTGATTTGGTTAAAGTAATTCCTTTATGGTACCAAACTTCCCAATTCTGCGGGTCGATTTCAATTACCTTGTCAAACGCTTGTATTGCTTATCTGATTTGCCTAATCTATCTAAAGCAACTCCTTTATTGTACCAAACATTTTCATCCTGCGGGTTAATTTCAAGTGCCTGTTAGCGTCTTTTATTAATTCATAGGGCTTTATGTGTTGCGCCGCACCTGCAATACTCATCAGCATTAAAAAAGCCAACACAGTGGTTCCTAAAACTGATATGAAGGTATGCCTTCTCCGTACCGTATAATGTGTCAATTTTTTCATTCTTCAACTTCCTGATGGTTGTTAAGATATAGAGCATGATGAAATTAATGAGTTTATCAAAATTCTGCATATATATAATATAAAAATTTATAAGATAGCTTACATATTATTTTTTTAAAGTCTATATAACAGTTGCAACTTTAAGAGTTAATAAATAAATCACTACGTCACACAAATCCATGGAAACCATAATTGTTTATATCATGAACTAGATCACGATTTTTAAAATAGTCTCCACTGTCGCCAAAAATAATTAGCCTACAAAGCCTACATAAACCATTTTAGCGACTGTGGGATCGATTTTTTGGTATATAGCTTAGGCTTTCGTGCCATCGAATGAAAATCTTACCATAAACCTATCACTGGCTTATCCCTTTTGATCAGAAATTAATGGAACAGATGCCGATATTAATACAGGTTCTGTGACCAATTTAGCGTATGCAATAGGTTCATTCAACAACCAACCAATTATTTCACCCAAAATATTGCGACAGTTCGCTATAAACAATCAACTAGCGAATTATGGCGGTACATTAGTCCTTTGCGAGGTAGTTCCCTATGAACGTCCAACTAGTGAATTAATTAGAGAATTTAGAAAAAGAAAGAATTGTATCTTGGAAGAGTTGTGTTACTGTAAACCCAAATACAGTTACTTCAACTATAACCCCTAGCAAGTATATTTAATTCGAAGTAAGACCAACCTCTTCCAAGTAATTCTACTATGCTGTCTTATCCCATTATGCCGCTTATTTCTCCTCTTTTAGGTCGGTTTGTGGTTGATACGGTGCTACAATACATAATAATCTCCGTAGTTATTTTAAATTAATTCCATGAAAAATAGTTTCTAAACAAAAAATAATCCCGCATAAAATTTTTCGTAGTCAAAAAACAGATATATATTAATAATTATTTTTTAGTATTTGCAAAGTTATCATAATCTAATATTATTCTTTTTCTGGAGAAGAAAAACTTACATTGAGCCTACCAGAGCTTATCACTTATTTATATTTACAGTTATAATGTTGATGTACCTATCATTATTAACTCATAATATGTAGAATAACTAGTTAGGTGGTTTATGAGATGATTAGTTTCCTTATTTGGCTCCCACTATTCGAAATAGTTGTCTAAATTTGGATATTATCTGAGGAATATTCTGCCTTTTTATGTTCTTTGCGTTGCAACCAAATTTTCACTTATATATTATGAGATTTTTGCACCAAAGCCTTAAATTGAGGATTTCTACAGAGCCGATATAGATATAAATATGATATTTATTGGTGATCCTTACAATTCGGAGCCTTTTTCGGGTCTTAATGATTGCAGAATGTAAGTAAAAAAGAGGGATAATTAATGGTTGAATTGTTTTTTTTAAGCCGACTTCAGTTTGCCATAACAGTTGCGTTCCATTTCCTATTCGTTCCACTAACATTGGGACTCGCACTGTTAGTGGCAGGCATGGAAACGGTATACTACAAGAACAAAGATGAAACTTGGCGAAAAATGGCCGAGTTCTGGGGTAGGATATTCAAGATAAACTTTGCAATAGGTCTAGTATCAGGTCTTGCAATGACTTTCCAGTTAGGTACTAACTGGGGTGCCTATACGGAATTCATGGGAGATGTCTTTGGGCCACCTTTAGCTATGGAAGCATTATTTGCTTTCTTCCTTGAAGGTACTTTCTTTGGCACATGGATATACTTGGATCGCAACCGTCAGAAACTAAAGGCATTTTCCATGTGGATGGTCGCTCTGGGTACTAACATATCTGCATTATGGATTATCACTGCAAACGGTTTTATGCAGAATCCCATAGGTTATGAGATGGCTGCTAATGGGAACAAGGTGGTTATGACAGATTTCTTTGCTCTACTTACAAACAGATATGTGTGGTACATGCTGGTACATACTCTGCTTTCAGCTTACCTGTTGACTGCATTCCTGATCATGGGAATCTGTGCATCTCATTTCCTTAAAAGGAACAACAACGAAGTGTTCAAGAAGTCTTTCAGCATAGCAGTTACCATAGCCCTCGCTACTACTGTCATGCTTCCAGTTCTTGGTCACGGTTATGCACAATATGTTACCGAGCTTCAGCCTGCTAAAGGAGCGGCAATGGATGCGATATGGGAAACAGGTTCCTCAGTGCCCATGTATCTGATACAAGTACCGGATTCAAGCACTGGTTCCAATAGTGTTCAGTTGCTAGGAATTCCAGGTCTTGCAAGTTTCCTTTATACAGGAAGTTTCAGCGGAACGATAACAGGACTTAACCAGCTATCTCAGGATGAATTACCACCTGTAGAAATGGTATTCTGGAGCTTCAAGCTGATGACAATTCTAGGATTCATGTTTATCATAGAGGCTCTCGTCGGCTCATATCTTCAAAAGTCAGGCAAGCTGTACACATCGGATAAGTATCTGAAGCTATTGATGTGGTCGATTCCACTCCCATTCATAGCCATCGTTGCTGGCTGGAATGTAACTGAGATCGGAAGGCAGCCATGGCTTGTATATGGTCTGCTAAAGACAGCTAATGGTATATCATCGGTTCCCACATCAGATGTGTTGTTAAGTGTTGTCCTTATCAGCGCAGTCTATCTGATCCTGATGGTCTTTGAGATATACCTCATAAAGAAAACCGTAGTCAATGCGACAGGAGTTTAGTGAAGATGTTCGATTTCCTTGCTCATGACATGCTTGCTGTTATCTGGTTCTTCCTGTGGTGTGTAATATGGGGAGTTTACTTCATTGCAGACTCATTTTCCCTCGGAGCAGGTCTTTTGGCACCCTTTATTACAACAGATAAGGTGCAGAGGATACAAATCCAGAGATCTGTGGGTCCTTTCTGGGGCGGTAATGAGGTATGGCTCATCCTAGCTGCAGGTGGAACATTTGCTGCATTCCCTATGGTATTCTCGAAGATGTTTACTTTCCTGTATCTTCCTATGATGTTGCTGCTCATCGGCCTGGTCACAAGGGGCATTTCCGTGGAATACCTCCACAAGGATGATAATCTCCAGATACAGAAAGTACTTATTTGGGGATGGTTCGTTGGAAGCCTGCTGATCTCTCTTGTCTTGGGAGTTGCATTTACGAACTTCTTCAAGGGGCTTGAAATCGCTTCAGGAGGAGTTTATAAAGGTACGCTTCTTGGACTTTTTGGCCCGTATGCATTGATAGGTGGGGTCTTGTTCGCGTTTATGAGTATTACATCAGGTGCACTCTGGATCAATGTCAAGACCGAGGGTGCCATAGCTGTAAAAGCAGGTGATCTGGCAAAGAAGAGCACTCTTATAGTACTTGTACTTGCTCTGGTCTATCTGGCATATTCCTTTGTAGGGATAGAAGGTTTTACAACCAACTATTCAGCCACGCCAGCTCTGTACTTATTTCCAGTTCTTTCAGTAGTTTCAGCTGTCCTTGCTGTGTTCTTTGCAAAAAAGGAAAAGGGGTTTCTGGCCTTTTGCAGCAATCTCTTTGCGCTTCTTTTCGTTCTTCAAAGCGGGCTTGCAAGTATCTATCCTTACATGCTTAAGTCCTCTGTTTCTCTGGAATACGGAATAGATATCTTTGAGGCAGCATCAAGCCACATGACCTTGAGCATCATGTTGGGAGGAACATTGGTATTCATGCCCATAGTCATTCTCTACCAACTGTGGGTATATACTCTGTTTAAGGAAAAGATAAAAGAAACAGAGCAGGTCGATTACTGATCTGGTTTATCTTATTTTTCACTTCGTTTGTCACTTTCTACGAATCATAGACTCAATCATAAAAAATATAAATATGAAATCACAGGCAATCTAAAATAAGAATGCTACTCTACCTACTAGTGGTAATACCAGCGTCACTTGAATGAGATGCAAAGTAGTAACTTATTCAAGTGGGAGATTTTGAAATCAGTATCGTAAAAATTTGGTTGCAAAGCAAAGAACATAAAAAGGCAGAATATCTCAGATAATATCCAGATTTAGACAGCTATTCAGAATAAGGCACCGCTTACATTTAATGAGATATTTCTTCTTCATAATGCTTCCATTTAAAGGAACTAGATAGCATATTAACACTATGATTTCCTTTTTATTCTATTGTATCTTTATTATAAATTTTTTGCAACATAACCCTACTTTTTCGCCCATTTCTGTCAGTTATTAATGTACTTATACACTGCAATATAAAGGAATGTATAGCAGAAACAAAAAAATTATAAGTATATCGTCTGAAAGCTCTACTTTAAAAATTTTACTTAAAGACTTTAGAATGGAACCAATTGAAAAAATCCTTCTTAATAATTTTATTTCCAAGTTTAAAAAGTAACATTCTTGTTTTTATGTATCCCATTTCTCATGGAGAACACGAACTAGTGACTACTTGTTTTCTAAAATGTAATACCTTTGGGTTATTAATATAGAAATGCCATGTTCTTGTGTTATAAAATATATAGTATTTATTTTTTGTCAGAAAGTCAAAAAAAGAAATACTTTTTAGTTTATCTAAAATAGTTTGAAAAAAAGTTTGCTCTTGGTACTGTTTTCCGTGAGAAATGCAATAAATATACGCATATATCCAGTCTTTATCTTGATTTAAATCGAAGCATTAGTCAGTTGAATGTCCCAATCTAGTTATATGCAAAAGTTCTGGAAACAGTCTCATCCATAGAATTGCAATGATTATTGTACCAATTCCACCAAGTAACACAGCAGGTATAACTCCAAACAAGGAAGCAGTTAACCCAGATTCAAATTCGCCAAGTTGATTTGATGTACCTATAAACATTGCATTTACAGCATTTACTCTACCTCTCATATTATCTGGGGTTTTCATTGGTATCAATGTTGAACGGACGACTACACTTACCACATCAGATGCTCCTAACATTACAAGTGATATGAGTGATAATACAAAAGAACTTGATACAGCAAAAATTATGGTAAAGATTCCAAAAAATATTACTGCGATAAACATAATAAACCCCTCGTTTCTCTTTAAAGGCTTTCGTGCCAAAAAAACAGAGATTATCAATGCACCTATGGCAGGTGCTGAACGCAACAATCCTAAACCTAAAGGTCCAATTTTTAAAATATTGCTGGCATAAACAGGTAATAAGGCTGTCGCACCTCCAAATAATACTGCAAAAAGGTCAAGGGATATTGCCCCAAGTATAACAGGGTTGCTTTTAATGAAAGATATTCCCCGGAATATTGAATTTATGGTTAGTGGTTCAGAGTTTTTCTTCTCCTTCCTTATTGAAATGAAGAGAACAATCACACTTGTCGCCAATGGTAATATACCAGCTATAGAGTATGCAACTTCGGGATTTAATGCATAAAGGACTCCACCAATTGCTGGACCTATAATGATTGCAAACTGGGCTGTAGAGGTTGCTAAAGCAGCTACCTCTGGGAAAAGTTCCTTGCTGACAACATTGGGTAGCAAAGATTGCATTGAAGGACCTTGAAAAGCATTGGCAATACCTATAAAAAAGATAGTAATGAGAATTCCCTCTTTTGTAATCCATCCATTATGACTTTCGAAAGCCAGAAGGAAAATCCCTATACTTTCTACAATTTGACTGAAACAAATTATCAACTTTCGATCATAACGATCTGCTACATAGCCGACTACAAGAGTAAGTAGAAACATAGGCAAAAACTGAGCTAATCCTACAAGTCCAAGATAAAAAGGCATTTGAGTAAGTGAATAAATTTGCCACCCTACAGCAACGGTTAATATTTGGAAAGCAATGGTGGTTGATATACGGGCAGCCAATAAGAGTATTAAGGATTTGTTTTGAAATATAAGCGGAACTTTACGCAGAAACATTATATTATTAGCTCCTTTTCTTGGCTACCTTTTATTTTTAGTGGATTACAAAACCGCGATATTAAGGTTGTTTTTGATATGGAAATAAAAATTAACCCAGATAAAAAGGACTGAAGCCTTTACATATCAAAACGATTACTTTGCAGTATATCAAGTTGTTTATCTAGGCAAAATGTTATCCAAAGCTGAAAGGAAGGTAAATAACTTTATTAATGGTTGTTTGCGAAATGTGATTGAGTTTCAGTAATATCAATTATTAGAAGCAAAAATAGTATTTCTAGTAAACGGATATCTAACAAATGCTCATTTGCAATATACTGAGATATGTGGTATAGGTCTGAACATTGCAAAAATTAACTGTTATGGAAATCAAAATTCATCATAAATTGAAGAGGGAGTTACTGTTGAAGATGCACACATCAACAGTATCTCATTTACTTTTAGAAGTTTGTTAATCTGTTCTGCAAGATATTATTGGGTCTAGTACTTTATACGTTTTTTTATTACTTCTTTTCTTGAAATCTGATATTTGCTTATCCCCACAACACGTCTTGAGTTTTCAATTCGTTCATTTTTTGATAATATTCCACGTATCATTTATGGATTCAAATTCCGAGAATATGTAACCCTAAGAGACTAAATCATGTGTCTACATTGCAAAAATCACAATAAAATACAATATGTTGATATAAAAGTTATGTTTTTATATATTCAAAGAAAAAAATTTAGTTAGAAGGATTTAAAAAATGAATAAAATTTTTTTATCCCTCGCTTTTAATGAGAAAGAAAGCGATTATATACAGTTGTTAAAAGACGAATTAAAATCACATAGAGTATAAATATATGAAACCAACCATTTGGAAATAAAAGATGATATTATAAGTGCTATTCATGATTCTATAAACACATGTGATATTCTTATCGCTTTCATGATAAATAATAATCTTAATGTACCTCATGATGCTGGATATGCAATGGCTAAAGGTAAAAAAGTTTTAATTATTAGTGCTGATTATGGTGAAATACCTTTTAACTTAAAAATGGTACATAATAACCTCTTACCTGATCATTTTGATACATCCTGTGCCATATTGAATTTTGTTGATAATTGTTGAAGGCAACAAGGCACCTGAAAATATCGAGCCTAAATAAACTAGTTCAGCCGTTAATCAATGCTCTAAAAGATGAAGATGAGCAGTTGTGATGGCAAATTATTGACTTTTTATTAATTTCAATGGAGGACAAAATAATAAGTGCTGCGGAAAACTCAAAAAAAATAGGGAAATATCGATTACCTAAAGAATGTCATTATTGCCATGGAAATTAGATGACCAACCCATTTAATTTATACGTGGAGATAACATCTATAAACATGAAGTTATCAACAATAAAATATTGTTTGTGTAGTTAGTGAGAAAAGCAATCCTATGTCTTAAAACTTATTTTTTTCTGATGTATTCTATTTATGCCTGTGTTTTAAGTTAATTAATTCCAAGTGTTCCTTGAACTCCAGATGTTCTAGGAGTTCCATACGCTCCATGAATCATAGAAAAGCGATATTTCTTATTTCGTGTGTAATTGAAGAAATTCAGAGCTTTTATTACAAAAAATATGCTTTTGCTAGGATCGCTCCAGCTGCACGCAACGGATGAACAGAGAGATAAATTGAATGGGAACATGCATGAACATGCGGTCCACATTCAAACCCTGATCCAAAAAATAGCAGATTAAACACTAAGTTTCTACCAGAGAAAACGAAATCTACAAAAACATGGTGGAAATTTTGGCAATTCTGGAAAGTCTGACAGGGATGAAGCCCAAATTAAGTGCGAATATTGGGATACTTGTGGGAAATATTACAGTAAAATGGATGAAAATATTGATTAAAAGAAGTTGGAGGTAGTTTTGAAATAAGTTTGATATACAATTTACTAAGTTATTTATATTTGACTATTCTTTAAGTAAAAAGTGATATATTTTCTAATTTCTGCGTTTCAATCAAAAAATGCAAAGATATCTAGATTGTTGTGCATTACATAATATGTAATATTAGGAGTAGGTTTGATGGCCTTTCTATCTAATTTGTTTGGCAAAGATAAAAATCAGGAATTTTTAAACGCTTGCAGATTAGGGCAGATAGAAAATGTAGAGAGATTTCTAAAAAGCAATCAGATTGATATTAATTCACAAGATGAATATGGTAAAACTGCTTTGATTTTTGCTACAGATTTGGAGTACAAGGATATTTTAGAGTTGCTTATTAAAGGTGGTGCCAATCCCAATATTCAAGACGAAAATGGCGACACTGCTTTGATTTCTGCGGTAGAGATCGGACGTGTTGATATTGTAGAGTTGCTTATTAAAAGTGGTGCGGATCTTAATATTCAAGATAAAAATGGCGAGACTGCTCTGAGGATCACGGTAAAAACAGGGAATAAACATATTGTAGAGTTGCTTATTGAAGGTGGTGCGGATCTTAATATTCAAAACAAAAATGGTGACACTGCTTTGATTTGTGCGGCCGATAGGGGACTTAAGGAAATTGTAGAGTTGTTTATTGAAGGTGGTGCCGACCTTAATATTCAAACCAAAAGTCATAACACTGCTTTGAATGCTGCAGCAAAACTAAAACGTAAAGATGTTGTAGAGTTACTTATTAACAGCGGTGCAGATCTTAATGTTCAAGACAAAAAAGGTAAAACTGCTTTGATTTGTGCTGCAGAAATAGAGTCTAAGGATATTGTAGAGTTGCTCATTAAAGGTGGTGCCGATCTTAATATTCAAGACGAACATGGTAAAACTGCTTTGATTTGTGCTGCAGAAATAGAGTCTAAAGATATTGTAGAGCTGCTCATTAAAGGTGGAGCCGACCTTAATATTCAAGAAGAAAATAACAATACTGCTTTGGAGATTGCGGCAAAAATGGAGTTTAAGGACATTGTAGAGTTGCTTATTAAAGGCGATGGCAGTTTCAGATCATAATTTTATTTGAGAAACACACAAATAGCTGACTTTTCGATTTATGACTGTGATTTAGGCTAATTAATTCCAAGTGTTCCTCCATATGCTCTATAAGGCCCATCAGCTCATAGGTAACAGATTCCAATGTTTTTTAAAAGGACATATTTAAGGGATATCCGGAAAGTCAACCTATAACACAAGCATAGACTTTAGAGAAGCTCAAAAATCAATTTAGTTTACTGAGTGGATGTTTTTCATCAAGACAGCTGAATAAAGAGCTTTATAGGGTTAAAATCGTTATTTTTTGAGAAGGAGAGTTATTTAGTTTTGAGATGAAGGGTGAAACGAGAACAGATCCTTATCACAACTCATATTATTTTTTGGAAGTATTTATCAGCTTTAAGAGAGATTCTTTTTCTCAATGAGATACGACCCATTTAGCCCATTCTGATCGTTGAAAACTCATGCAAACTGAAATTACAAATTTAAAGAAATGTTACCTTCAGGGTACTACTCATAGATAAGGGGAGAAAACGTATCCCAAATGAAATTTAAAAGAGTGTCTAGAATACTACCCATAGGTAAGAGGAGAAAACCAAATGATTATCCTTCGCGCTTGAGAAGATAACAAAAATAAGCGAAGACGAAAGAAATAAAGTTCTTTTAAAATTCTCCTATAATCTGTAGCACGACTTTTCTTACTTTTTCAATCCTATCAAAGTTTATGTATACAATCTGTTGCCATGGCCCAAGTGTCAATCTTCTTTCAACAAAAGGTACTGTAAGGCTTGGGCCGATGAGCATTGCTCTTAAATGAGATCCCCCATTGAAATCTCCCCAAGTCTTATGATGATGATAATCCTTACCCAGAGGGATCAGCTTATCAAGAATCTCTAAAACGTCTATCGAAAGATTCGGCTCAAATTCCATTGTGGTGATTGCTCCGGTTGACCCGACGCAGAATACCGTAACTGTCCCGTTACTTATTTTTGAGTTTTTAACCTCTTTTGATACCATTTCGGTAATATCGACAATTCCACAATCTGCTTTTCCAACGACTGAAATTTCTCTTGTTTCTACAGGCATGAAATGACAATTAGAAGGCTAGATTAATAAATTATTGCAATCTTGAAAAGCAGGCTGAGTTACAACTAATTTAAGAACACTTTCTTAGGTGTTATATTCAGATATCCTTAACAGACAAGTGCAAGCATGGTTCTTTTTTGTACTCTATTTTTGGAGACTTGATGCGATACAAAAACGTAAATTAGATCAAAATATATGCAAAGTTGCCGATATAGATAGAACTTCCTTTTCAGAATGTACCAAAAAACCACAAAATACAGAGATTTTATACTAAAAACCTATCCATCAGGTAATAATAAGACAGAAGTTTAATCAAATATCTTAAGTCCACCATCTAGATACATATATTCTAGCCTTAGAGATTTCAAAGAACTTTTCGTCTTTGCCTAACTATGTACTCGATGACACATTTTGGAGTAACTTGGAAATGCTATAAATACTACTAAACCTAGGGAGAATGAAGAAGCGCTTAAGACCAATTCAACTAGATTTTTGAAAGTAATGATCCGGCAATCACCAAAGGCCGTGAACGAGCATTGAATACAAGCAAGCAGTATTTTTTATAGTTAAAGTAATTATTGCCGGTACATTTTTTGGTATCTTGGTAGGAATATTTGCTTTGTTTCTCTTCATGAAACGGACTTCAAATGAGCATTGGAACGATTAAACAAGTTAAAGCAAGGATTAAATAAAAACCAGCCCAAAGAAATTTGCTCAATCCCCTTCAATTTTCTTTTTTGATTACTATTTCATTACTATTTCATTACTACATACTAATCTCCTGTTACCAAGTTTTCATTTATATAAATGAGTATTGGGACTCTAGTCTCAATACCAATTCATGATTAAGAAATGCCCTCATCGTCCTGCTTCTTTTTTTGAGCTCCCTGTTAGTTCTTTTCCTGTAACTGTCCCAGCCTTATTTTGTATCTTTCTAAGCAACTGAATGGAAGGAATGAATTAAAAAGAAAATCGAGAAAACTAAAAATAGAAAAACAAAATTATCAAAATGATCTACATTTGAATGAAAATAGATTGTAAAAAGCAGAAAATGAGTTAATATGACAATGTAAAGTCATATACTCATAAGTTTTATCAAACCAACTAGGGATAAAAATAGCAATGATTTTAATTAGAAATTAATGAAGACTGTCAAACATAGGTACCATAGACACAATGCCAAATTTTCAGTGAAAGTTTTAAAATTCTATGGATTATTCCTGATCTTGTGAACAAGGTTTTTGATAGCCTCCGCAATCTGATATTCCGAATCACCCCAGTGGACAGCAACTCCTTCAAAGCTAGAAATATTTACAAGTCCAGACTTTTCAGACTTGCAGCAGCGTGTAATGAAAGGTCCTGATGGCACCAATATCTCGGATTTTAATGGACATATATTTATGAAGGAGTATTCAAGCTTAGGAAAGCGCATTTCAAAAATGGTCTTTGAGATTTCACACCCTACAAGCAGGTGTCCGTTTTCGCTGAGTATATCCGAATCCAGGCATTTTCCTTTGAGCCCAGACGCACTACATGGAAAAACAGTATTTATCCCTTCAAAATGTCGGAGGTCAATTATCTTTTCAGCAAAATGAACCTGCAGGTCACCGAAAATTCCACTGGCTTCAAGCCTCCTTACAACCATAGAGAGCCAAGAAGGCTCAGGGGGAACGACGTCAAGTACCTCTATATTAAGAATACTGGAAGGATCAGGTTTATGAACAAATGTAACGTGTTTGTCCAAGCCTATAAAAATTATAGTATTAACCTTGCCTGAGCAGAGGTTTACTGCAGTCTCAATCAGAAGGGTACGATTCCTTATATTCAGTTCCTCATCATACTTTATCACTTCTTCTCCAGAGGCAATGAGTTCAAGGTATTCAACTTTTCTGAGCAATCCTTCACCGCTTTTTTTCACATAATAAACCTCATAATTGGCACTGTAGGTATCAGAATTTTCCTTTTCGACGATGAGGTAGTCGGTCAAAAAGTAAATAAGTTCTTCAGCAGCTGAATTAGAGGATCGCTTCACACCCACACGTTTATATTCATCAGGAAAAATCATAGGTAGCTGTTGTTTTAAGTGGTTATTGAATTCTTTCAAATATGTCATAGATCTGATTATTCTTTACTTACTCTGAACTTTCTTCCTATGAGCCACAAGTCCACCATCAGTAAGTATCTCTAGTAAGAAATCCGGTAGTTTATTTCCTTTGGATATACTTTTTCCGGAAACTTCAACCTCACCTTTTAGCAGATCAACTCTGATCTCACATCTATCCTGGCATTCGACATCTGCTTCCATGAGAGGCAATCCAACATTTATTGCATTTCTGAAAAAAATCCTTGCAAAGGACTTTGCTATAATGCAGGCTATCCCGGCATATTTCAAAGCAAGAGGAGCCTGTTCCCTTGATGAGCCACAGCCAAAATTTTTTCCTGCAACAATAATATCTCCATGTTCAACTCTTTTTGCAAATTCCGGGTCGATGCCTTCCATTGCATGGGCTGCAAAAACCTCCATATTCTTGGTCCGCAGGTATTTTCCTGGGATAATCACATCTGTATCAATATCGTCTCCAAATTTCCAGACCCTACCTATGATAGGATTTATCACTAACCTTCACCTACTGATATGTTTTTTTTATAGTATATCTAACTTTACATTGTAAAATTAAATTCATTTTTATACTGTCGTGATCGATTTTTACCAAAGTCCAAACAATTTTAATAATTCTTAACTTACCATTTTTGGGTCAGGTCAATGAGTTTTAATCAAATCCAAAAAAAAGATCCAACATAAATTTGAGCAAAACGCAGCGAGATTCCTGTACTCACTGATTTCAGCACCTACAAAATAAAACTCACATTTGTATCTTTAAATCCATATTCTGCAGATGTACACAGATGTACAATTAATTTGCCGATTTTCCCGATTATCTTCCTAAAAGGCAGGAAGAACGTTTAAACTACTTCCTTATTGAAAAAATAGGTCGCCTTTTTGTGGATATCTGCGGAATGTCGTCTGTGACATATCCCATAGGAGATTATTACTGAGGATATCTCAAAAATGATCAATAGGCAAGGAATTTAAATAGAGATTTACTCTGCCTGAAAAAATGTAGAGATCTCATTTATTTTCATTCATTTTTATTCATTTCATTAAGATATCCTCAAACCGGACAATTGTTTAACTTTGAGAGTAAAATTTCACTGAAATTTCCTAAAAATCCATTCCAGAATATGAGGGGACCTTCCAGAAGGTTTTCTTTCCCTGTAAGGAATCTACTTGCTTCATTTGCCTGAATAGAATCGATAACTCATGGAGTTAACCCTAAAACCGGGAAAACTCCTTACTTGGAAATACACTGAAAAATAAAGTAAAAGCAGGGATTTTTTTTCTATGAATTATTGTTGTTACCTGACCATCATACCCGGTAACTGCCCCATGAATTAGAGAAATTCTCCGTTTTACGGCAAGCCTGTTATGCAGATGTCTCTTTTCGAGTTATCAAGGGCATCGATGATAATATCATATTCAGGAATTCGTGATTCGATATTTGATTCCATAACCACCTCTTCTACGATTTGATCTCAACGTCCGGATTCATAGAAAGAAGCTTTTCCTTTGCTGACTAGATCTTAGCCCTTCATAGATCCTTTTCGAAATGGGGAACTGCCTGTTTAGATTACTGTGATCACTAAATCAAATTCTGCAAGAATTATTTTACCTACCTCAGTGTAGCGAGAGATGTGGGAACCAAGCTTATGAGGCCGCCTGCACCGGCAACCAGTACTTTTTCATTCTTCAGCTTTTATTGCCCGTCTTCCCCAAAAAGAAGGATCTACCGACCAGATTTTGCACGCTCAAAAATTATTCGTGTAAAGCTTTCGAGAATGTTGATTCATTAAAGATATTTATCCATTTCAGGATATTGATTTTTATTTTTTCGTCATCAAGAATAATCTTATTCCAGATAATTCGAATTACTCTAACAGTGATTGAGCTCTTTATGCAAACACATTAGGTTTGCTAAAAAATAAGAATTTCAGCATAATAAAGGCAGAAAAATATATCACCAGGAAAAGACATTACCCGCAGAAACATCAGTTACCAGGAATAAGAATTTTTTTGAAAAAATTGACTGAGGCAAGGCTCATAAAAATGTCAAGTTCATTTTTAATATCTTTTTAACCGCCTAAGGTTCATTATTGTAAAATCCTTCCAATGCATTGAAGACGAGATGCTGGGAAAGAAAAATTTATAAAGGTTTTGGGTTTATGAGAGTTCTGGATTTAAAAAGCACCATCATCAGTATCAAACAGGAATTTGAAGGTTATTTTAAAGAGAGAGATGCTGAAATTAATGGATCTCTTCTTGCACTCCTTTCGAGCGAACATGTCCTCTTGCTTGGCCCGTCAGGAACTGCAAAAACCTTGCTTGCAAGCAAAATCTGCGAAACTATCAAGGGAGGAAATTTTTTCCATTATCTTTTGACCCGTTTTTCCACGCCTGAAGAAATATTTGGACCGCTTTCTCTAAAGGCACTCGAAAGAGATGAGTTCAGCAGACGAATAGATGGCTACCTGCCTACTGCCCATATAAGCCTCCTTGACGAAATTTTCAAGGCAAACAGCTCCATCTTAAACAGCCTGCTGACTGTGCTAAACGAGAGAAAGTATCACAACGGCAAGGAAATTATTGAGGTGCCTCTTTTCTCCGTTTTCGGGGCTTCTAACGAGCTACCTGGAGAAGATGAAAGTCTCGAAGCCCTTTATGACCGTTTTCTTTTCAGGTACAGTGTGGATTATATCCAGCACGAAGAGAATTTTGAAGATCTCATTTTCAAAAATACGGAAGATTTCGTGCCTTCAATGAAACTCAATATAGAGGATATAAGGGAAACCCAGAAGAAAGCAAGAGATATCCAGGTTGATCCTGAGGTTCGTACGATTATAAAAGGGCTCAGAAGGGAACTTAGAAACTCCAATATTTCCATCTCAGACAGGCGCTGGAAAAAGATTGTAAACGTGCTCAGGGTAGCTTCAGCTGCAAATGGGCATGCCAGCGTAAACAGGATGACTGTTGTTCTACTCCAGCACCTGCTCTGGGAAGTGCCTGAACAGAAGGAAGCGATAAGGAAACTTATTCTGGGAAGGGTTGTTTCAGGAGGAACAGACACCGGTAAACTTAAACGGGATGTTTTTGACATGAAAAATTCGATTTACATCTGCCTGCAGCAGGAGCTCCCGGATCTTGTAGCCTGTAACAAGTGCTATGAAGAGGAGAAAAAAACAACAGGTGGTATGAAAAGCTCAAGGTTTTCCGGAATGAAAACCCAGAAGAACTTGACATTTGACAATGCCCTTGATCTGCTGAAGCATCATACCGAGTTCACAACCCATACCTACAGCTTCGGGCTTGATTACAGCAATCTTAATATCTCCCTGAGCTTTGAGGCGCTGGCAGAACAACTCCATAGGAAATACGGGTTTGAATTCAAGATCAGCCTCGACTATGGAGATAAGAAGCTCTATGAAAAAGAGTACGAAAACCTGGAGCAGAGACTGAACTATTTCAGAAAGCAAATCCAGGAAGAAGAAAAAGCCCTTGAGAATACCCTTAAAGAAAATATATGGGTTTCAGGGCAAGATAGCCAGGAAATCCTGATGAAATACCGTTCCAAAAACACGGATATTTACGAGATTGCAAGCAACCTGAATGAAATACGGCTCCTGCTGAAAAAGCCTAGGATATTTGATGTGGCAATTGAAAAAGCAGGAGAGATAGCTTGAAACTGAGAATGACGGGAATTCCCGTAAAATCAAAATATGTTCTGAACAAAAATATTTCAAAAGCTTAAAGGAACTTAGAAAAAGGAAAGATATGCAGGAATTCGAAAATCGGACAGAGAAATCTGAAAATATACCAGGATCATGTTCATCTTTATCCTTCAACTACACCTTCAATACTTCCGAAATACTGAACATAGAACTAAGGGAAATACTGGCGACTCCACGAAGAGTGCCAAGGCAACTAAGGGAAGAAATTGCAGAAATTCTAATTTATGAGCTTTTTTCAGAAAAAGGGTATGAGATAAAGGATGAAAAACTGTTTATGGGTAAATTCGGAGCTTTTTATCCCATCCTTCTGAGTATGAGGGATTTTACGGTCTGGGCCAAAATTAAATCTTTTGCCGAAGCCAACAACATGGCAGGAATATTTATTCTGAGAACTCTGCTTGAAGAGCTATTTACACTTCTGGATGACTGTGAAAAGATGGAACCCGAGTATTCAAAGAAGTTTCCTAAAAGCCTGGAAAATAGTCTTAAAGCCCTGAAGGATTTGATCAGTGAAACTAAAGCTGTATGGGAAAAGAACAGGTTACAGCGGATGGAGAAAAACTCACAATGGCAGGAAAAGCAGGATACGCCCCAAAAGCAGGGGGCTGAAAAGAATAGCCAGGAAAACTTCCTGAAAGGTTATGAGGAAGAGGTCGAAAAAAATCAAAATCAGCAGCCTGGATCAACTTTATGGTCCAAAAAACTCGTCTCAATGACTCAGGAGTTTATGTCCTCAGAAAATATAAGAGAAATTCTTGATTATGCGGTCGGAGAAAAAATAGCTGCAAAAATTGAAGAACTCATTCCTATCCTTGAAGACCACCTAGAAATGCTCGAAATCCTTTCGATGCTCTTTCCGGGCAAAATGTGGGACCATTCCCTGTGGGCTTTACACAGAGAATACTTCAGAAACCTAGAAAAATATGCCTCAATGCTCAGGAAAAATTCTGACATTCATGAAATCTTGAAACATATTGGAAGAATTGAACTTGAGTACGGCTCAAGAAAATTGAACCTATCGCCATACAGCAAAAGCGAGGTACACTCAATTACTTTTTCAGGCGATATCCAGACATTGCTTCCAGTAGAAGCTGTAAAGCTGAAAAACTCCCTTCTAAAGCGCAAATTCTATGCTGATATGCTTGAAGGAAAACTTCTGACGTACCAGCTAATAGGGAAGAACTGGAACTCAGAAGCTTCACGAAAGAAGAGAAATGGGCCAGTGGTAGCTCTGGTGGACACCTCGGCGTCTATGCGGGGAAGCCCTGAGGTTCTTTCAAAAGCCGTACTTCTGGCGGTTACAAGAAGAATGCTGAAGGAAAACAGGGATGTTAAAGTGATTCTCTTCTCCTCGAAGTGGCAGACCATTGAAATTGAGCTTACAAATAAAAAGCGTATGGGTGAGGAGTTTCTGGAGTTCCTGAAATTTACTTTCGGCGGTGGCACTGATTTCAATACTGCACTCCGTGCAGGTCTGAAAGCTATGAAAAATGAAAAAGCCTTTGAGGGAGCAGACCTCCTTTTTCTTACCGATGGGGTATCCGAACTTTCAGAAAAACCTCTTATAAGGGAATGGAATGAGATAAAAGCCGAAAGAAAAGCCCGAATTTTTTCCCTGATAATAGGAAACTATAATGCAGGCGGACTGGAACAGATTTCTGACAACACATATCTCATCAGGAATACAGAAAACTGGGAAATCGAGGAAAGCCCTGCGAGTTTTGTGAAGGCTATAAGCAATTCCTTCAGATTTTGAGTTCACGAACGTTTTTTCAGATCGGTAGGAACTTGTAATTCAACACCTGCGCCTGAAGAGTTTATGCAGATTTTCTACAAACTCTTCTAGGTTTTTTTGCTCGAGTTTGATGCCTAGATATGTTTGACAGAACAGAAATGTTGCTTTTCGCCTCTTGTGGAATTCTTGAGCAGCCATATTTCAATCATTGCAACTATCAATTCGGAAATTATTTTACGGTTTCTCAGGCGCAGGTTAGTCCATTTTTCATTGAATTTTTTAGAAGAGCACATTGTTGATTCTGTTCTTTCGGATGCTGTAGATGAGGCTTTAGAGGAAGCAACTCTTGAGGTGCTTATTATCCGCTTCTTTTTGCAGGAAGAGTTCCCGAAAAAGGCCTAAAAACATTCCTTAAGATATATTTTATTTTCTTCCTTTTATTAATAGGGATTTCTTCTTCAGAAGCCTTTTGGAATCTGCGTTTAGAAGCTCTGCCTTCCATAATTTTGCGAACCTATCCAAATATTTTAGAAATTTTTTTATGAGAATTCATTTTAAGGCATTCTCTGAGGTTTTTCAGAAGTTAGGAGTCAATAGATTCGCAATTAGATCCAAAAGAGGAATTCAGACAGCTAAAACGGTCTTCGTCTATTTCAACAAAATCAGCACCTATAAAGAGTAGGATACAAAAATAGAATCATGTGACCAAGCCTTCCTGAATTTAGGCTTTTTTCTGATCATGAAGCCTGCATTTGAAAGCCTATAGTATACAACTTTTTAAGTAAGAAAATATACCCTTTATTAAAACAGAATACTTTCTTTATTAAAATCCACATTGCAGATGTCCACAGATGTATAATTTCTGCTTATTTACCCAATAATTTTCCTTAAAGGCGGAATAAACATTTAAATTACTACCGCATTGAAGAAATGGATATTATTTCTGTGGACATCTGCAGAATGTCGGTTTAAATCTCTTCCGAATTAATATTTCCACTATATAAACTATTATCATAATTAAATTATATCAAACTTGAACATTTACCAATAACTAAAAAATCAATTTCAGTAATTTAGTCTCCAACCGATTGATACATTTGTATTTTCTTCTAGATCAAAATTATTAAAAATTTTCATGAATAAAAATTATTTTTAAGATATTCAAATTCTTCAATGCTCAAAAACATATGGAGTTTATCTAAATTCTCTATATTATACCGATAGCATCAATACTATGAGATAGCTAATCTGACCCATAGATATAGCTAAATTGTTCAATTCAAAAGCGAATCACGTCCCGATTAAAGGAGTTTGTGGCATTATCTCTGCGCATGATACCTTGGAACTTGAAAAAATGGGATAATAGTGAATATTTTTGGGAACATATTTCCAGTATAATCAAAATTTTGAATTGTAACTAGGTTGTTTGAGCTGTAAGAACATTGAAAAATTAAAAAAAAGTTTTAAAACGAAATTATTTCATGGTGCATGATTTGATTTTGGAAATGGAAAAAAGGCAATTATGAAGCTTTTAAGCTTCAAAGTTCAGTCCCTACTTCCAAATGTCTAGAAGCCTGTATGCCCGCATTTTGAACCATTTCATTTCTAAGAATCTCGAGATAAGCTCTTGATTCTGAGAGTACTTTAACACTATTGTTTAATCTGGTTAAGAAACCTATCTGAGTGTCAAGATCTTCGTTATTTCCCTCTTCAGGAATTTCTTCAATTGGTAACAATCCACCATTTAATTCAATAGCGAAAAGTACATTGTTTATCATTAGATCAAATTTCGATATACTTTTATCAAGCACTACACTATGATGAGTTTCATAATTTTTCAGGCTCAGAAATTTTCCTGAGAAGTCATTTATTCCTTCTGTAGTTGTGTTATGGATTGACTTTTTGAGTTGCTCGAATATTTCAATCATTTTATGCACTCCTTTTCAAAAACTAAGAGGTGCAGATTTGGGGGTCTGCTTTTTTCTATCCTTTCTGAAATTCAATAAAGATATTCCACAAATGGATAAAGATTCAGAATTGGGGGTCTGCTTTTTCTTTATCCTTCTTGAAATTCAGTCATGTCCACGATTTACTGAAAACGGTGAAACAAAAATTTCTCTACATTTTCCGCAAATGCAGAAATAGTACTCGCTTTTATAGAATTGATCAGTAACTCCTAGAAACGAGCTGAAATCCAATACAAGAATATTCCAAAAACGTATAAACCTTGAAGAAATTAAGTTCCCGATTTTATTTAAGTAAATAAATTGGTATAAATATATTAGTTACATAGTAAATATCGCCAAGGCGAATAATCATTAAATTTTAGACAAATGTAAGAAAAAACATACGTTCTTGGATGAAATTCCGCACATAAATTCAGGATCATTTTATCATCGATGAATTACCTAATCCTTATGACGGAACGAAGAAGCTCACAAACTTTGGTTAACAGTTAGCTCACAATCAAGTGTAACTTAATCACGAGCTATCATGCAGAGTAAAAAATGAGAATAGGGAGCCTCTCCTGATATGGAAACTTATACAAACATCCCCGAGGATTTGAAGCAGGCGGTACTTGAGAGAATAAAACCTACAGCAGCTGAAAGAAGAAATCTCATTGGGATTCAGGAAGAATTAGCCACAGAAGTGAAAGCAGCAGCTGAAAAACTAGGTGCACCTGATGTGCTTGTGAAAATGGTAGGTTCCGCTGCTAGAGGCACGTGGCTTTCAGGAACTCACGACATTGATACCTTTATATGCTTTCCAGAGGAGACGTCCAGAAAGGAACTGGAAACCCTGGGAATGGCAATTGCCAGAGAAGTGGCAAAGCTTGCAGAATATGCAAAAGATTGCCACGCTGAGCATCCCTACCTGAATATTGTATTCAAAGGTTTTGACGTGGATATAGTTCCATGTTTTAGGGTTTCATCAGCTTCCCATATTAAATCTGCAGTAGACAGGACTCCGTTCCATAATGATTTTGTTAAAGCCCATATAAAGGGATTTGAAGACGATGTGCTGCTTCTGAAACAGTTTATGCGAGGGTGCAGAGTCTACGGATCAGAGTTAAAAACTCAAGGCTTTTCAGGCTACTTGACCGAACTCCTGATAATTCATTGCGGTTCATTTGAAAATACAGTTAGAAAGGCCTGCTTCTGGAAACCTGGAGAGAGAATAGATATAATGCAACATTCAAAAATAAAACACGACGAACCCTTAGTCATGGTGGATCCAACAGATCCCAAACGGAACGTTGCAGCAGCTCTTTCCCTTGACAAATTTTGCATGTTTATAGACTTTTGCAGGGATTTTTGGAAAAGTATGGAAATTAAATTCTTTTTTCCTGCATGTTTCTTGCCTCTTAAGGACAAAGAAATTCTCCAGCGACTCGAAAATAGAAGGAGCACACAGCTAGCAGTCTTCTTCAGGACCCCGGACATAGTCGAAGATGTTTTATATCCACAGCTGTATAAAATGGAACGTTCAGTAGCTGCCCTTTTGATGGAATATAAGTTTTCTGTGATTAAAACTGGGGTCTGGTCAGGGAAAAATGAAACCTTAATTATGCTCGAACTTATCTCAGGTATCCTTCCAAACGTCAAAAAACATATTGGTCCACCTGTCTGGGTTAAAGAGCATGCTGAGAAGTTCAAAGAAAAATACGATAGAGCCGAGGAGGTTTTTGGGAGGTATATTGAAAATGGAAGATACACCGTTGAGATCCAGCATAAATATCCAATAGCAAAAGAGCTTCTTGAAAAACAGCTTATCAACTGCTCCCTTGGAAAAAATGTGAAGCATAGCGTTAATGAAAGCTTTAAGATTATAGAAAATGCTGAGATATGCACACTAAAGGATCCAAATTTTAGGATTTTTTTAAGTAAATGGTTGTGAAAATTAACCATAAAATGTAAGAATGGACCCTATCCACAAAGTAAAATTTAACCTCATAATCTACCTTATTCACCTGCATCTACTTTGCTCTATCCTGTAAAAATGTGGAAATCGTGTCCTTAAGTAATAGATCATATCTAAAAAACGAGCCTATCTCTTATTTTTGGGATAATGTTGGAGAGACTTTTGTGTTCCTTATTTTCAACAAATAATTGACAAAACTAGATTTCAAATTAATTATGCTGTTGAATCCCCTTACTTTATGAAGCAAAAAACATTCTTAATAGTCGCCTTCACTAAGATTATGAGCAAAATTCTGTGAGCTGATTTTTATATTATCATTATTTTGAACTTGTTTAATCTCTCTAGTGCTTATTTTAAGTCTGTTTCATGAAGAGAAACAAAGCAAATATTCCTACCAAGATACCAAAAAATACAATGCCAATAATGACTTTAACTATAACATATACTGCTTGCTTCACCTTAATTTTGTCATCGAGCATACAAACAACAACCACTAAATCGTCGAAAGCCATCAATTACTTATTTTTTTTATTAATTTGAATGATCCGGCTGATCTCATACATCAAAAAGTTGATTTTCTAAGCTGCGGGGAGAATACTACAGCCCAATGAAAAGTTTCATAGAAGGTGGAGGAACCTATAAATTAGAACTAAGTTTGATTTATGATATATCTTTAGGATCTATAGAAATATCGTTAATAGTTCTAAGCAAATATTATTTCTCAACGTTGTTTGGATCCTTTTTGCTTTGACATTAGAGCATGTTGGAGCGGGGGTAAGAGTTGATTAACGAGTGCCAATAAATTGCCCAAAAGCAACTCCACTGGGTTATGGATATTTAGTTGTAACTCTATTCTATTTAATAACATGATCAAAAAATAACGATAAATCCAAGTGGTTAGAATTTGATTGCTGATGGGCTAAGTATGAGTATAGTCCAACTACATTTGATAGTTCGTTAGGCTATCAGGATGTAGAAATTGTTAAAGATGGGAATATTGAGACAAAAATAGGATATACCTAGTAAAAGGAAATTCAACCAATACTCATTTACAATATATGGACTATGTGGTATGGGTCCTAGCTTTAAACAAGTTAACTATTATGAAAATCAAAGTTATCATGAATTGGTTTGAGAAATACTGCTGATGCTGCACACACCAACAGTATCTAGATACTTCAAAAAGTATATTTATTTGTTCTGCAGAACAGTATTAGGCTTTCCTTTTATATATTTTTTTATTTAATCTTGTTTGAAACATTATTTTCTTTTCTATATAACCCACTACCTGCATTTGCTCAGCATTCAATAGAACTTTTTGGCTTTTGGATTCTTTTACTTTTGGCAATACCCTATGGTATAATACTTGGATAAGATCCCTTGATATTCACTCAGAAGAGCCTAAATAACTTATTTACTTTGCAATAATGAAAATAAATGTAATATGTTTATATAAAAGCTACAGTTTTACATATACAATGAAAAAAATTTAGTTAGAAGGATTTAAAAAATGAATAATGTTTTTTATCCCATGCTTTTAAAGAGAACGAAAGCGATTATATACAGTTGCTAAAAAACGAACCATAATTACATGGAGTACAAATAGATGAAAACAACCATTTGGAAATAAAAGACGATATTATAAATGCTATTCATGATCCGATAAACACATGTGATCTTCTTATCGCTTTCATGATAGAGAATTATCTCAATGTAGCTTATGACGTTGGATATGCAATGGCTAAAGGTAAAAAAGTTTTAATTAAAAGACGATATTATAAATGCTATTCATGATCCGATAAACATATGTGATCTTCTTATCGCTTTCATGATAGAGAATTATCTCAATGTAGCTTATGACATTGGATATGCAATGGCTAAAGGTAAAAAAGTTTTAATTATTAGTGCTGATTATGGTGAAATACCTTTTAACTTAAAAATGGTACATAATATCCTCTTACATGATTATTTTGATACATCCTGTGGCATATTGAATTTTGTTGATAATTGTTGAAGGCAACAAGGCACCTGAAAATATCGAGCCTAAATAAACTAGTTCAGCCGTTAATCAATGCTCTAAAAGATGAAGATAAGCAGTTTGTGGTGGTAAACCATTAACTTTTCATTAATTTCAATGAAGGACAAAATAATAAGTGCTTCAGAAGACTCAAAATGAAATAGGGCAATATAGATAACCTTAAGAAATGTCATTATTGCCCTGGAAATTAGTTGACCAACCCATTTAAATTATAAATGGAGACTACATTATCAACATGAAATTAGCGACGATAAAATATTGTTTGTGTAGTTAGTGAGATGATTAACTAGATGCTTTAAATCTTATTTTCCGAACTGTTTAACTCGTTCTGCTAATATACTGAGCAATTTCTGTTTACGATTGTTGTGTAGGTCAATTAATTCCAAATGTTCCATGAGCTCTATATACTCTATAAGTCCACAAGCTCCATCAGTAATAGATCAGCAATGTTTTCTTATTTTGGATGGATCTTGGGAATTCAGAGATTTTATCACAAAAACTGTGCATCTTAGATTAAATAATTAAATTTTCACAACAATAATTACAACTCTTACGAAGCAGCTAGTAAAATAAATAGAATTAAGTAGAAAGTATTGATATGACTGAACGACAGGTAGAAAGTGTAATTATCGAAATTCCCAAAGGAAGTCGGAACAAATACGAGTATGATAAAAAACAGAAAGTCATTAAATTCGACAGAATGCTTTATTCTTCAATGGTATATCCCTGTGATTATGGTTTTTTCCCTGATACTATAGCACTTGATGGTGATCCTATAGATGCCCTTGTTTTAACATGGGAACCTACATTTCCGGGATGTGTAATAGATGTGCATCCTATCGCATTGTTTGACATGGAAGATGATAAGGGAAGAGATGAAAAGATACTCTGTGTTCCAAAGAGTGATCCATTGTGGAATTACATAGAAAAAATTGAACAGGTTCCTCCTCACCTATTAAAGGAAATTACTCATTTTTTTGAAACTTATAAGAATTTGGAGAACAAACACGTGATTATTATTGGTTGGGAAGATCTCAAACCGGCAATCAATGCACTCCGAGAAGCTAAATCTCGATATATTGAACAAAATAAAATTGCGGATGACCATCCTACCAGCAACAAGCCATCTGACAATTATTAGCAATAATAAATATTAATTCTCTATTAATTAGCTAGTTTTTATTAGTAAATCCATATTTTTCCGAAAGCATCAATGAAATGCGGAACAAAAAAAACCGAAAAATGACAGTACTTTTATTTTTTAAAAAAAGCCAACCACATAATAGCGGACTATCCATGCATGCATAAATTATTTATCTAATATTGGTAAACTTCTCCTTGAAAGGTGATGAAGTCCACCTAACATTTAAGTCTAAACCGCTTATGCTAATGACTTCTACAAAATAATCGAGGTTTTTGACTTGTACACTTTTCTATTAATAGGCATAGGCTGTTTCATAGGTTCTATTTTGAGATATACTTTAAGTGGAAGGGTACAAAATAATTTTGTTAATTTCCCTGTTGGTACTTTAGTTGTAAATGTTAGTGGCAGTTTTCTTTTAGGTTTAATAATGTATCTTTCTGAATATCAAGGATTCTTTGGCGAAGACACCAGGATATTTCTGCTAGATAAGAGAGTGCAGAATCTTAAGAATCAAGAGTGACAGCAATCTTTTTGGATGAATGATTACTACTCTACTGGTAATTATATACAAAAATATAAAAAATATGGCAAAACCTATTAAGAAGTTCTTTTCTAGTAAGAATAACAAGATGGAAAAATTTGTTAGAAACTTATTGATTCAAACTGCGGTATAGATGAACTGAGTTCCAGATTTAGTTTATTCATATTTTCAGTTTTGTTTAGAGTACTTTATTATTATTTCTTTTCCTAATATTTCTATTTAGAATTGTGGTTTTGGTTACTTAGTTTCAGGTGTTCAATGAGATCCATATGCTCTAGGAGTTCCATAAGCTCCAGGAATAATATATCAGCAACGTTTTCTTTTCAGGATGGATTTTGGAAATTCAGTGATTTTATCACAAAAAAACTTAGCATGAAAAAGTTATACTTCTGCATAGCGAGCATTACTTTTCAAAGCTTTTGGATATTGATTGTATTGGACGTATGACTTTTTTTAATTTTACAGAAAACTATACACATTGCCGAATTTTTTAAACATTTTATATTTAAACCACCAAAATAATACCAAAAAAATACAAAACTTAGGTAGTAACTAAAAACAAAAAGGGAAGTATGAATGAAAAAATTTTTCGCAAAAGTGATTAATGATTAAAAAAATCACTTCATCACTATTTTACTCATTGAGCGTTTACTGTACAAGTAGCCGTGTTTATTGAATTTATTGTTACTTGGTTGAATGAACCTGTTGCAAATGCCTGATTAGTCACATAACCAGTTTTAACATCAGACTGTGCTATTGTGTAGGTAGATGTTCCTGAAATGCAGTTCCCTGGGCTAAGAGTACCATTAATTTGTATAGTGATTGGGCTTGTGGCAATTTTGTTGTCTATAACATTGATAGGTGCTGTGATATTCACATTTCCTGAGTTGGTCACAGTGTAGGTGTATGTGATAGTCTGTCCGACTGTATTATAAGTTGTTGGATCTGTTGGGTTGTTTGTTGTTGCTAATTGTCGTATTGCCAGAGATGGACGTTGAACGGCATTTACTGTTGTAGTAGTTGTGTTTGATACTGGGTGGTGATTAAACATACATGATGATGTTGCTGTATTAACCACAGAACCATTGTCAACATCTGACTGTTTTGTTGAGTATGTAGCATTTACTATAGCGCTTTGCCCTGGGGCAAGATTACTGCTAGACATAGTGATTGAATTAGTTATATGGTCATCTACAATCCAAATATTGGATAGATACACATTTCCTGTGTTCTGCACCGTGTAGGTATATTTAATAAACTGCCCTGGTGCACTATAAGTTCCTGGTGCATCGACATTTATTGGACTTACACTTGCAGTCTTTGTTATTAGCAGAGCTGGACTCTGAACAGCGTTTACTGTGGCAGTATTCGTATTTGATACTTGGTGGTGATTAAATATACATGATGATGTTGCTGTATTAACCACAGAATTATTCTCAACGTCTGTTTGTGATGTCAGGTAGGTATATGTTCCCGTAGTACTTTGACCTGGGGCAAGACTACTATTAGATATAGAGATTCGTTGATTAAGTGTGGTGTCTGTAACCGTAATATATGAGAGATTCACATTTCCTGAGTTGGTCACAGCGTAGGTGTATGTGATAGGCTGCCCTGAAGCATTATAAGTTATTGGAGTTGCTGATTTTGTTATTGTCAGAGCGGGACTAAGTACTTCATTTGCTCTATCAATCAGTATAGTCCCATTTTTTGGGGAAAGTACCCCATAGCTAATGTCAATTTTTGTCTGGTGAATAAAATTTTTAAGATTAACAATCGCTAAATCTGTATATCCACGACTCAGATATTCATTTGCATCTTGCAGTTCAGATATCAATTTAATTCCAGATTGACTATTTAACTCATCTGAAGTGACTAAATCTTGTATAAAATAAATCATTTGATGAATTTTCTGCGCAGGAGTCAGTACTACATTGACTATAATATTTGCTGATGCAGTAGTATAATTTACAGCATCAACAGGTATGAAATTAACTTGTAACGTATGCATACCTGCAGTCAGTACAGTTCCTAAGGGTGGAGTATATATACAGGTTCCATGTAACAAGGCTCCAGATATTGGATCTAAAGCATTTGCACTTAGCTGAGTGCGGCTCAACGGTGTATCATAGACTATGTTAGCGGGGTTATTCCATAAAATTGTAGGAGCGGTTTTTCCTATAAACTGCCCGAAGGCTACAGAATTATTTCCGACAGGCATTGTGGTTGCAACAGTATTTGTGGATGGGTTAATTACAGAACTATTAATACCCCCATAATTTGCTGCATAAACTTGCTTCCCATTCGGGGTAACTGCAATTCCAGAAAGCATGCTGTCTATACCAAATACATTTGTAAGTACATTTGCAACCGAATTATTTGCTGTGTTAATGACAGAAATATTTCCCAAGCTATCGTATTGGTTCGTCACATATACCTGTGCTCCATCCGGGGTGACTGCAACTCCGTAAGGCCACTTTCCGACAGGCACTTGGGCTGTAACAGTATTTGATTTCGTATTAATTATAGAGACAGTATTGCTGCCAGAGTTTGCTACGTATACCCTTGTTCCATCCGGAGTGACTGTAACTCCTTCAGGCCACTTTCCGACAGGCACTTGGGCTGTAACAGTATTTGATTTCGTGTTAATTATAGAGACAGTATTGCTGCCAGAGTTTGCTACGTATACCTTTGTTCCATCCGGGGTGACTGCAACTCCATAAGGTAAGTTTCCTACAGACACTCTGGCTGAAACACTGTTTGTAGATGTATCAATTACCGAGACAATGCCATCAATATAATTTGTCACATATACCTTTGTTCCATCCGGGGTGACTGCAACTCCGTAAGGCCAGTTTCCTACAGACACATGGGCTGTAACAGTATTAGTTTTAGTATTAATTACACAAACATTGTTGCTTGCTAAGTTTGTTACATACACATTTTTTCCATTTGGGTTGACTGCAATTCCCCAAGGACCGTGTAATCCACTAACTGTGGCTGCAACAAGTTTTGTGGCAGTGTCAATTACAGCTACTTCGTTGTCGCCATAGTTAGTAATATATGCATATGGCGCCGCACCTACTATACTCACCAGCATAAAAACCAAAGCTGTTGAAACTAAGGTTATGGAATACAACTTTTGTTTATTGATCATTTATTTCAGCCACATTTAAATAAATATATATGTATAAAAAATGAGGCCTCCAATGGGCAAATAGTTTGATTGATAAATAAGATATATAACTAAATAATCAAATGTCACTATTTATATACATATTCACTCTAGGCCATCATCTAGATTATACCTGCCGGATAATTCTATGTAAGGTACATAACTACAAGTTTTGATAAATAAGTCATAAATTTCATTGGATTTTTAACTATGTGCCAGCAAGATCGGCAAAATCGGCAAGAGCAATGCATCAGGATCACACCGGTTCCTTCGACGAAAGCTAGTACAACTTTGAACATATTCATTGTTTTATGTAAAGGTTGGGGAACTCTTTCTCAAGCGCTTTCACTTTCGGAATATCGTTGATCGCGATGTAGGGATCAGACGGATGAAGCCTTGCATAATTTTGGTGATAATCCTCAGCAGGGTAGAAAGCCTTTAAAGGCTCCAGCCTGGTTACAATCGGAGACTTAAATATTTTTGCTTGTTGCAATTGGTCAATATAAGCTTCCGCTACCTCTTTCTGTTCCAGCGTCGAATAAAATATCGCTGAGCGATATTGTGTGCCGTCGTCTGGACCCTGGCGGTTAAGCTCAGTCGGATCATGGGCGACCGAGAAAAACACTTTCAAGATTTGCCCAAGTGTTATTTGTGCGGGGTTATACATCACTTGTACCGACTCTGCATGTCCTGTTTTTTCGGTACAGACTCTTTCGTAATGTGCCGTACTTGCTGCCCCTCCAGCATAACCGGATACAGCTTTAGTCACGCCTTTTACATGCTGGAACACGGCTTGGATACCCCAAAAACAACCGCCAGCCAAGACGATGCTGGTTTGAGATTGGTATGCTGTTTCCACACTCTGTTCCAAAGACGTGTCGCGCACAGCGTCAGGCAGTGTTGTTGTGTTCGAGTTTGCAATGTTGCAAGCGTGAGTCTTTGCTGGAGCAAGACCAAGGATTTTTGTCATCAACGCTCCGTCTTTGAGCCAGAACATATTTTATCACTCTTTCGGGAAGAACTTGATTACTGCACCATCTGTGCCTTTAGCACCTTTGGCGCTTACTGCTGCAGCTGTCAATGATAGTAAAAAACCAACTACCATTAGAATGATAATTCTCCTTTTAATTCGACCTAATTTTTGTATACTCATATCTGTAATCTCCATAATTTACATATTTTTAAAAAAACTTCTACTTTTGTAATACCTGTCATTTTTTGATTTTTTGAGCAATAGCATTAGACCCACGATCATTCATTTTAGTTTATCTTCAGAATTACAAGCTGCTTATGCACGGCCTTTTCGTGGATTACTGCTTCAGCTGTCACTGATAATAAAAAAACCAACTATCAGTAGAATAACAAGTGTCTTATTGTATCTTTTAGGTATATAGTCTCGAAGTAACCATAGACCGTATGCGAAAAACGCAATATAGAAAATAAACGATTCTACCCATACCCCCGAATATCCATTGAAATGTGTCAGATCTATCAAGTAATCCCACAGCCAATGAATGATGATTCCTGGAATAATAGTGTCAAGACGGATTCGTAAAGCTACCATATAGAAACCGAACATAAATGCATAAAAAGCCTGAAGTATACTCGCATTAAAGTCACCACTGACAAAACCACTTAATATATGTACTGCACCGAAAATAATAGTTGTAATCCACACTGCACGCCAAATCCCAAATGATAATGAAGCCCCATGAAACAATATGCCTCTAAACAGCAACTCTTCGCAGATCCCTACCATCAAAGTATTGATGAGTACAAACATAAGAACCTGGGTTGCAGGTAGACCTGTAAATAAAACTAACAGTATATGAATGAAAAGAAACAGGATAGGCAACCACAAAAAATGTAAATAGCGTAATTTAAATCCTAAAAAGCCCTCAACTCGCTTATTATCTAGGCCTTTCCACCCAACTTGATGCCACCATTTTAAATAAGTAACAGCTCCGAAAAAAAAGATCATTGACTCCAACTCTAGAAAGTTGATAGATTGTCCTTGAAATTGATATAGTGGTCTGTGATGGACTATAAACGGTAAAGCTTGTATCCTCATTATGACAATCAACCAAATTAGAAATATTATAAGTGATGAATACCAAGGTTTTCGTAGTACCTTCATCTTTGTTTTCTCCAAAAAGGGACTTAAAACGTAATATTAAGGGCTATTCTGATTTTAACTCCCGGCTTTTCAGCCACTTCTTTTCAAGCTTTTGTGAGTACCATTAAGGGGTTTTCAAAGTGTGTATAATTATTTCATATACTTATTTCGGAATGCAAACACTTTATCCATATTTTCAGCAGTGTCGAATTGTCCACCACAGTTAATTGTTCCATTAAGTAAAGGGAAGGTTTCTATGTAGTGGCCTGCACCTTCAAGTAATATAAGAATTACTTTGTCCTTTCCGATTTCTTTTGTGATTGCAGCTGCAAGGTCAACTGATTGCTGCTTTTGAACTACTGCATCCATTGTGCCATGCTGAATCAAAAATAGGGGGCACTTTGAAGTTATATAAGTCGTAGAATCTGCCTGTTTACAAAGATCTGGTACCTTTGAGATATTTTGCCCTAAATATTGTGACGGGAAATAATCTTCGTTATTATAAATTAGAACTCCATCTACTATCTCTCTAATTCCACTTTCTGTGAATTGTTTATCCACAAGACTGAAATTTGTAGGCCCAAACCAATCAACTACTTCTGTGACATTATCCAAAACTTTTGCATTCCCGAGAGATTTATCATAGCAATTGTTTGTGCCACCTGTTGTGCCTGCAAGGGCAGCAAGATTCCCACCTGCTGAAACGCCCCATAGAGCAATCTTATTTGGATTTAAATTATATTGAGCAGCATTAACTTTAATAAAACGAATAGCTGATTTTGCATCATTTATTGCTGCTGGGAATTTAGCTTCGCCACTCAAACGATAATCAACAGTTACCACTGCATAACCATGATTTAAGCCCTGCAATATATAATCTGTATATTCTCTACTCTTATCGCCCTCACAAAATGCCCCACCATGAAATGCTATAAAACAGGGAAAGGACCTTTCCCTTCATTTGGCAGATATATATCAAGTTTTTGTGTTTTTGATTTGGTAGCATAAACAATATCAGTAAATTTATTTTTAATGCTTGATGGCAGTGATTTTTGGTCTCCACATCCACATATTTGGTTTCCGACGTTCACGTTACCGTTATTTTATCCATTAAAGAAACCAAGATTTGCATTTCCATTACAGTTTCCGTTGAAAATACCCTTATTAAAGCTCCCTTTTCCATTCCAGCAATTAGCTGCACTTACTGTAACCATCATAGATGCAATAAAAAATACTACAAATAAAATACTCAATATCCTTTTTGTTCTGTTAGCTATTTGTTTTTCCATTTAAATACCCACCCCAAAATTGCATGCATTTGAATAATCCTAACAATAATTACACTGTTGTCAAATGCAAATTACACTTTTAGTGAATGAAATCTGACGATAGTTGATCTTATAATTCGCTTGCTAGTGTTAGATGAACTACGTAAATATAACCATTATATTTGGAAATCTAGATAGAGTTTTTAAAGATAATTACAATTATAATTATAAACTCGGAAGCAAGGCTACTTATTAAGATACTTATTATTCTATAATGATATTTGTCTATTTTATATTAAACAATATAATATATAGAGAAAATATGTGTACTAATCTTTATTTAGTAACCCATAAACTAGCATAAATACCAGTATTGTTTACACCCTTTGTTTATTACTACTTGAAAATTAAATAATATTTCTTTAGTAAGATAATTACCGTATATTTATTCTGTGACTTTCACGACAGCTAGTAGAATATACCCATTCATAGCTCTCTGATTTATGAATTTTTTTTTTGACCGTATGTAAATGGTTACGGTTTCGGGTAACAAACCATAGGATTGATTTCACTTTTATCTCCAAATGAGGAATATATATCTAGCTATTTTCTCAGGCACGTGAATTTAGATGTAGGTATCCAACCTTATACATAAATATAACAAGCGAATAGGACACTGATAGGTCCAAGGTAAGGTTCTTACTCGATTGCATATAAATTATGCTACCCCTACATAATTGATCTTAGCGTCTTTAAAGCGGTTTTCGTGGGTTTGTGGGTGACGGGGGTTTTGGTGACCATGAAAGAAATATGGTAGGGAGCTTGATCATGATAGATGCAATAACAGATAACAAAATGGTTTCTCTGAAATATTTGGCCGCAGCTATTTTATTTAATGATTTTTCGCTGATTTTAGGCACTTTCTGTTAATAAATTGGTTTATTCTGCATCATTTGGCATTTTTCTGATTAAATCAAATTAATTTTGGGATTTATTTGTGATTTATATCTAAAATTGCTGGTTATTTAAGAATTAATTTTGATGAAAACGGCAATTATATACTGTTTTAGAGAATAAAAAGAATCTATATTAGCAATAAATCCAAGAAAAAACGGTTTAATAGCAAAAATTATAAGCTGTTGGTAGCTTTTATACGAGTAGTTACGTTCTCATCTGAAAAATAATTGAAGTTCAGAAATGTCCAATCCGACATAGAAGAGATTTGATATTGGAACCACTAGTTTGTATTTTATGATTTTATCTCTTTATTCTATGGGGTAAACTTTTGTGAAGTATTGGATAGGTGGGTTTTTTGGGATAGATTGTTGCTATGTAAAGCAGATGAGAACGCAAATCATACTAAGTTCTTAATGTATTTATTATCTTTAATGTATAGGATTATTCTATCTTTATATTCATTCCAAATAATCACTGTTTAACGAACTTGATTACTTAAAGAATTAATTACATAATTTGCTGAATCAATCAGTGCCTGCCCATTTGTTGGCGAAATTAGTCCCCGACCTATTTTATCTTTAACATCGGTAATAAAATATATAAGTTTAGCAGGTTCTGCATATGGATTTTCCTCACTGTGATTACTTTCTATTCTAGCCAGATTTGTTTCGGCAGCGTTGAGTATAGATATTAGTTCATAAGATGATCCTTCGTCAAGATCACCAGAAGTGGTTATACCTTGCACAAAAGTGATCATTTGTTGTATTTGTTGTGTAGGTGTAAGAACATTTTTCGGCTTAGGATTCAGGACATTTATCGAAACACTCGCTGATGCTGTAGTATAATTTACAGTATCTGTTGGCGTAAAAGAAACATCCAGTATTTTTGTACCTGCATTTAATACTGTTCCTGCGGTTGGATTATAAACAAAGGTTTCCGGTACTGAAGAAGTCGCATTTAGCTGAGTGCTGCTCAGTGCTGTTCCATAAACGATGTCATCAGGATTGCTCCAGGTAACGATAGGAGTTGCTTGTGTTACATTGATAAAAACACTTGCTGATGCTGTAGTATAGTTTTCAGTATCATTGGTGTTAAAGTAGCAGTTAATTGTTGCTGCTGACCTGCACTCAATATAGTTCCAGCTTTTGGATTATATGTAATTGGACCAGGTACCGAACCAATTGCATCTAGCTGTGTATCACTTAATGCTGTTCCATATACTACATCGGCTGGATTTCTCCAGGTAACTGCAGAAGTCGATGGATAAGGACCTATAAATTGCCCAAAGGCACTAGGGCAATTTCCTACAGTAATATTGGCTGTAACATTGTTTGTTGTTAAAATATTTTATAGGGAAATTAATTGTATTCCAAACTATTTTTTTGGCAGTTTATTTAAAATAATATTGTAAATAAATATAGATACTGGAGATGATAATAAATGGGATTCAAGCAGGCAATAACTGTCTTGTTAATAGTTTTTAGTAGCTTCATTAACAGCTGCAACAGTAAGCGCAGTTCCAGGTAGTGGCCACGTAGATGGTAGTGGCAACGGTGGCTCCGCCCCAGGCAATGGCAAGGATCCAGGCAGCTCCACCAACCCCTCCTTCGTACATCACAATGGCCTTAACCCCGCCGGCCAAGACCCAGGCAACGGCAAAGCCGGCAGATAATAGGACTAGGGGGTCTATCCCTACTGGGGCTATGGTCCGGGTTGTATGTGGGTGGGTGGTAATAATTGGCTTTGCCCTGCATTCGCGGGAATGCCATATACCATTCAAACTACAGCACCTGCAGCTCTAATTGCAAATTTAAAAGGGTTGGTCACCTAATTTGTAAATTGAATAGGTACTTAATTTTCAGTTATTTTTCCTTCACTAATCAATATAACTACTTTTTGGCTTTTGAATGTAACACATTTTTTAATAAAAACTATGTATATTTGACACAATCCGGTCAAAATGTTCGGTGATTTTGGCTGAAAAATGAAATTAATACATAGATTTCAACATAAAATTTGTGTATCAGTATAACAATAAAAAGATAATATTGGCAGCATAGTGAATATAATTAAATGTAAATATAAAAGACATCATAAATTTTACTGAATTATAATTATTATTAATGCAATTCAAATTTTGCCCACTTCATACACAAAACTCATGCAGGATTAAATGAATTGATAAGCAATTGGTAAAACGATATCTTTCGCTATAGTCGGAGTTTATCTAGGAAAATTGTCCTGCGAAACTGCAAAATGATGGATTGTATTAAATGAAATATATGAACTGAATTTAAAAAAATAATAATTATATATTAAAAAATATACGGAGATGGGAATAAATGGAATTTAAGAAGGCAATTACTATCTTGTTAGCAATCTTGGTAGTCGCTTAATTAACAGCTGCAACCGTCATCGCAGCACCCGGTGGGAATGGCAACGGCGGCAGCCATGCCCCCAGCTCAGACAATGGTTTAGGCAACTACAAAGGCGGCATTAATGGTAATGGTAACGATGGAACCCCAGGCGCTGGTGGCTCTTCGAATGGTGGTGAATGAGAAGTACATACTGAGAAGTATAAGAGAAAAGATTGATATCTTCTCATAACTTTAGGGAGTATCTATAACTCCTATTTTTTTAACCAGTTGTCTATAGCGTATCTATCAGTAATTTTCTAAAATTCGAGACTCATAGCTATGCTCCTCATTTCATAACTTAAGCTTTTGTGGTTACATTTCCAATTATAGGATTTATTAAACCACTTAATAGGAAATTAAGAATTAAAAAAGATTAATGCAGTGTTTTTGACACAAAAAACTCTGTATCAAGATATATCTCACTAAATGAAGGTAAACTTAAGTCTAGGGGATATGTAGTCACTGATCTTTTTTTGAGTATAATTTTTGGTAATGGTCTTTTTTCAAGACGGAAACGTTAATAAATATAAAATTATGATTATATTTTGATGTATATACACACCTGGTTACATCAAACTCCCGTAGTAAAATAGCAATCATGCCACGTAACCTACAATTTATACTAAGGAGAGTTTGTATTGATGGAATCAACTATCTACGGGAAAAAGACAACGACTCTTTTGATTGTGATGGGATTATTACTAGCAATCACAATTGCTACTGTAAGTGCCAACGGCGGAGTACATGGCATAGGCAGAAATCATACTGGGTATCATGATCTAGGAAATGGTTATGGTTATGGATATGGTTATGGCTATGGCTTTGGTAAAGGTCATGATGGAGACGGTCATGGAAATGGATATGGCAATGGTTATGGAAACATTGGCAAAGGTAATGGATATGGCAATGGTTATCGAAATCGTGGCATAGGAAACGGAAATGGTAATGGAAACGGGAACGTAGGGAACGGAAACGGTAATGGGAACGGTAACGGAAATTTAGGAAACGGAAATGGTAATGGAAACGGTAATGGCTACTGATAGAAAAGTTGAATTCCAAAAATAGAGTAGCTAAAATTAATGGATAAATAATGTCACTTTTAGCAGGGTTTTACTTTATTGGCAAATCAACTCTTATTTTAGATGGAATTTAGGGAATTTATAGGTTTAATTGCATAAACTATGCATGAAATGAAAATCTAAAACAGAAGCTTGGTAAATAGAAATATTGGCTCTAGATAATGTTTATGATGGAATAAAGTAATAGAGAGCCAATTGAAATTTAAAGATTTTTAGATACAATGTAATAAAAGTGGATTTGACTTCAAAATTTGAATCTATTTGTATCATATATTCACTAGTTAGCAGGCCCATACCCACTGGTTGGTGTTAGGCTTCCACGCCCAATCACAGTTAGGGTAATACTGGCCTAGGTAGTAATGGGCAGTTGGTCTGTTGCTGTAGCCATAATAAACCCTACCGTGATGGACCACACCGTGATGTCCACCACTACGATGTCCACCGCCGCCACCACGACGTGCAGCACCAGCTGTCACTGCTGTTAAAGATACTACGAAAAGGACTACTAACAAAATTGCCAGTATCTTTTTCATTCTACTAGGTGATTGTTTCAACATTTAGTTCTCTCCTTTTTTATCAAATTTGATAAAATCTTAATTCATTTAGTACTATATTTTCATTGATATAAAAAATGCTGGATAACAAGAAATAAGTAGATTAATTAATTTAAAGTGTTCCAGTAGCTCCAAATGTTTTAGGAGTTCCATAGATCCATGGGTCAGGTATCTAAAATGTTTTTTTGTTATTGATGAAATTTGGGAAAATCATAGATTAAATCACAAAAAATGTGCATTTAAAAAGTAGATTTTAATGTGAAATGAAAGAATTAAATCTAGAATATAGATCCAAGCTATTGAATCCTGCGGGTTAATTTCAATTGCTTTGCCATATGTTTTTAATAAGTACTACTGTGAACGATAGAAAATATTCAAAGATTTTTTTTATGGGGGTTTTTTGCAAAATGGATTATTTTTTATTTATACGACCATACAAATGTTCACTGATTTATGTCTATAAAAGTAAAAATCATACTTTATTATATATAGATAATTTACTTTCAAATATCAAGGAGCTTATTGAGAATCCCATATGGCACATACCTGTCAATAAAAATTTAGGATTGTGATCAACAACAGAATTCCTGTTAGCACAGGCCAGTATAGTACCTTTACATACTGGTTATCTTTTTTATCAATAAAGGGTATACTCAGATTTGAAGCAAAAGCTATCGAATTCAGGGAAACAACCAAAATTGCCAGATACATAACAAAGTAGAAATACTCTAGGTAAATGGTACTGTCTATTGGAATTTTATTTCTGAGGGAGGAATGGGCGAGTATAAGAGTAAAAAAAAGGGAGGTACAATAGGTCAAGACTCCATGAGAACTGAATCCGAAATGTTGTTTGCTTTCACCCTTGGTAATCAGTGTAAGTACTGAAAACAGAAGAACAATTACTACTATTACTGGTAGAAGATCAGATTCAAAGGGGGTCCTAAAGTCCCGTTTGAAATCAACGTTGAAATAAAGCTCTGGTACATTGGAATTTGAAATATTTTCTCCACCAAAATCTGTGGTATAAGAATTTACCCTATAACTGTAAAAAGTTTTTTGTGGTTTCCAGCCCCCAAGTAAGATAGATGATTCCATACCTGGAATAATTTCTGGTATCAAGCTTTTATATGAATCAAAGTCCGGAACTAAGACGCTTTCTTTAGAACTATTACTCCATAGCCTAATCCATAAATCTTCTCTGTCAAATGGGTATCTTGAATATTCAAACTTCTGACGCAGGGTAGTCTTAAAATGCCAGCGTACAACGCCGCTATCATTGTTCACATAAGCTTTTTGGATTTCGGTTTCTTTTGCATCCGGAAAACTAAAGTCAGGAAGCTCCTTCCAAACCCCTAGGCCTGAAGTCTTTTGCCAGATGTATCCAGTTATGGCGACATCATTAGCAGTCAAAAACTCAATAGATTGAAGAAAAATTCCTGTCGAAATTCTGGAAGCTTTCAGGCTCGGACTGGTGTGTTGCAGCACTGTTTCAACATCTTCTCTGTCGAAAACAATGAAATCTCCATTCTTTCCATCAAGAGAGGAATTATTTACAGTAAAGTACCATATGAAGCAAATCCCCAAGATACAAAGTAATGAAAAAATAACTGTGAGTATCCAGAGTCCTTTATGATCATACCTATAAATTGAAATTAAAAGCAAGGACAAAAAGAATAAAAAAGCCAAAGTTGCAAACACGATATGAAATATAGAGTGTTTCTGATCTATTTTTTTGTTCAGTAGAGTTTCTTCCTGTGGAAGAACAAAACCCAGGGTCCAATCTGTAGAAGGGATATTTTTGTGAAATATCCAGTAGGATTGCCCTGTAAAGGGATTTGTTATTGAGTACTCTGTTTTTTCGGTGTTTTTATTTATCAAGTTAAGATTTCGATTTTTTTTTGTTAGTTCTCTAATATTTTTGCCCAAATATTCTTGGATAGGATAAGAAATAATCACCCCTTCCCCGGAAATAATGAAACCATAACCCCTTTTGCCTAGATTAAGGTTCCCTACCTGTTCCCTTATACCTTCAAGGGAATGACTGACACTTACTACTCCTGCAGCTTTATCGCCGTTCCCAAATTCTTTAAGATAAAAAGGAGCCGAAGAGTCTATTTGATAATTGCCATCTGCAATCCCGAAATAAGGAGAGATCCATATTTTTGATTTTTTTCTTAGGGCATCATTGTACCAAGCAGTCTTTTCAGTGTCATTTGTGTAGTCATATGTGAGCGGATCATATATGATTTCTGAACCGTTTCTTTTAAAATGTGGAGCATAAATTTTACCAGCATTTACAGCAGGGGAATACGCAACGACGATGCTGAAAATGTTGGGATTATCCTTCATTTTGGCCAAAAGATGCTCATTCAGCATGGAATCATTTTTTAATTTTCCTGAACTCAGGTCTTTTGCGACTTCTTCAACAAGCAAGCTAGTAGAATTAAGTCCATTTTCGATTGTTTTTATTTCAGAGTTGGCTTCTTGACGCGAATCTTCTTCCGCCTTGGCCAAAATTCTCTCATTCGTATTGCTACTTTTGTACTCATATCCTAAATGTATCAATAGCAAAAAACTAAATAGACAGAGTAGTGATGCAACACAAATTGCTTGTTTTCTATGTTTATCAGAACCAGTCATTTTCATCTCTTAAAAAAATCATTAAAGTTTCCATCAAATTGCATTTCTTGTTGCTGCATTCCCTTATTTTTATTATCTATTGTTTTACTCCTTTTAAATCATTTTCTGATTAATCAATACATGCTACATCGATCCTTTGTATATCGGTACTCAAGCAAATAGGGAAGCCGCATTCAATTTTTAATTTATATTTCCACGATGGTTCTGGTGCAAAAAATCTAACTTTGTTACAAAATCAGCGCCAGAACTATTTTTCAGCTAATTTATAATACATAGATTTTATAGCAAAAACTCTGCATAAAAGGCTGCTTATATTAAATGTTTAATTTAGGAGAATAGTAAGTTAAACATTAAGCTGCTATCCGATAATATGGAAAATATTTTACACTATGTGAAAGTAATCAAAGGCGAAAATTACTAATCTATGATTTTTTGTGAAATTAAAATAAGTAATCCTTAGAACTTTTGAAGAAAAAATATTTTAGGATAAAAAAACTGAAAATAAAAATTAAGAAATGCAGATGTAGCGAACTACTGCTTTTGCTGCAGTGTTGTCTCCAACATTTCTTTTCATTTTTCATCAGAAATATGATCCAGTGGTTGTGCCAGATGTTCCATATGTTGCATCGGTTATAAAACCTGGTGTTGCGGGTGCAGAAGGTCCATATGTCGCATCGGTTATTAAACCAGGTGTTGCAGGTGTTACTAACCCGGTTCCTATGGCGGGGCTTGCTCCAACTGGTCTTGCTCCTACTTGCCTTTCTATGGTAGGTCTTGTCGCTAGAATTGATTGTTCAACGACTGGTTGTTCTACTACAACAGGTTGTTCTTTTACAATGGGTACATAGGTCCAATCCCACAGCAGAGTAACAGGGTTATGTACCCACTCATAATCCGAGTAGTAAATACCATTGTAGTAGTGGTCATGGTAGTGGTGATGATGATGGTCATGCCAGTTGTGGAAATGATGTCTACCTTGATGGTGGTTGCCTGGGTGATGTCCACTTGGGTGTGAATTGTGTATTTCATCTGCTGTGCTTACTACAGCAGCTGTCATTGAAATTACTACAAAAAATACTACCAAAATAGCTAATGCATTCTGTTTTCTTTCAAATACTTGTTTTTTCATATAATATAAACTCCATATTTTGTCTGAAATATATTGTATTGACACTTACGATATGAACTACAATAATTAAATTACACAGTTTGTATTACATAAAGCTTTTTTCTATTTTGGTTTCTGACAATTTGAGATTAAATATAACAAAAAGAAGAAAGGGTAAAAACAATCTAAAGGTGTATCATTATTGCCCTGAAAATTTATTTCTGTATCAACTAACTAGGATGAAATTACCATATTAGAAAGATATTCTCTGTAGCATTGTGCTTAAAGTTCTGTTAAATCTGATTGACTCTATGTCCTTCTTCTTGCACCACTAAAAATAAAATTTAGCGTTTTGCTGATGCAGAAGTTTTCATACAAAACATGCCTATCTTAGGATTAAAGATAATTCAAACTTTTGAACCAAAACTACGCCCCTGTTCAATTATTTTATCATGGATGCTCTAATTTATGCAAATGTTTTAATGCTTCTGTATTATCAGGGTTAAGTTCTATTGCTTTCTTATAATCAAAGATCGCTTCTGCCGTATCGCCTTTAGAGAAGGCAATTAGCCCTTTTGCATTCCAACCACCGGAATTGTTTGGATCAAGCATCAAGCCTTTATCTACATAATTTTCTGCGTCGCCATATTTACCTTGAAAGCCCAGCAATAAGCCTTTCTCAATGTTGTAATTTGAATTATTAGGATTTAATAAAAGTGCATGGTAATTGCTGGGTTAGCTTCACTAATTTTATGTTCTTGAGATAAAGCTACTCCTTCGTAAAACCACGCGTCTGTATCTTGTGGATCTAAGCCAATTGCTTTATTAAAATTTGATATAGCATCATCATATTTTTTGGCATTATTTTGATCCACTCCTTTTATGACGAGAGCATGGGATTCTTGCGATGCAGATACCACACCTACTAGCAGCAAAAGAGCTATTATAGTAATTCCAAAAATTTTGAGTTTTCTATTTACCAAAAATATCACCAACTATGATACTAATATCTTCAATAATCGGAGAGTTCAGGTGATTCAAAAATTGAACCAAATGATCATTTAAATTAATACAAAAAACTAAGTAATTGATGACATCTGACCAGGAAGTGGTTGTTATCTACATGCTCGATGACAAAATCAAGGTGAAGCAAGCAGTATAAGTTATAGTTAAAGTCATTATTGGCTGTTATTTTTTGGTATCTTGGTAGGAATATTTGCTTTGTTTCTCTTCATGAAACAGACTTAAAATAAGCACTAGGGAGATTAAACTCCAAAAAGCAATGATACTCTCTGGAAATGATTCCAAGGGTAAATCTGTGTTTATCAATTTTTTGAAGACATACTCGGAAAGAATACATAAGTGAAGAAAGCTTGCATAAACTTTGGGAGTTTTTTCATAAAAATATACCCTTTACCATATATCCATACGATGTGATTATTTTGAGATAAGTGAGAGTATTTACTGAGTCTATGATGCCTTATAATTACCTTTTTCCCAATTTTAAATTAATCTTATTTTTTTACACATGCATTTTAATTTCCTAAAGAATGGTTTTTAGAAATATTCCTAAGGTTTTGATAAAATTAATGGAATTTGTTGAAAAAATGAGTTTTCTCATGAGGACAGAAGGATGATCCATGTCTCCATATTCATTGATGATTTTAAGGATAGAGGAGGTGTTTAGCGAGCCTATAAGTGCATTTAACTGCTTATCTTCCAACTTTCCAATATAATCATGGATTTTTAGACCTATATCAAATTCTTTTCCGAGGTATTTTCGCCAAAGCAGATCATATTCGGAGAGCCTCTGTGCAGATGTGTTCCCCTCAAGAGCAGCGTCTGCTGCAACTTTTCCAGCTATTTTTGCCGCAAAAGCCCCTGTATAGATACCACCAGCTGATATTGGTTTAACCTGCCCTGCTGCATCACCTACTAGCAACATACCATCAGAAACATTATTTTTAGGAGGGTCTATTGGGATTCCACCTACTACAAAATCAAGCATACCTCCTGAGTACTTGGCTTTTACATGGGAGTTTGATCGAAGGAATTTTTTAAGATAAGAGAGAGGAGAACTCTTTTCATTAACATTTTTGCAAGCAAAGTTCGGTTCAAAGGCGAGCCCAATTCTTGAAATTTTTTCGTCAATTGGTACAGTCCAGGCAAAAAAACCAGGCGCTGAAGAACCTAAAAACATTTCAACAAAATCAATATTTTCTGATTTATATGGAACTTCGATCTGAATTCCGGAAAGCATACGAGTAGGTCTTTCAAGTCCTGCATAATTGGCTATACGGCTTTTAACTCCATCAGCTCCTATCACTACTGATGTAGATATTGTTTCAAGCTTGCCGTTTGTGAGTACCATGAGTTTTACTGGAGTCGGACTTATTTCTCGTTCGATTTTATCTTTTGGATCCTTTCTCTCAATTCCTATAGCCCTTGACCTCAGGGAAAGTACCACACCTTCTTCTACAGCCATTACTGCAAGCTTACGATCAAAAATCTTCCTCGAAATCACGTATGCCTTGGTCTGCTTACCATCTATTGGAAGGCATTGCCCATCAGGAGCGTATACAAAAGCCCCGCGTACGGAGTTGAATACAAAGTCCTCAGATGGCTTGAGTTCGCATTCAGCAACGGCTCTCGTGCTCAAAAGTCCAGTACAGCTTACAGGAGACCCTATAGAAGGATGCTCTTCAAGAAGGAGAACCTTTGCTCCATTCAAAGCTGCATAGCGGGCAGCTGTGGATCCCACAGGACCGGCTCCAACGACAACTACATCATAATTCATGCCTCATAAACCTCGAGAAAAAATTCTTGCATTAGCAGGAAGCTTGATATATTTTAAGCTCATGATTGCGATTGAGATGACAAAAAAATTCCATAAATAAAATGATCCTCATATAGATGGATTGCTTTTGGAGTGGAACTTTGTTTATTTTAATGATTTTGAATAATTTTTGCTTCGTTCTATCACGTGAAATTTAACTTTAGATTTTTAAATCCAAGCATTTCTTTATAATATTTTCACGCGTTCATAAACTTCTTTCACACTCACAATACTTTCACAATCTCAGGATATTGATAAATGTATCCATCGTGAGACTGAATGAGAAAACTGAACGATCTAAATAATTAATCACACTTTTTGCGGATGTACACAAAAATTCTAACTATTTTCTCACTATGAAAGTTGCTTAAAAATTAATCTAATTTAAATGAATAATAGTAGGCAAATAGACAAAAAGATTATACAGATGTGTACATCTGTGGAATGTCGGATTAATAATTTTCCCAAATAACAAGCCAGAGTTTACATGCATCAGAAAAATGAAAAATTCCTGGATTCGGGCCCGAATAAACAAAGAAGAAACAAACCGAAAGGAAAAATAGATAATAAGCCGGGGAAAAAAGATTTTCATGCAAATGAAAACCTACTGTAGAAAAATCCCGAGTTTTTAGTGAGAATGATTCTACCAGAAATAGCTGTAGGTCTAAAAAAAGTATGAGTTCCAATTTGCCGAAAAAACAAAATGTCCAGCGTTTCGAGTATGAAGATAACTATATTTTCTGGTGTAGAAAATGCAACCTGCCTTTGATTGGGAAAGAGTGTGGCAGATGTGGAAACAATGGAGAAATTAGCTTTCTCTCCCAGCCTGCAGATGTCCGTTTCTGTTCACCTTATGAGCGAGAAATTATTAGCAGGCAACTTTTCTCAACTTTTGGCTGCAATCCTCTCGGAGACAGGTTAATACTTCTTAATAAAATCTCTGGTGAAGATAAAACGGATGAAGTGCTCGTTGATGGCTTCACTTTTGGAATTCTCCGTTTTGAGATTCTCAAAGAGAGCTACAGTTTCGAACCTTCCCTTCAGGGAGCAAAAATTCTCATGATGTACGCTGAAATCAGGAAAGTTGAACTCAAGAAAAATAACAGGCATTTGAATGGGAAAAAAGTTGCAATAGAGTTTATTGAATCCTTTACGGATACTATAAAAAATGGAGATTTCGTCCTTGTGACTGCAGGAAACCTGACGGGGTATGGAGTTTCTTATATTAACGGGGAAGACTTTTCAAAGTTGAAAAATCTATCTGAAAATGAAGTTTGCAATGAATCTAGATCCTCAATAGATGCCGGAGCAAAAGTCCTCAGGATCAGGAAAATTGATAGTAGTAGGGCATACCTTCATCCAGAAACTCCGGATCTTAATGCATGCATAGAGGCAAATAAAAAGCATCTACAGGTTCTTGGCAAAAACGCAATCAATACAATTCGTGGGATTGTTTCCAGAAACGAAAACACCCGCCTTCCTGTCTACGTCTCCTTTAGCGGTGGAAAAGACAGCCTTGTAAGTATGGATCTGGCCAGAGCTTCTCTCAAACAGAGGGAACTCAAGGCATTCTTTCTTAATACTGGGATCGAGTTTCCTGAAACTGTCGAATTTGTTCGAATTTCTTGCCAGAAAATGAACATTCCACTAGAAGAAATTAATGCAGGCTCTGCTTTCTGGGACCAGATTGGGAAATTCGGGCCTCCTGCTAAAGATTTCCGTTGGTGCTGCAAAGTATGTAAACTGGCATCTGCAGGTAACCTTGATGCGGGGAAAGGTATCAGTCCTTTTCCTGATAGAAGAGCAAATAATGGCGTGGCTTATCTGACAATCGATGGTAAGAGGAAACATGAATCTTTTTCAAGGGCAAGGGTTACGGCTAGTGAGACAAATCCCTTTGTGCCTTCCCAGCTCAATATTTTCCCCATAAGAAACTGGAAAGCACTCGAAGTATGGCTCTATATTTACTGGAAAGGACTCTCATACAATCCTCTCTATGATCTTGGTTTTGAAAGAATAGGATGCTGGCTTTGCCCTTCTGCCCTTGCTGCCGAATACTCCAGAGTAAAAGAGTTACACCCTGAAATGCACGAGAAATGGAATTCTTACCTACTGGAGTGGGCAAAAACAAGAGGACTTTCGGAAAAGTTCATTGAATATGGATTCTGGCGCTGGAAGGAGTTGCCTCCTAAAATACGCATACTGGCAGAAGAACTTGGGATTTCTACTCTTGCTAAAGAAAATTTCAACAATTTTGAAATTGAAATCGTGGGAGGAATTTCCCCCTGTAGGGCTGGAGGTTTCTCAATAGAGGCAGGAGTACGAGGTATCAGGGAAAAAGAAATCGCAGATTACATAAATGTACTTGGAAATGCGGTTTATGTGGAAGAAATGGGTATTCTATTTGTCAAAACCGGTACAGGGAGTGTAAAGTTTTTTTCAAGTGGAAATCTGCTTGTAAGCTCTGAAACAAAAGAAAAAGCTATCAGCCTTTTTAAGGATGTCACAAAGCAATTAATAAGATTTACTCATTGTACAGGCTGCGGGATTTGTATAAAAGTATGCCCTACAGGGGCAGTCTTTCTAAATGAGAAAAGATTATGTGTAAGCGAAAAGTGTATTAGATGCGGGAAATGCGCAGTTTCCTGCATAGTAACTAAATATTTTGATAAGTTTGTACCTAACATATGTCAAAAATTGAATGTTTGAATTATTAAAGTTTGGATTTGCCTTATTTATTCAATTTTAAGGTGTTTTTTAATGTAGGGTATTTTGATAAACCCCTAGATTTTGCCATATGCTCATAAATTGTGTATAAATGACTCGTGAAAATCAAAGACTCTATCCTTGAGCCTATAAGCAGCATATTCCTTGTTTAGCGTTACGATTATAAGTTAGGAGACCCACATCTGTAGTAGTGAGCGTCCTACATTGCATTGGGAAGCGAGACAACATTTAGTCTTAGGAATATAAAAGAAAGGTATACTAAACTGAAAAAGATATAGCTTGTTTAAAATTAAATTTATTTGTATTTTTCTATACACTTAAACTTGTGAGTGTATTAATAGTACAAAAAATTGTAATGAAAAGTTGATGTTGAGAATATAGATATGTTTTACTTTAAAATCTGTGTATGCGTGAAATGATTGAGAAAAATATCAAAGTAATTGATCCTGTAATTTTACTCAAAGCTGTTCATATATTATGTGAGAAAGTCATTCGAGCTGAACTTTATATTTATCTCTAGGAGTAGGGGAGCATCCATCATTTTTTGTACATCCAACAGCTTGAAAATCAGATGTTTGAATGGGTTCTAGGTGCTGAGATATTTCCAGATCTTTGGTTTGGATAATCATAGAACCGAATATTAGGAAAAACTCAGCCATTGGAAATGAAATATAAAATTGAAGATTTATTTGAGTTTTTGCTCACTAAACTTGCTAACTAGGGATCAAATATTCAGAAGTACAAAGAAAAATTTAGTAATTTCCCAACTTTTTGGGTAGGCTTTGACCATAGATGAGTCTCAAGCTGCGTTGAATAAATCAGATATAGCCACTCAATTTTAGTTTCTTCTGATTTCTAGTTTTCATCCTACACTACTTATACTTGCTTTTTTTGTAGGAGCTTTTATTGAGAATTACAGTTTTTTTTTTGGAGTTTGTATCTTCACAGGATCCCTGAATACAGTTTAAAGTATTCATCAGAATACATACACACTGACTGTGAGTCTGACTTGGAATTCAAGAATCTGAGATACGTTTTGAAGGCTGAATCAGAAAATTAATTTTCAGAAATCAAAAAAATGAACTGAATAATTCAGAAAATTGAAAAAAGCTATGAGGATAAAATAAGAGGTATCAGTCGGAAGGGATTACTTTATATTGTTGTAGGATGTTAGAATTCTCTTAGTTCTTCTTATTTATTTAATCAAAATTTACTGACAGATGCAGATAGCAGACGATTATAAAATAATTCAATTTATTCGATTCGGAATCGAAATTGATTCAAAATCATATTCCAGCTTTTCATAGAACACGGTGATAGAATGCAGTTATTGTTAATTCATTCTAATTATATCGAATACGAAATCAAAAAACAAACTTCAGTTGCTGAAAAAATTGACGAATCCTTAAAGTCTGGAAGGCTTGAAGAAGCACTTACGGCTTTTACAGCAGTGGAAAGCATAGATGAAGTAAATCCGCAGGAATCTATCGATAAAGCTGTATTAGAAATCGAAAAGGTGGCATCTCAGGTCAAAACCAATCGTATAATGCTCTATCCTTACGCACACTTAAGTTCTGATCTTTCTTCACCAAAAATAGCAGTTCAGGTATTAAAAGGAATAGAAGCGACTCTCTCAGGTAAATATGAGGTGAAACGTGCTCCTTTTGGATGGTATAAAGCCTTTACTGTAAGCTGTAAAGGGCATCCTCTTTCCGAACTTTCCAGAAGCATTTGCCCTGTAGGAGTGGCAAAGGATGCAAGTAAAGCTGAAGTAGCCGGAGAAAAGGACGAAGTTGTTTCCGAGGCACTGACAGCTGAAAGTACTGCTAGATCTTACTGGTGCATTCTGACTCCTGATGGGAAACTTCATGAAGTTAAGAGCTTTGACCTGACCCCTTATAATAAACTTCAGCAGTTAGTAAACTATGAAATTTCCAAGAACAGAATTGTTGAGAGGGCTCCTCCACATGTAGAGCTTATGCGGAGGCTTGAACTTGCAGATTATGAGCCCGGGTCAGATTCCGGGAACATGCGCTATTACCCAAAAGGGAGGCTTATAAAATCCCTTCTTGAAAATTACGTACTTGATGTGGCAACAGAATTTGGGGCAATGGAAGTTGAAACTCCCCTCATGTACGACATGAACCATCCTACTCTAAAGAAATATCTAGATAGATTCCCCGCAAGGCAGTATTCGATAGAGTCTGATAAGCGGCAAATGTTCCTACGTTTTGCAGCCTGTTTTGGGCAATTCTTGATGAACCATGACATGACTATTTCTTATAAGAATCTGCCTCTGAAGATGATAGAAATGACCCGCTATAGTTTTAGGAAGGAACAGAGAGGAGAACTTGTGGGTTTGAGAAGACTTCGAGCTTTTACCATGCCTGATATGCATACTCTCTGTGAGGATATGCCGCAGGCTTTGGATCAGTTTAAGAAGCAATATAATTTATGCATCAATGTGCTTGAGAATATGGGGATTTATGTTAGTGATTATGAGGTCGCCATCCGCTTTACCAGAGACTTTTACGAGTCGAATAAAGAGCTGGTAGCCAGCATGGCAAAAACCGTTGACAAACCCGTGCTCATTGAAATGTGGGACACCCGATTCTTCTATTTCGTACTTAAGTTTGAGTTTAATTTTGTAGACGCTTTGTCCAAGGCAAGCGCTCTTTCTACTGTTCAAATAGATGTAGAAAACGCTGAAAGGTATGACATTTCTTATGTGAACGCTGAGGGTAAATTGGTAAATCCGACAGTTCTTCACTGCTCGCCGAGCGGGGCAATTGAACGCTGTATTTATGCTCTTCTTGAAAAGGCTGCAATGGAAGCTGATGAAGGAAAAGTTCCCATGCTCCCTGTCTGGCTTTCTCCAACCCAGGTTCGAATAGTGCCGATTTCAGAAAAGCACCTGTCTTTTGCCGAAGAAGTTTCAAAAAAGCTTGATTGTAGAGTTGATATTGATGATCGTGACATGTCGATCGGAAAAAAGGTAAGGGAAGCAAGCAGGGAATGGGTTCCTTATTTAGTGGTAGTTGGCGATAACGAAATTGAGGAAGGTACTATTAATGTTACCATAAGAGCCAAATCAGAGCACGATAAACTGGAAAAAATCCAGATAACTCCTGAAAAACTTAACGAGTTGGTTAGAGAAGAAATAAGTAGTAAACCTTATCGGAAACTGCCACTTGCAAAATATCTTTCTGCAAGGCCAAGGTTCTTCTAAACTAGTATAGTGTTATATTATAGAAAGTTAGTTTATATGACGAAAAAGATTTCACATTAGCTATGCTAGGTTTAATTCATCTTATGTTGTGAAGCTCAATACTAGAATAGTCAGCTGTATCATCGGTCAAAGAAGAATGTAGAACAGGTTTCCAATACAGCTGATTTTAGTAGATCTTGAAAGAATATTGTGATGTTGATCAGGAATCTTTTATTGGTGCGAAACTTGGTTTGCCAAAAAAGTTTTGTTATACTTGCTCCTTTTTAAGAATTATTCAGTGACTCATGAACAAGACTAAAATAAAATTGCATTCAGCACTCAACTCTAATATACGGGTATGCTTCAGGCAACCTGCTAGGTTTGTCTTCACTCTTCGGGTTTGCTTTCAGCAAATATCCCTGATTTACGAGATTAAGACTTTGCTTTTTGCTTCCTCTGCGATCCCTGAATATAGCGTCTTTATTCCAATTGAATACCCTGAAGCAATCTGTGAGGAGGGAAACTTCACCGAAAAACATTATTAATCGAGTGGGTTATATTTTTTAGGTATATTTGTGCTATAAAATGGAACTACTTCATGTAAACTAGTGCACGATTAAATAAGATATATTCATTGTTTTTTGTATTTAGTAGTGTAATAATTTTTTTTAAGCAACGACATCCTCAACTTTTAAAAATATTTCTACTTTGAAATGGGTAAAAGTTACTGTTTTGAGTTTAATGGAATCGGTACTGATGTTAATCATATAAGTTTTTGCGTTGACGCCGAACAAAATATTCTCCTTCTAAGTGATGAAGATTATGAAAATTACCAAGCAAAAAAAATTTTTAACAAAATACTATAATATTAAAAAACAGTTATAAGTTAATGAACTGTAGATTAACGGAAGTTATATTGGAAGTGTGGTTGATGGTACAACTTTCAATGCAACTAAAAACGGTGTTGAAAATCAGAAGAATTCGGCAGAAAACGGATCTTATGAGCAAATGAAAGTATTTAATTTTTAATAATTACTTTATGTCCAAAGGATAAAGTGAATATATAGTTGCTTGCAGTGATGTTTGCTAGTGCCAAACAACGGGATTTTTCCCTCTAGCTATACAATATAGGAACAAGCCCGAATATTGTTTGGGGGTTATCTTGATGTGCTAAAGCCAATTAAGTTATTCAAAAATCTTATGTAGTAATTTATATCTTGATGAAATTTTGGAAAATCAGATTTTGAACATAAAATCTTGCATTATTTAATTGTCGGTTATATATGGTCTAAAAAAGAGTCGCAAAAAATATTAAAGAGCAGTGCATTTTGGACTTGATGACATTCAAAGGGCATGCCTGTGCATTCGGAGCAGGAACTATAATAAACGCCATAGCTACCTGGAAAGGTGCTGCATTCGGAATAGATTTGAAAACATTTGCCGAGGTTAGACTTTCGGAAAGTGAAGTCGGGATTTCAGGATCTATTGAAGAGACACCAGAGGGAGATGCTCGCCTCATAGAGCTCTGCGTTGAGTTGGTCCTCAAAAATTTTGGGCTTGAATTAGGTGGTACGGTAAGAACAAGAAGTGAAGTCCCTATTGCAGGCGGGCTCAAGAGTAGTAGTGCTGCAGCAAACGCTTCCATCCTTGCAACTTTACGTGCCATTGGCAAGACTCTACCTCCCCTTGAGACTGTGAAACTTGGGGTAAGAGCCGCAAGAGATGCAGGGGTTACAGTAACAGGAGCCTTTGATGATGCATGTGCTTCTTTCCTTGGAGGAATTGTGGTCACTGACAACCGAAAAATGGAGCTAATAAGACGCGAGGAAATTGAGTCTAAGGTTTTTATATTTGCACCTGACAGGAAGGCTTTCAGTGTAGAGACTGATATCAAACGTTCCCAATTGATAGCTCCGTATGTAGAAGTTGCATACGATCTTGCTCTGAAAGGTGACTACGAACGAGCCATGACACTTAATGGTTTCCTCTACTGTGGGGCCCTTGGTTTTGATACGGAATATATGCTAAAAGCTCTCGAATGTGGTATAAAAGGTGTGAGCCTATCTGGAACCGGTCCTTCATATGTAGCACTTGTGAAGAATGAGCAGACAAAAGAGCTGAAATCTGCCTGGGAAAGCTGTGGAATGGAAGGAAGGATCATAGAGACCACTATAAATAACAGGGCTGCAATATCCTTATGAAGGGAGTGACTCTCTTGACAGAACTTGAAGCAGTCCGTGAAAAAATCGAAGAGATTGATATGGAAATCCTTTCCCTTATTGATAGAAGAGTTAATATGGCTGAAAAGGTGCTTGAATCAAAACGAATAAATGGAACTTCAATAAATGATAACAAGCAAAATGAGATTGTAATCAGCAGGGCATTAAATGCTGCAACAGAGCTTAATCTTGATCTGGGGTCTGTTAAGGCTATTTTTGAGATTTTAATAAGAATGAGTATTGAACGTCAGTATGAGTTGAGTGGCAAAGGAAGCCTGCCTTGACTGCTAATAGGAGCGAAAATGGTCGATATTTCAGTGATTATGGGTTCCGAATCCGACAGGGCAATCGCCAATCGTGCGACATCTGTGCTTGAAAAGAGCAAGTATACTTATGAAGTGATGGTTATTTCCGCCCACAGGAATCCGGAAGAACTTGACAGTTACATTTCAAGCACTGATGCAAAGGTCTTTATCACAATTGCAGGTCTATCGGCAGCTCTCCCTGGATTTGTAGCTTCCAAGACTAAAAAACCTGTAGTTGGAGTTCCCGTGAGTGCAAATCTTGGCGGGCTCGATGCTCTTCTTTCCATAGCCCAAATGCCTAAAGGGGTACCTGTCGGGAGCGTTGGGATCGATAACGGAGCAAATGGTGCATACCTTGCCCTGAGAATTCTAGATTTAATTGATAGCTATTAAAGGTTTAAAGAACAAAAGATCTTCACTACTTAATGGCTTTGTATGACATCTTATTTTTCAAAATTTGGAACGCTTTTTACTCCAGATCTCTTTGTGTACATACAGATCATCTCCACATTTCCAGGGAGATTTTTTCAAGAGTCTAATCTGATCAATCTGCTCAATTTAGTGAATTAGCAAAAGTATTGTTAGAAGGTACTTCCGAATTTTGAGAGTTTTTGGGGAATAAGAGGTAAACTGATGGTGAGGTTTACAGCACAAAAGGATATTTCTCAGATACCTTACTATATATATGGACTTCATTCTTCTAATAACAAGACGATGCTATAATTTAGTGCACGTTATTTCCATACTTTATACTTTTTTGGATAAGAGATTCAAAAATATTTTTCTGAACAGGAAACTATGTTTTGTCTATGCGTTGTTGAAAATCGTAAATCAAAATTCTCTTTACATTTTTTTATAAATCAAATGTATAATAGGTTTTCATATTTAATTAATGAGTCAAGGGCATACATGGTTTATTATTTTAGTTTCTGAATCTTGCTAGTGAGTTGTTGAAAATAGAAAACAAAAGAGTTTTTCGAATTTTTCCCTAAAATGGAAGGTATATTCATTTTTCAAATTTAATCAATGACTTAGGGCTACTAAAGTATTTTTTTGTGCGTCATTAAGTAGTTGATGTTTCCTTAATTAAGTTTCCAGTTTGACGAAGTTTGTGATTTCATGCACTGAAGTAGATATGTTCTAACTAATATCACTGAAGTGCGGAACAAAAAATATCACGAAGTGAATTTTTGAAATAAAATCTACCAAATAATGTAGGAAAACTAGTTTTTGACTATTCATGTTTTATTCAGGTTTAATTTCAAGTTGTTTCTTTGAGTCATGATCAAATCTTAAAAAGAAATGTTCCTACCATTTTTAGGAAAATGTATAGATAACCTTATAATTCAGATTTTCAATAATTCATGGACATTATCAGAAAGTAAAACACAATAATCCAATTTCTTGATAACTGCAGTGTTAGAGCAGAGGATATAGATAAATTTTTAATTTTCACGAATCACTTATATACAATTTGTAAGTATACGACTAAATTTAGGAGCTCATCGAATTCCTCAAAACTTCATGAAATGCCGCTAAATTTTTTTTAGAAAGTCTGCTTCGAAAATCAGTTTTTATCGACGAGTTTTGCTTCCAGAATCTTTAAAGATCCACTATCCCCTTCCCATTCAATTTCACTTTTTACAATTTCAATATGTTTCTTATAGAAAGGCGCATCAAGGACCAGAGTTTCATATTCTCCCCCTTCTCCAGCCATGTGGATCATATGCCTGCGATTAAGGGCTTTAAGATGTTCGATGGAATTTACATTGATAGGACGGCCAAGGCAGGATTTATCAAGGCCTTCAGCTGCAACCTGGACAATCCGTATATCAAGAACTTTGGCCATTTCGTTGAGCAACTCTTCAGGATCCCTGTGCCATAGAGGAGCGTAGACCCTGAAGATCCATGGAATCACAAATTTTCTGAATTCTACCGGCCTGATACTGAGATTCAATAGCTCCTACTAATATCCCTTCTACGTTCACTTTTTTTAGGGCAAGGGTCAAGTCATCTAGCTCAAGTTCCTTGATTCCACTTGACTGTTGCTGGATCAACGGGATTTCACAGGCAGTTGATATTAGTTCTACCATGTGAAGGTTGATGGAATGAAACATGTAGGAATCGCTCCTTGCTGGAACAATGTTAATGAGGTGAGTGATCTCATGCCCTTCTTCAAAGGCTTTGTATATGGCAAAAATCGAGTCCTTGCCACCTGAAATTAGTGCTGCGAGTTTCATCTGGATCCCTATATCTAACCACTTTTTCCTTACCTCAGGGTTATGATCGTGGTTCATCATGTAATATTTGATATATTTTTTGATTTTTCAGCGTTTAGTCTTCGGTATTTCCAATATCAATATGCTTTTCCAGTTTTCCAAAATTGGCTTCGTAACGAGATTTCATTTCTTCTCAATTTGGAAGGCTTGTCTGACAGCTCCGTTTATGTACTGAAAAAGAAGCTACTGTTGATACTATTTCCAGCATGTGGGAAGAGATTTTCATCTTGTAAGGGTCATTCGGGAACCTGCCCTGTAAGTATCTCCTGCGGTGTCAACAGTTCTAACGGAACCACAGGAATTGTGAATTCCTCTTTATCTGTATATATTCTGCTGCCTTTAGCATCTTATGTGACTATGGTAATTGCAATCATAGTTTTGAGCTCATAGAATCTTTTCCCTGTAATCTTAGAGACCCTCCTGATTTCATGCCGGTTTGGAAGAATATATCAGTATGATCAAGGAAGAGTTCTAGTTTCTCTTTTGAATACTTGCTAGGTCTTGGCCAAGATCAAAGGATACAAAATCGGCTATTTATGATACTGCATTATATACTGGATCTCCGATAGCTAAATGGACAAATTAGAGATATCCTGGTTCAAACTCTTTGAATTTTGAAGAGGCTCCACAGTAAAAATATATTGTCTGGTTATTTTCCTTTTCTGTAAAAATAAAAGCTTTGGAAATTTATGGTGTCCAATTTCGTAGAGGAGTGAAAAGTCAACACAAGAATCTATTATATGGAGCTTTTCATATCCGGAATTTGTATAATCTGTACCCACAAGGGAAATTAGCTGGCTCTTCCCTCAAGCCTTGCAATGGCAACCACAATGTTGGCAGCACCCCCGGCTGGATACTTCTATTAATCAATCGCAGGGGAAGATTCATTTTTTCTGTTATTCTTTCAACGTCAACGACGTAATCCAAAGCATTATGCTCCACTATGGAGATTTCTCTGTCCCTGTAGTGCCCTCTTTTTTCATGGGGCTCAGATGAGCCCAGATATCTTAGGGATTGTATACCCTTAAAATATGGATAAATAGACAGGAAGCATAAACTATTTTTTTTGTCGGCTTCTATCTATGAAATACACTCTCTTTTTCCCCATAAGCTTGTTTAAGCTTTTTTGGACTAACTTATGAGAATTTCTATGAAACACCATATTTTTTCATATATTATAGCTGGTGTACTATTAATATTCGTGAAAAGTCAAAAGTTTCTCAAAATCCTCTTTAAGGTATGAAAAGCTTCACCATAATGCCTATGTCATTTCTGGTATTTTTGGTAGATTTTTTCGAAAAACTTTTTTGCTAGGTTCTCAAAAAAAACTGTTTATTTATTTACTTTATTTTTCTGCTTTTTGTCTCCCTTATCTCCTAATCTTTCGAATCAGTAACCTCCACAACTGTCAGTGGAATGTCGCGGAGAGATTTGCCTATCACAGATTTTTAATCCTTTCTGCATGTTCTGCAGATTCGGCATCAAAAACTTTCATCTCAAAAATAAGTCTCCACAAGAGCAGTATTTGCTGCTATAAATACACTGCTAAAGGGCTCACAACATGCAGGGCAGGAAGTGGTTCCTACGTCGACCTCTACAAGTCCAATTTTGGGTTCAGGCGCTTTCCAGCTTCAGGAATCGCTACCCCTATCGCATCATCAGTTGTCTTTACATCTCTAACCAACCAAGCTGCTTCAAGTACCACATGAAAGTTTTTCATTATTATTCACCGTAATTATTCCATTATTATACTTTTTTAAGAATATTGTCTGTTTGGGAAAATCTTTGCAGAATCTAAAGAATGGATTAAAATATATAAATTATTTCGTATTTTGATTATAGTTATGTACGTTCTTTTGAGATTGTTTTTCAGTTATGCTTTTAGTTTTTAGTTCTATAATTTTCGATTTTTTCATTCAGGAATACCTTACTTTCTCTATTCTATGTGGATTTACACATTTTCATTTTTTGTTTCTTTGTTTTTTTCTCAAATGGTGAAAAGGGTTTCATCATCAACTACAAAAATGCCAAGTTTTGTTCCCGCATCAAGCCATGCATGACCATAGCTGAAAGAGGCGAGGGCATTTACAGGATCTCCATTGTTTAGAAAATAAACTCCATCCTTATAATAGGCTTCAGCCATTGTGTAATAATCTTTTGCAATGTCATTCATGTGGGAATTTGGGGTCGGGAAATATTTTGCTTTTTGTAGTGCTCTTTTTAGCATATCTTCATATCTTTTGACTTTTTCGCCTAAATCGGCAGGCATTTTGATCACCTGAAAAGCAGATTGATAGCTTTATTCTTTCTTTTTACTCAGTCCTTTACCATTACCTCCATTGGTCCTCCAGCAAGCATCACAAGTGCTTCAGCTTCAAGGAAGTGTAGTTTTCCTGGAATTACGAGTATATGGAGGGGGGGCCCAAAATTGAAGTGTTTTAGTTTTATTACATAATCAGCTTTTATTATCGGTTTTTCTGAGCCTGCTCTAGCTATACCAATTGCAACAACTCGGTTTATGAGTTCTTCTCCTCTTTTTTCACCAATTTCCAGAAGAAGCTCAAGTGCTGTGTTCAGGGTCATATAGCCATTTTCCTTATCAATATCCAAGAAAATTAAAGTATGAAGACCCATTTCTATATTTTGATTTATAATATCATAAGGTGTTTCCGAGAGAATTCTTGTACCTCTTTTGCTTTTATAGGGGTGGGGAATACTTGTGGATTTCCCAAAGCGATAGTTCTGCAACCCTGTGAGCCCTGAAACCGCTGAAGTAATGGAAGCCCCATGAATCAGGTGGGTTTCTATCCCTAATTTTTCTGCTCTCAGGCGCAGATCCACGTGGGTTGTAGAAATCATCGTGTCTCCACCAGTCAAAAAAACTATATTCATTTCTTTTGCTTCCACCAACCAATCAGGCTGTTGTTCTACCTTCTCTCTTGAGAGCAAACAAACTCTTTTTCCATATAGCTTTTCCATTTCATCCAGGCTTGTACCCATGAGGTATGAAGTATAAAACTCCGCATAAACAATGTCAGCTTTCCTGACTGCCTCCAGTCCCTTTAAAGAAATGTCATACTCGCTAAAAAGACCCAGCCCTATGAATGTGAGCATAGCCTGCTTTATGGGCTTATTATCTTAAAGCTTTTTGTTACAGGTATATTCTTCGCAACATTACAATTTTATACACTTTTTATCTCTTCTTCTTTTTTTTTGATTGATTACAGTCAATTGCATGTGGACTGAAGCCTACATAATCGTTATGTTTAAAATGCTTTTTCTTGCAGCAATGGCATAGTATTTAGACTTTGAACTTGAGAAACAATGTATTAATCGAATTTCTTTCAGGAAATTTCTTGGTTTTCCTAATTAAATATTAGATAGTAACACAGTATGGTCATAAGAATAAAAATTATTGGGAACTGCAAAGAAGAATCAATTTAGGGACAGTTGCAAAGCCAACTGATTTCTTTGGTTTGAAAAATAAAAAAGATCTGATTCAGGAAGCTACTTTATCCATCCAAATCATGACATGCAAAACTGGCTATACCTCGAGAAAATAGAGCTAAAAAAAGCAGAAACAGAGATAAAATCTGGACAAAAAAGGTGCGAATTCATACTTTGGATATTTTTACTGGCCTAGTATAGTTCTTCCGGCACTGAACCTAAATTGGTAAGTAAGGATACAGTAGAAATAACAGACATGATCAATTGAAGCTCATAAACATATCTATTGAGTTATAGTTAATAAAAACAACTCTCTGAATTGGAGCATTTTTTTGACACTTTTATTCTAGTGAAAAGGTAAATAAACAAAAAGTTTTTTTATCATTTTCGACAAAGTAACTTATAAAGCAAACATTGTTGAACCTTTGCTAAAAGAGAGAATGATTCTCTAATTTCAATGAAACTGAATGCTGCTGATAATTAAATTATTGAAAAATGATGGTTATCAATCCAGGATAAAAAAACTTCTATTGCCATCTTTACTGAGATTCATTGAGCAAATTTCGATGGGCTTTTTTTATTTAACTGTAGCCCGTGGATTATGTTTTTGATGTTTCCAACAGTTCGTAATTAGAGGTCTCTATTGTATCAAAACATTTCTATTTCAACTGAATTTGGATAGGCTGAATTGTTATGAAAAATATTTAATATCTTAATTTATAGACACAGTGGTTTGCATGAAGTAGCTCCATGTCATGGTTAAAGGTAGCTTAGAATATAGATTGGTTAGTTAATAATAGTTCTTTGGTAATTTTCTATCACAGCAGTAATACGGGGATTCGACTGACATAACTTTTGGGCATCCAGGGGTGCTAGAATCTTGGGAAACAGTTTCTGAGTCAGATTTGATGGATTAGGAATTTGAATATTTTTGCTCAGAGATATAACAACAGGGATTATTCATTTAACTCCATTAAAAGTACATACTTCAAGATTCCTTGATCTATGGTTAATTTCAGGTATAAATCTCAAATAAGATTTGTTATATATATTTACTCGATGGAGATACATCTATATTGCTTATAATCGCTTGTTATGGTTAAAATAAGCAGACATGGGTTTGAAATAATGGATTAAAATTAGTGAAGTACTATAAATTAGAACAAATCCAATGAAGATTTCGATAAACCTTTATTTTCACGATCTACTTACATTCAATTTGTTAGCATGTGACAAAATTTTGGGATGTATCGAGATCCCCAGTGTTCAACATTGTAGGTTGTAGCAACCGTAACTCGTGAGAGTTAGACACTTTTGGCGAGAGTTCACATCTAATATGGTACCACAAAAGTTACAATGAGTAGGAAATACTAAAAAGAACAGGGAATGAGTATAGAGAATTTCGATAACCTCAGATTTTAACAAGTTGCTTATATAGGGTCTATAAAGCAAACATTTAAAAATTGGGGTTTATAGAAATCTTATATAGCTTTTCAGGTAATATTTTCGACAAAGAAATTATTACATTGCCTTAAATTCAGTTTTGTTATCTAAACCTCTATTTATTAGCTCCCTCTTGACATTAGCAAAAAAATTAATGTTCCAAAAATAATTATTTATGGCTAAGCTACTTGAAATTCTATACCCACAGAAAAAAGTAAACATATAAGGAAAATTTTTTTCTTTATTTATTTAATTTCCTCTTTTCAGGCT
>CAWKGG010000104.1:0-5800 GCA_963848985.1 uncultured Methanosarcinaceae archaeon
TTTGCTATAAAAGCTATGCATCAGTGAAAACCGAGAAATTGTTTTTTTGTAATGGAAGAAAAGGATGGAAAACAGTCATTTTTACAGAACTTTCGATATACTACCTTTGACAATCAAATGACTTCATGATAATTAGAGACTTATCTAAATTTTACATAATAAATAAATATATAAAATTAGATTACTATGAAATTATAGTGTAAGAGTCAAAATTGATTATATGATAACATAGTCAATCGGCATATAGAATGAGATAAGATGATTAATGAGCCTAATCCACAGGACAATAAAATTGAGCAATCCTGTTCTTCGGTAAGGTTACTAGGATTTCACGCAGCTACAGGCCCCTGATCGTTTTCTTCTTAAATTTGGTCGGAGACTACCAGAACAGGCCACGATGCCCTTCCCAATTTTCCCATGTTTTCTCCCCTATTAGATTTATTGTTCCGAGTTATGAGTTACATGTCTATCCCGGGTGGTAAACTGTAATTTGAAATTCAGAACTTCATGGTTTCATCTTATAGGGTGTAGGCCCGTCTGTATAATTGGTCAGAGCCAGCCATTTCGAACCGTACCCTATATTCCGAAGTTCTTCGTTATCAGGAAGGTTAGAGTAGCCGTCGGAATATTTGGCAATCAGAACGTGTCCCAGCTTAGCCACTGTTTTACGACATCATTTGCGTTTTCCTCCCCGAGCCTGGTAAGTAAATCCCTGGCTTCCCGGTCATTTATTCTACTACAGCATTCATCTCACTTACTAATCATTTTCGGGATCTCCTTTGTTTCAATTTTTTGTTGCAGCGGCAGAATATCCACACTGGTCATGCGCTTGTAATTCAGCCTGGCCCAGTTGGCTACGAAATCAAAAGCCCACCAGGCCGTTTTCGGGTCAAATACTTGCGGGTCCCCGCTCTGATATCGCTTGGGTAATTCCAATGCTTGCGCGGCGAATGGAACAAAACATGTAGTATAGGCCACATCTGGGCCGAACTAGCAAAGCCCCCGGGTTGCTTCAGGGATTCCCTGGGTTCTAGGCCGGAGCTGGTTGACATATGTATAACCCTGATAGAAAACTGAGATTGGTCTTTCCCAAGCGCCATACATGTGCTGGTTCTCTGTAATGTTATTCTGGTTTCCATCATATTGGCCAATGAAACGATTGGGGTCGCCATAAGGCCCGGCGGCTACACCCTTTGTGGTAAGGTCAAATTGCGTTCCTTCGTAATGATCCCTATACAGAGCAAAGACATCCTGAAGGGTAAGTGGACACTTTGGTTTTATTGAAAATGGATAGTCAGTGGCATAACTCCCGTTCTTGACGTCTTCAAAACCTTTAGTTACCCAGGGACTTAAAGCCAGATCCGGGTTGACCCGGTCAAGAACTCTCCAGACACGGCGCAGGGAGTAATAAGGATGGTTATATTCGCCATTACTTATCGAAGAAAGCCAGTCCAGCGTGCCAGTCTCTGGGTTCCACCAGCCCAGTTTTTCCAGCCCCGGTTTTAGCAATTTGGAATAAATAATATATTTCCGGTTATCCTCGATCTGGCGGATTCGAAACTCGTTGGCTGCTACAAAAACCTCCCCGTCACGGACCTGCTGGGCCACCCATGCGGAATGGTATTTCTCATCCGGCAGAGCGCACATTTCAAAGATCCAGGCTTCATCTTCATCGGCTAACAGTAGTGTTTCTCCGGTTGAGTAAAGGCCATATTCCTCGATTAGTTCACCCATGAGTTCAATAGCTTCACTGGCTTTTTTACAGCGTTCTAGCACAATTAGGGAGAGTTCTTGGCTGTAAAAAGCCGGATATGTTTGCCGGTTTTTTCTGCTTCCTTGGCGGTTACTGGATTAGGTTGGTATTTGTCACCATTGGTGCATTCACCCATCATCAAATAATATTCATTCATGATCCCATAGTTGCCGTCAAAATAAGCTTAAGTATGTTTCACCTGGGGAATAAAGCCAATTGGCTCGATAAGGTCAGGAACCGGATTAGGTGATTCCGAAACGTAATAAGTGGCTGGTGCATAGTTCGGCCCCCTTTCATAAGTTACTATCCTGGGATAACGATAGTGTTCCTTAAACACTTGCCACATTGAGCCTTGCTCATGGTCTTGAGCCGGGACATAAATAATCCTCTGATCTCCCAATTCATCATCGTCGGAATGGGCTACTATCATCGAGCCGTCTCTCACTTGCCCCTCTAGTAATAATTAACGTTGTACACATGGTATCCACCTTATATTCGAACCATTTCTTCAATTTGATAATGGGCAATGTCAACCTTAAATTCAGAATGTAAATCTATTCCCTTTTTTTATAACTAATTGGACCTTTATCATAACCAACGTCTTTAAGCCAGTCTTCCGGATAACCGACCTTATGCAGGATCTTATTCTCAGTTGTAATGCATCCATCATTGTATTTGACGATAAGCAATTCTGATAAATCCCACCATTCAGAGATTATTTTTTCAGCATTAATCTCGCAGAGAGCTGTTAAATCATCACTGCTCTTTTTACTTGATTCCTTCTCAAAATTGGTCACAGCATAATAAGAATTGTTTTCCAAATCTTTTTGTCTTTCGCGAATATCCTTCATCATGTAAGAATATTTAATAGTAGCATAATTCGCAACAAAATTGAATGCCCACCAAGCACTATTGCGATCGAACTTGCTGAGGTTCATTGTTTCAATTGATTTTGGCAATTTATTGATACCAACATAAAATGGCATCAAACAGTTAGCTTCTGGCCTATCAAGTCCAATCCAAGAGACACCACCAATTGGATCCGCTAAAAACTTTCTGCCCTGATTTATCCAGAGTACGCCGCATCGAAACATAGAAATAGGACGTTCCCAGGCACCCTTTATGCAGTACGTATTTAAATTATAGGAATCATCTTTGTCAGGAATGTTATCATATCGGGTAGGGTCATTAAAGGGACCTGCTGCACGACCTTTCGACAGATCAAATTCAGTTCCTTCATAATGATCACGGAAAATTGCTGCCACATCGGCTACAGAGAGCTTCTGGCTCGGTTTCACCGAGAAGGGATAAGCTCGCGTATAACCATTCTCGACCCAGGGAGATAGTTTCAAATTAGGGGCCATCTTGCTCAGCACTCGACAGATTCGCCGAAGCGAAGAATAAGGATGGCCAGATTCTCCCCAACTTACTGTAGCGGCCCAATCCAGACTAGGGGCGGAAGGCTGCAGCCAGCCTTGGCTTATACATACATCGAAGAGGTTCGCGGAGTGCATCAGATCCTTCGAATTTTTATCCTTATCTTTATGAATATCACGGATGCGGAACTGATTAGCAGCGACAAACAAATCGGAATCTGGAACCCTTTGCGCTACCCAGAGACCACCTGTCCCGTTTTCAGAGAATTCGCTTCCTATTTCGTCTTTGTATCCGCACATCTCCATGACCCAAACTTCACCGGGGTCTCCAATCAGTAAGGTTTCTCCAGTACCGTAGAGACCATATTTCTCAATTAATTCCCCGAGAAGTTCAACAGCTTCTTTTGCTTGGGAGCAGCGTTCCAAAGTGATATGAGAGAGTTCAGACGAATAGAAAATATTTTTTCTGGGTTAAGGTTCTAGGTGAAATTTAGCTCCACAGGTACATTCCCCAATCATCAGTTGTTTTTCATTAATAATTCCGTAACTGTGATCAAAATAAGTGTATGTATGCCTGACTTGAGGTATTTCCCCTAATGGTCTGCTTTCCAGATAATCCTCTGTGTTACCCGGGTCCTCTGGAGATTCCGACATAGAGGCGTAGCTAGGTAGCATTGTAGCGAGGATTATGTCCCAGACTGGCGGTGTCATAATAGACAGGGCGCATAGCACCATCGGGGTAATCAGCTGCCGGAACATAGATCACCCTCTCGTCACTAATATCGTCATCAGGGTGAGCCACTATCACAGAGCCATCAAATGTTGTATCTTTTCCAACAGCAATGGTGGTACACGACCAGTGACCCTGCTTAGCCTTCCTCTCACCAACATTCTCATTAAAATAGTTCATACAATTAAACCCCTAAATTTTAGAATATTGTGGCAAGTTCATCGTCGTTAGTGCTGTTAAGTTCAAATCCCTTTTGCTCTCACGGCTGGTAATAATCTCACAGTGCTGTTAAGATTAAACTTTTTGCTTTTAGGAGCTAGCAATTCCAACAATAGAAATTGCTCCTTTTCACGTAATTTATCAGTCCACGTTCCGAATTCTCTATAAGAACTTGCAGATTTGAACAACATTAAATCTTTAACTTTTAAAGAACAAAAGCTTGTTTCGTACTTTATACTTTTAGTGCAGTATAATTATCTTATTATAATGAATAATAATTTAAAATATTACTTTATGGTATATTAATATAAACATATTATTTAACAGAATAATGTTTGAAAGTTAGACTTCCTCGTATTCATTGATGCTTATGTTTTGTAGTAAAATCTATGAATTTCTAAGTTCCATATGAAATAAGAAAAGGTTATTGATCTATGACGCATAGAGCTTATGCAACTTATAGAGCATATGGAGCCGATGGAACACTTGAAATTAATTCGCCCACTTATTTTCTGTTATCAAGTTTCCATCTATACCAAAGAATATTGAGACTGTTAATCTTAATACTGGTTTCTATTTTGGTCCAAATATTTGAATTATCTTAACCCTAAGATGAACACGCTTTGTATGAAAATTTCCAATCAGCAAAACTATAAGTCCCATTTTTTGTAGTGACAAAAAACAGAGAAAATATGATATAAATAATAATAGATGTATAAAAAAGGCCCATGTATATTGCGGATAATAAAAAACTTGAGAGTAGGTGCATAGTCCCACCAACATTAAAAGAACGTATGAAAAAACAAAAAGCACTAGAAATGCAAAAAAGGAAAGATTTTTCAAACTTTAGGTGTACTGACACAGAAATATCTTTCAAATATGGTAATTTCATCCTAGTTAGTTGGTACAGAACTATCCAGCTTATCTATCTGCTATCGATAAACTGAAAAATGATAAAGATACTACCTGAAAAGTGGAGGCATTCGACAAATCAAGTATTTGAATAACATTATAGAACAAGATCATAGATATATAAAGCGAATCGTTAATCCAATGCTAGGATTTCAGTCTTTTTCTATCTGCTAGCAAAACTTTAAAAGGAATTGAAGCTATAAATATGATATAAAAAAGACAAGTCAATAATCAAAATTACTCTGTTTTTAATGAAGTCAAATATATTGATCAGTTGTTTGGTATTATTTTATAATGTTGGTATATTTCTCTCGGATCGGTTGACATTATTTATACTCATAGATTTAGATGCTTATTCTGAAGTTTTTGCAACGGAACCCGATTTGTTTCACTTACTGTAAGATTACTGTGAGTTAAAGGGTATAAAAAGTACTTGAAACATGTGAATAAAATCAATAAGTCACTGATATCCATTTTATTACTTTTATAATACAGGATATACATCATTTATAAGTTTATGACGAAATTTAGGCTTTTTATCAAAATGTCCTATAATTAGATAATTATTTAAATAAAAATAACCAAATGCTGGAATTGAGAGGAAATGAAAACAAATAAACAAAAAGCAATAGTCTCACTGATTGTAGTTATTATAATAGCGTTTATACCCCTAGGAGCAGCAGCTCCTGCAGGGACATCAGAATCTGCAGTATTAGAAGCCGCAAAAAGTTGGATTGGAGTTGAATCCATTCACGGAGGCAGTGATAGATCGGGCATTGATTGTTCTCACTTAGTATATCAAATATACAA
>CAWKGG010000105.1:0-13367 GCA_963848985.1 uncultured Methanosarcinaceae archaeon
ACTCCACTAGATAAAAGAGAATTAAAATAAACCTCGGATCATAATGAATATATCATTTATAAGCCAAATAATGAAGTTTATCACATCCTCGAATGGAATTTGCATTTCAACTCTCACACAATTGCTTCATGCGAGGAGTATATACAAGACATATCTAGTATATAAAGACTGGGATTATCTCCCCGCATATTCCATTTGTATGAGGACAATGTAATAGGTGATAATAGTATATAAATGTTATTATGTTAAGAAGATCAAACAAATTTAAAGAAGGGAAAATGGAATCTGAGTAAAGATTTCAATAGAAACATACTTTTATAACTTTTAATTTTGTTTTTTTGAGCCATTAATAAAGTAACATCTCCATACACTATATGATTTCATTTTCCAACTGTCGTTTTTCATCTATCTAATACCTTTGTAGACCCTGAAAAACAGCACTACTGACTGTGGGCACTACAAATAATTATCCACCATAACACTATTTCTTACTATCATAAATTCGGAAATCCTTTTTAGAAGCTCTAAAATTAAAAATTTAACTTCAAAATCTATTCTTTTTTCACCGATTATGTTCTTCAAATAATTTTTATTCGATAACTTCAACATCAAATTGTACAAAATATACTGTTCTCATGGCTAAAAACAATGAGTATATGATGGTAATCCTCTTCGAGGACTCTCTCGAAAATTATATTGACATAGAAAGTATCTCAATTTGCCAATTTTGCATTTCCTCTGCATTGAGGATATTGCAACGCACTTTGAAATTACTATTATACCAATAAAAGTCAGCACTTTAAGAACAGTTTTTCTAGAATGATAAAACACTTTGTTGTAAAATATTTCAGAAAATATTCGTATTATAAAACCATTTTTTCCTTAACAAAAAAAGAAGCTATTATGCTATTCTTTTTGATGAAAAAGGCCAGATGAAACTTTTTTTAAGTATAACTCTTCATCATTTTATGAAGCACAGGCTCTGAGGGGAGGCAATTAATGAAATAATGATGTTGCTTGGTGAAAAAATCCTAAATTCTCACCAGAAAAAGAAGCTAAGATATATTTTATTCCATTTGAAGCTTCCAGTTACGATAAGCATTCTGATTACAATCCTCATTATGAATGTAAAATGGATAAGTTGCCCATCACAATAGTTGGAACTTATCCTATATTTATGAATCATACTAATTGCCTTGATCCCTTAATCTCTCGAACTTATTAAACATAGAGAAGCTTTACAAAAAAAAATCTTAAATGGAACTATATTCTTCTGACTGAGGTTATGATTCGTTCTTTAATAATACATAGATATGATTCCATCTTAAAGCAAAAATAGTCATATATTATACATCAAATGCCACAATAAATCAGGAATTATAGATTGAGAGAATAGACCACTGGATCAATAAAATGTGAAAACGGGAGGAGATATCAACGCAAAAATGGGAGATGAATTCAATTTCCTGTGCCAGAATGGAAATACTCACTCCTGAACTTTTGCAGTAAAAGGATGGCATCATCACTGAAGTGCATATACCGCAAGGTACCAAATCCAGCGAATAAAATGCAGTGCTTAAAGATATTCATGATGCTGAACGTTAAAACTGCAGAAGCAATCCATAACCATCCATTTCCAAATCTCGACCCTCAAAGCCAATTTGCATTTTTTTAGAACAGAAAAGTATCACATAATAATGACTATCCTTAGATAGACAGAGTTGACCTTGTTACGATAAGGAAGGAAATGGCTGAGAACTCCAGGTGCTTGAAGTTAAATTCGATGACCTTGAAAGAGTTAACTTTGATAGGGCTAACTTTGAGAGAACTAATCTTGAAAGAACTGACTTTGAAGGAATTAACCTTGTAGGAGCTAATCTTAAAGACGCTAACCTTAGAGAGACTAACCTTAGAGAGACTAACCTTAGAGAGACTAACCTTGAGAAAAAGAACTTTTAAGGGGGAATTTTGAAAGAGCTAAACTCAAAGAAGCTCTCAATTTATCAATTATAACAGTTATCTGAAGCACAAACACATTTTAAAATAAAATTTAATGAAGAACTCCTTATAGAAAAGAGAAACATCTTGTTTTTTTTGAAAAATTACATGAATGAAAATATTTTTTAAAATACATGTGAAGCGCTTTTAAAATGCTCATAATGTAGAGGATTATGAATAAATATCTAATTTCCACGAGTTATTTACATACGTTTTTCAATTATAAGCCATAAATTAGGGTTTATTGAAATTCTCTAAAAAAATTGATCAAAATATACAGAGATCAATAGATTGTAGAAAAGTCAGATAAACCTCCGATTTCAACAAACTGTCTAGATAGGCTTTATAAACAACTACCTCAATATTGAGTTTTATTGAAATATTCTAAAAAGATATCAGAGATACTATTAAGAGCTTAAATAAGATTTGTGCTACAGCAGACTGGAACGGCCCAGAGTTATCAGAAATGATGCAGGAAATTCTTCAACCTGGCATCAGAAAAGCAGCCGATATGACAGGCAGGTATGGGAAAGCTTTAGCCATGAAAAAAGAGTCACTGAGAGCATACATAACGTGTAAATCAAGAGCTTTCCTAAGGTTGGAGTTACAAAGAATCAGAAATTTAATATTTTGTTTTGAGAATAAAACAGAAATATGCAGAGTGATACCAACAGTAAATTAAAACAGATCAAGATATAAATTAAATTTATTGTGATATTAAATAAATAAGGAGAAAACAATGTTCAAAGCCATTACTGCGTAAGTCCTAAGATTTATGTACCAGGATTTACACAATTGAAATAATGAATGATGTACAATAGACTTTATTTCTCAAACTTTGGTTTTATACAGTTAAAATTGTAATGATATTAATTTCCCAGTTCAACCGCATAAATCCTGTACATGAAACAGCATACAGTCGGTAATAACAATGACTTTTAAAGTTACCATTATAATTCTTAACTGGAATGGTTGGGAAGATACAATAGAATGTCTGGAATCTGTTTTTCAGATAGAATATCCAAATTATGATGTTGTTGTTGTAGATAATGGCTCAAAAGATCAATCAGTTGAAAAAATAAAAACATATGCTTCTGGAAGTCTCAGGGTAGAATCAAACTTTTTAAAATATAACTCGGATAATAAACCTCTACACTTAATAGAGTATTCTCAAGAAGAACTCGAATTTAACGACAGCAAAAAAAAAGATCGAGATAAGTTGCCACCAGAAAAAAAACTTATTCTAATTAAAAATAACCAGAACTATGGATTTGCTGAAGGAAACAACATCGCAATAAAATATTCATTGGAAAAACTGAAGCCAGACTATATTCTGTTGTTGAATAATGATACTGTTGTAGATCGCTGTTTCCTGGATGAATTAATTAAGGTCGCAGAAAGGGAGCCAGATATCGGTATTCTGGGACCCACCATCCTTGACTATAACCTTCCCAATAGTATTCAGTCAGCAGGCTTGAAAATTCTATGGAATAAAGGAGATGCTATTAGCCTCGTATTTGAGAGTGATTTCTCCGTATCTGCGCAAAAAGTTGATGCGGTAACTGGTTGTACCCTGCTGGCAAAAAGTGAGTTATTAGACAAAGTTGGCCTTTTAAATAAAAAATATTTTGCCTATTTTGAAGAGATCGAATTATGTGTGCGTGCACGAAGGGCATTGTATGAAATTGTATACGTCCCAAAGGGAAAAGTCTGGCATAAGGGAAGTGCCACCAGCAATAAGATCATGGGATTTGCCCTGTACCAGTATACAAGAAACAGATTCTGGTTCATGAAACAGTATGCTTCAAGTAAGCAATATAGGTTATTCCTTGCTTATTTCTTTGGATTCAAGTTCTTCTCTTTTGTTGGATTGGCCCTGCTCCACAAAAATAAGCCATTACTCATATCTTTTCTCAAAGGCGTTAAAGATGGACTGCTGGTCAGTGATTGAGAATTGGGTCAACGTTTGATATTTGTGTGATGGTTGAAATTTCAATATTGAGATCTTTAAAGAGGATTTGAGTCTAGCTGTTCATATACTCTACACATCTCTTCAGCTGATTTACCCCAGTTAAATAACTGCGCTCTTTTGAGCCCTTTGTTTATCATAGCTTCTCTTAACTTTTCATCCGTTAAAACATCATACATTGCATTTACAAATTCATCGATGTCGTGTGGATCTATTGTAATGGCAGAATCTGCTACTACCTCAGGCAATGATGTTACGTTGGAGGTTACAACCGGTGTTCCGCATGCCATAGCCTCTAGTGGAGGCATTCCGAACCCCTCATATAAAGAGGGATATACAAAAAGGTCTGCTGCATTATAGTACTTTGTAATATCGTGCTCTGAAACATATCCTACAAATATTACTTCTTCCTGCAAGCCTAACATTTCAATCAATTCAAGAAGCTTCTCACGTGCACCGGGGACTTGTGAGGTTCCGATTTTAAGGAGTCTTATTTCTGGAATTCTTCTTTTCAGCTGATTAACTGCTTCTAATAAAAAGGGGATATTCTTTCTCGGCTGTTCAGAACCAACGTATAAAATTACTTTGCTAGTATCCAGAATACCTAATTTCTTTATGATTTCTCTATCCCTTTTTACGTAGTAGATATCGTGGTCAACTGCTGGGTATACTATGCTGATTTTATTTTCTGGATATCCAATATGTCGTATAATATCTTTTTTAGAGTATTCGGAAATTGTGATCATCCTATCTGCTTTCTTTAATCCCTTCATTTTTAATTTTGAAGTAGGTAATCGCTCATTGTTGTATACCCACGGGATAATGTCAAAGCAGGTAACAATTGTCTTTTCTAATTTTACCAGTTCCAGAATGTAAGCCAGGTCCTGACTGGTTATATGTTTTATGTTGTTTTTTCTTACTCTTCTATTTACAATAAACGGATATACCAGATATTTAACTGCATCATTTATGATTCTTTTTTTTGAGATCATAGGATACTCTATAGAATTTAATTTTATGTCTATTATCCTTTCATGTATCTTCATCTGGTATTTTGACATCCCAAATATTTCATCAGTTTTTAGGCCGTTTATGTAATCAATCTCCATATCTAAATTCCCCAAAATCTCAAATATTCTTCATTCTAGTAGAACATCCCACAACTTGTTACGGGGATGGAAACTCCTCCAAGAACTGCTATTAACTAACTGAGTATATTTTCAGCTAGCTTTGCACTATAAAATGAAAATATATCATGTAAACCATTGTATCTAGCAAATAAAATATCACATCGTTTTTCTGTATGAAATATCATGACAAATTTATTTTACACAATGGTATCATCAACTATTTGAATTAGATCTGCTTTGAGATTGGTAAAATATACTTTTTTGAGTTGACGGAATAGGTAGTGTTGGTGATCATACACATCTTTTCGTTGATTCTGAATCAAAATATTTCCCTTTAAAAGTGATGTAGATTATAAAAAGTATCATAGCAAGAAAAGATTTCATAGAATATGCTTAAGAAGATTTCGATAAATCTTTAATTTTTATGAAACATATGTATACTATTTAGGAGTATCTGAAAAAATTTAGTATTTAGCGAAGTTTTCTAAAAAGTAGCTTTTGGATTGTAAACTTTGTAGTGCTGGAAGCTACAATGGAACTGTGTGCTGGTACAATATCCGATGTAATTAAGAACTAGGTTGAAAATCAGGTAAACCAGGAAGAAAAAGAAGCAGGTAGGCGAATAAAGATATTTGATTTTGAATAATTTCTTTATTCAAGATCTTGGCTGAGAACATACCCAGTTGCTTGCAGCGAGATATGGCGCCGTAATTTTTGTTTGGAAAAAATGTATTATGTAATTAGAGATAAAAAATCAACACTGTCTCAATGATGTCCTTAAGAAAAAGAAAGTGAAGAGAAAATACAAAAAACAGTTTTATTTAATTTCTGAGAATATTAAATATAATAAAAAGATATAGTCAAGACAATTTTTTCTGTCGACAAAAGGAAATTTGGAGAAGTACTTCGACAAGAAAATTTCGTAATCAAGTCATCGAAGCAAACTTTAAAATGATAGTTTATGGCATAAATAAAAATATTTTAGAACTAATTTGGATTAAATCAAAGATCTCTACATAGCTTATTTCCCAAAACAACTTTAATGCAAACTCTCATTTTTTATTTCGCTTCTTCCATCGGCAACGTTAGCAAATAACCAGCCGAAAATTAGGTGCGTAACAAGGGTTGAAGTTGATGCTTACATCCAGTGGGCCGATGACCCAGTGGTTTTACGCTTTGTCCTATAAAATTGTCCAAACACTAGTACAGAACTTAAATTGATGTTGAATCTGGAAAAAGATGTTCCATTTAATGAACTTTTTTCACTTGCTAATATGTTGAAATATAACTAATAAAAATATAATCGATGTTTTGGACCATGTACAACATAACTGCCATTTTTTCTAATATCCTTAAAATAGATTCTATCCAGCGTCAGAGTATAATATCATTATTCTGGCAGATAGCATTCACAGCTATAGGTTTCCTGAGTACAATGTACTTCGCACATGCCGTCGGTGCTTCAATTCTCGGCGCATACTTTATATTTTTATCATACAACGGTATTTTTGGTTTGGTTACAGATGGGGGATTTGGTGGAGCCGCAGTCAAACGTATTAGTGAAGGAAAAGAACCTGATGCATATTTTAGTGCATCTATTATACTGCGTTTAGCATTCACGATACTTGTAGTACTCATTTTGCTCTGGTTTAAAAATTATTTTGTAGAGCTTAATTCCTCAAATATGTTTGTTTGGATGCTGCTTTCATTGTTGGTATCAATGATTGCAGGTGCCATCTCAAGCGGAGTTGCCGGAATGGGGAAAATCGGGATACACAACACCTGTGTAGGCATAAAAAATATCTCATGTGTCCTAGTTCAGATTCCGGCAATATATCTCGGATATGAGACTGCAGGTCTGGCTGGAGGTATGGTGGCTGGAACACTAGTGGCGGCAATCATTGAATTTCGTTTTTTTGATTTGCGTTTCGTAAGTTTCAAATGGGTCCACATAAAAAGTTTATCGGCGTTTTCATTTTGGTTATTTTTAACTACTAGTGGGATGCTGGTGTTTTCACAGGCCGATACTATTATCATTGGACATTTATTGGACATGGCCAATGTAGGCATTTACAGGATAACGCTCCAGTTCACCATGGTTGCTTCATTTAGCACAAATGCACTACGTGACACACTTTGGCCCCGTATCAGCCGCTGGGGTAAAACTAATGAGATTGATTTGGTAGAGGGATCTCTGTCGCGTGCTATCAGCTACTCATTGATACTGGCAGTTCCTGTATGTGTAGGCGGTGTTTTATTGGGTGATCGCCTGCTGCTTCTACTCTATGGTGCAGACTTTGCTCGAGGCTATCAAACATTAATAATACTACTTGCTGTACAAGTGGTGAATGTATTCCAGTTTTTATTTACCATGTATCTAGATGCTCTGGATAATCCAAAAGAATCATTTAAAGTCACTGCCATTGGTGTTGTAGCAAACATTGTGTTGAATATTATACTGATTCCAGTTATGGGTGTAAGTGGCGCAGCATTCGCAACTCTAGCAACAATGACATTAAATGTCTTACTCGCAAGAAGTGCGTTATCAAAACTTATGAAAATACGACTAGAGCATCATAGCCTTTTGAATATTTTGGTAGCTTCTATCGCAATGGGGGCACTGGTAGGTGTGTATCGTTTACTTATACCACTTTCCAATATATGGGTTACACTGTTGGCAGTTATTGTCGGTGGGACTGCATATAGTGTTCTTGTACTGAAACTTGATAGACAGATTTGTGCTGATCTGAGAAAAATTGTAGAAACGATGGGTATGGAAGTTATATGGCCTAGATGGTTATAAATTGCTTATTACTAACTTATAAACTAATTCTGACAATTAGATAAAATATGATTTGATATTTGAGTAAAAATAAACTTCTTTGTTTTTGTTATTTGATCTAATGAATACAAACACAAAATAGGGAACAGTTCCTATAGTCCCTAACAAGAAAATATGAGTTCATATTGGATCAATTCCTGCTGTTCAATCCATTTATGGAAAACTTAATTTTTGTGAGATTTTAAGAATCGGTGTGAGAATCCACGTTTTTTTGTGGGATGGATTGTAAAAAGCATTATATGATATAGTCCCAGTGAAGCAATGTAGAAGGACCTGAGTTGCTAGTTTGTGAGCCAACTTCTAGTGCAAATTTGCAACCTGCGATGATAAGCGTGGCATGAGATGGCGGATGTGGGACATTGGATTAACCCAGTTGACATAGTCTATGGAACACAAATGAGCAACTTTCAACTAGATGCATCTGCTTCAGCACCTGAAACCTGTGTTTATACTTCACCCTGAGAAACTGTATTAAATGCAGGTGATCATAAATTTCACGTTGACTTCACACCTGGATGCTATGGACTGCAGGAAAGGCTGGAATTAATGCTTTAAGGAATCAAGTTAGGAAGTAGGGATTATTTGGAATGAATATACAAAACACTTAAAAACCATCAAAAGTGAGGAGTCAAATAACTTCGCTATATTTGAAAAGATATATCTATAGGTAATTTTCTTAAGTTATTGATCAATATAGACAAACATGTACTGTCAAACACAGTTAAGAATCCCCCTTTCAGCGCTTTAAATTTCTTCGCCTTTTGATATAAATTCTACTCGATATTTCATGATTTTTTCATCCTATTATTTAATTGATGTTTCAAGATTAAGTTTCCAGCGTAATAAATACTTGTTTTTCCATTCGTTGAAATATGTTTTTTCCCATCTCACTGAAGCGCAGAACAAAAAAGCTGAGAAATGACAGTAAAACTATTCTTTAAATAACTCAATAAAATAATACAGAATGGCCTAAACACCGTTGACAAGATTACATAAGAGATGTTTCTGTTTGAAATTTGTTGATATATCGAGATATTTTCCTATGTTTTTGATAATTCGATTATTACATAAATTATAGGATGTACAAGTTTCTACCGATTATCACAGTAAATGTAAAAAAGTATTCGAGACACATAGCTAAAATCAACAAATACACATGATACCCATTTAAATTGAGAAAAAACCTTACAATTTTGTAATATTAGGCCATGCAAATAAGAATGAAGTTTTCAGTTAATTCACTTTTTTATTTTTCATTAACATAGTATATCTATTAAGAATTAAATATTAACAATGTGATATTATTTAATTATCTAGAAAACCTAAATAATGAAAACCAAATTTATAATTAGGAAATTTTATCTCTTGCTTTGTACATATCTAAAAAAGTTAATATTGTGTTCAGATTCATTCTCTCTTTTGACTCCCTTCTAAATAATGCCTCCCCACAACTCTGTCGATAAAACCAATTCTTACTCCTGCTTCTTTCATTCTTCTCCACATATTCCAATCAGCGGGTTCTTCATATTTCCAAGAGTTGATATCGTATTTAAAGAATTTAAGTTTTGAATGATACAAAACAGAAATATGGGAAATTTTCCCGCATTCACAAGGATATGAACCTAGATCTGTCCATTCATTAAGCTTCTTCTCCATCTTTACTTTCCCATAAACCATTTCATGATTTTCAATTAGTGCATAATTAAGTAAAATTTCTATATGATCTTCCGAAAATTCATCATCGTCATCTAAGGGTGCTATCCAGTCTCCAGAGCATAATTCTATAGCTTTATTTCGCGGAACAACACCAGCAACCATCCACTGATCGGAAAGATTTCTTGGATAATCTCCCCTTTTTGGTAAATTATAAAATTTTATTCGTTCATCAACGAGATTACTGAGGATATCCACTTGATCATTTGTACAATGATCTCCGACAATTATTATTTCAAAGTTTTGATATGTTTGCTTCAATACAGATGGAATGGCTCTTTCTACTAAAATATTTGCTCTGCTATATGTAGGAATTAGGACTGAAACTAGAGGAGTTTCATTTTTAGAATCAGTTCCCAGAGTTTCACGAATTTGTTTTAGAAGGAACCTATTACTCCTACGCTCAATCCAGTTTTTAAAAAAATATCCAGATAAGATTCTTACTCTGAAGGAATGAAGATAACAGAAAAAAAGCCTGATAGCTCCCTTTGCTCTAAATTTCATTTTCAAACTCCGATTTGTTTTAGTAGTTTCAAGTCCTCTTTTGAAAGAATGCCAGAAATAAACAACATTGTAAAATATATAACTATAGCAATGCAAATCAGCAAAGACAAATTAATATCCATTAAATAAATTATAAATAACGTCATCACTAAATTTGATAGGATTAGTTTTGTAATGAATTTAGAGAGGGGGAACTTGAAAATAAATTTAGAAGTAAAATGATAACATAATATCAAAGAGACTAATGAAGTAATTACGGTCGCCAAGGAAGAACCTATAAAACTATATTTAGGGATAAGTATCAAATTTATCACTATGTTCAGTAGCATACAAATAATGTTGATCTTAAAAGCCAATGTTTGTCTATTTATCGATGCTAATATAATCCCGAGTAGAGAAGATAAAAATATGAAAGGAACAGTCCAAATAAGGATTTGAAGAGCAAGTATTGATTGAACAAACTCGCCTTTATAGATCAAAAGCATAATTTTATCAGCTAAAAGAGTTGTTCCTACTGCAATAGGAAAAGCTATGATTAATAAATATTTAAATCCTTTTTGATAAACCATTTTTAAAGATTCGGGAGAAGAGATAAAAAACTTAGAAATTGCCGGATAAATTGATGTTGCAAAAATTCCAGGAATGAACATTAAAGCTTCGAGCAATTTGTAAGCTGCGCTATAATATCCTACAGCAATATTTCCCTTCATGATCGAGATCATGATTATATCAACTTTAAAAGCAATGATATCTACAATTGCTGATAAAAAAAATGGCCAAGATTGTTTCATAATCGATTTACTGAAATCCAAATCCAACTCAATATTAGGCACAAAAAATTTCCAAGAGAAAACAAAATAAGAATATATTAGAACAATCAAACTAGCAAAAAGATATATGGAAGCGAAAGTTATAACGTCATATTTTTGGTATATTGCAAATAAAACACCTGCAAAAATCAAAAAACTGTTGAAAATGTTTCCAATAGATACATACTCCATTTTTTCAAATGCTTGGAAAATAGAATTAAAAATATTGCAAGCTGAGTTGAAGGCTGTAGACAAAGCAACAATATATATTACCTTAACTGTTTGCTCAGGATATTTAAAAATATTTGTTGATAGAGCTATTACCCCAAATAAAACTATATACAAAATTGATTTTATTATTGCAATATTTCCAATATATTTTCTCGCTAATGAGTTATTTCTTGCAACTTCTCTAACTGTCAATGTGCCTAAACCGAATTCAGGAAAGACTCCAAGTATTCCAGTAAAAGCTAGAGCAAAAGATAAAATTCCAAAGCCTTCTACACCTAGATACCTACCAGTATACATAACATAAAAGAAACTAAAGAAGAAACTTGCAATTTGTGCAACAGTCAATACGCCAATGTTTTTTGCGATACTGCGCCCAGAATCCATACTATCTCCAAACTAGATGAATTTAAAAAATAATACTACCATATTTGTATCCAAGCTTCCACATATGTGCACAGATGTAGAATTGATTTGCCTATTCCACTATTAAATATTAAAGCTAAAAAGATTTTTAAGCTACTTACATATTGAGATAATTGATAGCATTTTTGTGTACATCTGTGGAAAATCGGTTGTATTACATCATTTATGAATTTTCGAAATCAGGGTTTTTTGAATCTCAGTTTATTGAAATCTTCAGGAAAGCATTAACTACAGATTAAGAATTCTGAGAGGAACTACTTTCCTAAAATTTTACTTTTGGATATACTTGTTGACTAACATCCCTGCTCTCAATAAACCTTTAAAAATCTCTAAATCTCTCTATAAACTCTCAGTACTCTATATCATAAACCCTGCTTTTAGTATCCCCACAATTTTTGCCTGACTGGGAGGAGCTAACTGATATTGAAGCCACCGAATAACTCCATATGAAGATCTGGATTCATTGTCCTGAACGAAGTGCACTCTTTTCCAACTAAATCTTTCAGATTCTTTTTATTGTAGCTTTCAAAAAAGAAGTAGCATCAGCCATCAATGGACACCTTTGGATAGTTAATTAAGAGAGCTTTTATTTAGTTTTAATCAGGTTCATTTGTTCTATCTCCTTAGAGTTTATCTCTCAAGCTAATTGATTGGAGTTCCAAAATAGGTTATTTTTGAATAATCGTACTTCATAATTCTTTGATTAATAATCATATCATACTTATCAACTTTACGCTTACAGTCATTTTTTTGATAATCACTCTTGTTTTTATTAAGATTACAAGAACTTTTTCATTATAATTAGACAGTATCCATTTCTCAAATAAAATAGTCGCCCCTAAATCTAATGCAATATTATTATATTTTAAAATATATATTAGTTAACTCGTGAGTTTGGATGTTTTTACTACGCATTATATTACTAAGGCAACCATTAATTTCTACAACAATAACAAACAAATTAGACTCCAAGCGCTATTGTTGGTAAAAAATGGTTTAAGCCCATATAAAGTTACAGAAGTTTATCAGTGCATTGCCCAACTATCTACCGCTGGGTAAAGAGTACTGAAAAAGAAGGTTTAATCCACCTTAAATGTAAGTATTGTATAGGAGTAAAATACTTTTAACAACAGAACAACTTTTTGAGTTAAAAAAACGCTTTCAAAGCCAATACCAACAGATGATCCCTATTATCTGGTTGGTAAAAAAAAGCAATTCAATTTGCCAAAGAGAAATTTGAAATATCTTATTCCGAATCAATAATTATACCAATTATTAAAGATATAATATTAAAGATATAAGGTTTAATAAAATAACATATAAACCTAGATCAAAATGCAAAAGAGAAGGTTACAACTAAATTAATAGCCGAAGTTCAAAACAATCCTAATCCTAATATTTATTCGTCACCCATGATGAGAGCGGTTTTTGTGCAGATTCAAATAGATCTAGGTTTTGGGCCATCAAAGGCTCAAAAACTATTAAATTTACAAGTCGTTCAAAAGCTAAAATCAATTTTTGAGGATTCTACACTGAAAATGGAGATTTTTATAATATGATTTAATTAGAAATCACAAAGAATGCAGACTCTTTCCTAAAATCATTACTCGATTTGAAGAGAGATATAGTAGCAAAGATATTCCTTCTACTAGACAGAGCTACATGGCATAAATCAAAAAAGGCGGAGAAATTTTATCAAAAAATGAGCAATGGCTGCAAAAAGTATATTTCCCTCCAACTACTCAGAT
>CAWKGG010000106.1:0-7245 GCA_963848985.1 uncultured Methanosarcinaceae archaeon
AACTTATTTAAGGTTAAAATACCATTTGTGGATCGGATAGATCTGCAGGACACAAAGTAATTCACGCATATTTCCAATGTTCCTTGTTATGGTCCGGGGGTTTGCTGCCTTCAAATGGAAGCAGAGAATCCTTGACGACGGTGGATATTTACTAGCTGAGATTGAAGACTTCCAAAAGGCAAAAAGGTTATTCGAATCTCAAAAAGAGAACACAGTAACAAAAATGAACGAAACAGAAAGGCAGATAATTCAATATATAGCGGGCAATAGGCAGATGTACGATTAACAATATATCAAGTTACACAGGATTTCAGTTACCAAGATGTTAACCGTGCCCTATTTGGAAGAAAAGAAAGGGAGTGCAGGTGGGCTTCTTGACAAGATCAAAGGGTTAAAAATGGAAGAAGAACAGATACAAAACATGAGAGAAATGGAAAAACGCTAATAAACAGTAGTGGTAGGAAGGCTTCTAAATTCAGTATAGATAATTCAGAGTTTAATTTCTGGTCACTATTTGATAAGGAGTTCATCTTTCTGAAAGATATTTGAGCAAGGGTACAAAGCCAACTGATTCTTTTATTCCCATACTATTCCCATTTATCCCCAAATATTCCCTTTATATTCCCATTGAAACGTAATCAGTTGACATTTTGTTCCCAAAAACTCGAAAATGCAAGAAAGAAATAGAAAATTACACTTTTTGACATTCTAGTATTTTGGATATTACTTTAGAATATCATATATCATTTTTTTTATTTTGGGAATATAATTGCCCTGGTTTTTATGATTTCAATTCCATTGAGATTGTTTTATATTATTTTTAATGGGAACATAATGGGAAAATAGCGGGAATAATTGGGAACAATCGGGAATATAAATACTGAATACATACTTGTAATAAGAAGTATACATGAACTAACAATTATAACGCCTAGAATATCACATTTTTCTATTTATTATTGTGATTTAACTTAATTAAGCAGATTGACAGCAGGCTACTGTTCTGTGGAATCTCAAAATTAAAGACGCTCATGGGTTGAAAATTATATTTCATTATTTTGACTTAATAAGAAGAAAAATAAATTCTGAATAAAATACTACCTATTATTCTTCAATCCTTTCGATCTATTATTTTTAGACTGCAATATACCCAATGAGACTTAGCAAAACGCCATAAATCTCTCTACAATCGATCTCCATATATTTTTATAATATTACTTTCATTTAAATAAATATTGTAAGCATAGGATCTCAAATTAGCTCTTGAAATTTCTACTCGAACTTAATTCTCGTTTCTTTTAAATATTCATCACCGAACGGTAGCATAGGTAAACATCGACTCGTCCGGCAGCCTATTTGTTTAGTTGGTCGGCAATTCCGGCAACTTTGTGAAGATAAATAACACTGATTCATTGTTGCGATTTGCCTATTCTCCACTTCTGGCCAAATTTATACTTCTGCAAAGATAAAGAAGAACTTATTTTTTCTCGATGATCCCACAGATAACCCGTGCACCACTGTTTCCAGAAGGGTCTGTCATCTCATCATCAGGATTAGCATGGATAACCAGTGAAGTACCGTTGGCTGTGAATAAAGTGGTCGGTCCTGGTGACAATGTCACATGGGTGGTGGTTATATTCATATGTCCCATACAATCCTCACCCACTTCTAGGTTGGGCAAGTCACCTGCATGGGGGCCTTTCGGGTTGCTGAACCCATGCTCTTTGCTAAAAGGATTGTAGTGTTCGCCGGCCGAGATGAACGACGGTCCAGTGCAGTTTCCTTTATTATGGATGTGGATGCCGTGCAAACCCGGCGTCAGGCCGCTCGCGTTGACGTTGATGCGGACCAGGCCACTAGCTTCCTCGGTAAAGTTTGCTAGCCCGACAGTATTGCCCTTCGTGTCCTTCAAGGTAGCTATGGCATCATGTGTGGATCCTTCATAGGCATAGATCGTAGTTGCAGCCATCAGCATCGCCGAAATAATAATTAGTAATAACAATCTAGTTTTCGTCAGCTATTCCTCCAAAATTTTCTACAAATTAGTGATCAGAATTATTTAGTGATCATAATGGACATCAGACTTCATAGCAGGCAAGAATCCCACACACCTAATATAATCAATTACTGGATACATTTTCCCCATCTTGCTAGATCCCTCTGAAATAAAATACCTCAAATTCCTGTGCTAATTAGTTATTACAATTTAGTTTTGCGTTGAATTTTGATGCCCACAGTTCCTGTAGCTTCCCTATAGGCACTGTAGCTTCCTTAAAGGCACTGTCACATGCAGTAGGACATACGCGATTGAACTAAGAAATATATAATTACGCACTTAAGGATCAAAATCAAAAATAATAGATAGTTTGGTCAAATTCATTATTCGGACAGTTGAACTGCGTAGATCCTGAAAATCACTAAGCTTTTTAAACCTAAAACTGCCGGAATTATAATATTTATGGTAGATCTATTCATCGTTTATTTTTGCTCCTCAAGCACATAAGTCCTAATGATAAAAGAAATATCTATCATTTTGCAAGATGAAATAATCAAATTGCTCTACCATTATTACAAAAATACATTATTGTATTTGCATGCTCCAGGCAGTAATCGTCCCAGACAGAGCAGGTTTTACAAATGCAATCTCTGTTAGGATCTAAGTCGCTGCAGGTAGCAGTACCTGATGAACAGTAGACTCCAGGAACCTTGTAAGGCTCTGGAGCTTCATCTCTTAAACTTTTCATTTCATTTTTTAAGTTTCCAACTTTATCCAATGTGCACGCACTGTCAGCTTGGACAGGACACTGGGGACACATGCATCTTTCGATATTTGTTACAGCATAAGGAACTTTTACTTCTCCAGACGTACCCATTTCACTCATTTGACTCCCTCGATAATTTATCTTTATTTAGATTTACTTCGCGATAAATATGAAACTCTTTATATGTTCATTTTAAGTTACAGTATACAATTGCTCAGTGTTTATTTTAAATTAATTATACAAAAAATAGTTTCTGAATAAAAATTACTTCCCCATAAAATGTTTTAAAACCAAAACATAATTTTATATTAATTATGTTTTTAATCTATTCGGAGATCCTCACAAATTTAACATTGAGCTTTTTCCTAAAAAGTATCAAGAATTCCAGATATAGGAATTTCGAAACAGAATATAGTCAAATTTATTGAAGTTGTGAATATTTCATAAAATCGATACAGAAGGGATTAGCTATACTGTGTATAGCGATTATTAGATATGGCATCCCCATCTCAAACATTTTGTATCCTGCATTGTAATCGTTAAATACATAAGCGATTATAATTTACCGACCAGATTTCTAGGAATGTAGGACATCAAACAACTGACCAAAAAAAATAATATATGGATAATTAGGATATGCAAACCTGGATAATAATAATTTACGCAATAAATTTTCATCATTTTTACCCCCTGCCAGGCCAAAATTCTTGCTATTAAACTGGTTTTTTAGGATTTAAAGCTTAAATAAATTCTTTTGATTCTCTAAAACAGCACCTATTTACCCATTTTAGTCAAAATTAATGATTAAATAAATACCAACTTTAGATATAAATTGACAAGTAAATCCCGAAATTAATTCAATTTAAGCAGTTAAAAAAGCCAAATAATACCGAATTAAATTGATTAATTATCATAAAAAGGATATAACTTACGAAAAATCATCAAATAAATCGCTATGGCCAACAAATCCAGATAAGCCTTCATTGTCTATATAATGGTCTCTACTACGATCTATAACCAGTCACAACGGTCATCAAAAACCTTTAGTCTGCAAAGTCCACGGAAACAATTTTAGAGACGTTAAGACTGATTTTTTGGAGACCATTCTACAAAATTCATTATCAACGAATGAAAACCTTACCTTGAACCTGTCTATAGTCTATTTATATCAGAGAACACAGTAACAAAAATGAACGAAAAAGAAAGACAGATAATTCAATATATAGCGAGTAAAGATGCAGACATATTCCTAAGAATCGATGAATTAAATGAATAACAAATCAGACACTATCTAAAATGCTCTAAATCTAAGTAACTCTTTCTCATATAGTAATTATATTTTACTAAAGTAATAAAAATATATGAAAAATTTCGAGAAACTACCCCAAGTTCTAGTTGTGTAGATTCATGGGGGAATTGAATTGGTCAAAAAAATTGTTTATCCTGGAGCCGCTGGAGATACTTCTATCACAAGTCCAATAGGAAGTCTTTATCTTTGTAAACGAATGGCACACAGCGCTGAAGAATGGCTTATTTTAGATTTGACGTGCATAAACCCCGCTTCTATGCGGAACAAAACGAACTAAATATCAAAATACAAGACTAGTTAGTATTAATTATAAAGTAAGAACGGTGAAGATATGGGTCGTCCATCAAAATTGACCCCCTGATATACAAAAAGGATCGGTGATAATATTGCGTTGGGACCTACCTACGCTCTTTTTATACGGAAAGACGAAAGTGTTGTAGAAGGACGAAAAACTGCAGGTCATACGCACCGGAGAAACCGTTTTCCAAAGAAAACGAGGCCAATGAAGCCAGTGCAAAAGTTACCAGCCGGCTTATGTCACCTCTCTTTTCGCAACTTTTTTGTCGCATGCGTCGTAGGCACCGCGAGTTCCCCAATTGTCGCAATTACCGTCTTCATTCCATGACGGAAAAACACTGTCACAATTACAGTTATTATTGGGTTGAAACCGGACGACAGTCAATAGGTTAAATTCCCATGCAAAATCCCTCGAATTTTTCATGATTGAGTAGTTCTTCTGATTTGCCTTCGAAAGCGATCTTTCCATTCATCAGCATGTATGCATTATCGCTTATTTCCAGTGCCTTTTTGACGTTCTGCTCAACCATAAGTACTGTAAGTCCAAATATTTCTTTTATTTCCAAAATTTTATCGAAGGTATTATTTGCAAGTTTCGGAGAAAGCATTGCTGTGGGTTCATCAAGCATGAGAAGTTCTGCCTTTTTTATAAGAGCTGAGGCTATTGCAAGAAATTGTCTCTCACCTCCACTTAACGCTCCTCCATTTTGTTTTAACCTCATTTTTAGCTCAGGAAATATCTCTTTTACTAAATTCAGCCGCTCTTTGTATTCCTCATTTTTAAGAGTATAGCCAGCAATCCTGAGATTTTCTTCAACTGTTAGATTAGTAAAAATGTTCTCTACCTGTGGAAGATAAGCTATACCCATCATGGTCTTTTTGTGTGACGGAGTTAGAGTTATATCTTTACTTTTATAAAGAACTCTACCCGACTGAATGGTAACAAGGCCAAAAACAGACTTTAAAAATGTACTTTTTCCACTGCCATTCGGTCCTGCAATTGTAGTAATCTTTCCTTTCTCTACTAAGGCATTTATATCAAAGAGAATGCGCAGTTCCTTATAACCTGCAAAAAAGTTTTCAACTCTGAGCACCCAAATACACCTCTATAACCTCCGGATGTTTTAATATATCCTTACTTTTACCCTCGGTAATAATTTTTCCTCCTGCCATGACGTAAATATGGTCAACGTATTCAAGAACTATATCTAACCGATGCTCCACTATGAGAAAAGAAATCCCTATCTCTGAAAGTTTTCTGAGCTTTATAAGGATAGAATGGGACAAATCAGGGGCTATGCCTGCGATAGGCTCATCCATAATAATGAGCTTCGTCTGACACATAAGCGCTCTGCCTATCTCAAGAAGCCTTAGCTGCCCTCCACTAAGGTTCATTGCAAACTCATTCCACATGTGCTCTAAACCCAAGAAATCCAGAACGAAAAAGCTTTTTTTACAAGCATCTCTTCTTTTGCAAGCCAGCTTTTACCTAAGCTCTGAATTATGCTTTCCCCATAATTTGCTTCCGCTATAAGCAGATTCTCAATAACTGTAAGTTTTAGAAGTGGCTTGGGGGTTTGGAAGGTTCTTACTATACCACGTTTAAAAATTTCGTGAGGGGGGAGATCTGTTATCTCCCTTTTCCTGAAAAAAACTTCACCATCATCCGCACTGAGGAAACCGGTAACGGTGTTTATAAGTGTGGTCTTTCCACCTCCATTAGGCCCGATTATTAACGTTATACAATTCTTAATCTCTATACTCACTCCATCAAGAGCTTGAAGTTCGCCGAAGCGTTTTGTGAGTTTTTGAGTTGATAACTCGACTTTATTTAGTCTTTGGTGAGTTTCCATACTATACATCCGTTCCAGCTTCCATTAACTCCACTTTATTTCATTAGTAGCAAACTTCCATGCTCCACGTTCGTTCCAGCTTCCATTAGAGACGGCATAGATTTTATACTCCAAGCCAATCCTATCTTTATATTCATTTAATTTTATCTTGCCACTCACAGGATATATGCCATACTTGCCTGCACTATATTCACCCGCCACCTTCGGCACAGCCTCTGCCATAGCATCATCATTATACTTACCCTGTTGTCGTATACCTGTGCAAAGGATAGAGCCAGTATCCATGTTGTATCATAAGCATTCAAACCGTAGCTCATGGGCGAGCTGCCAATACGCTGATAGTAAGTACTGTTCAGGTCATCGAATTCTTTTGTACCCCTCGTTTCCGAGACTGTGCTGTAAAGTTTAATCTTGTTCGCTTTCCCAGGAACATCAGCTACAATCTTGCCGCTTTTCGTTATTCCATCGCAACCTATCCACTTGACGTTTAGAAGCACTGAGTTATCTTGCGTCTGAGCAAGCATAGTAGCAATTTCTTCGTAGCTGAAAGCCACAACTGCAATCTGATCCTTGTTGTAGTTTTTCATCAGATCATTTACATTTCCTTCAATCGTGGCTATGTATGGTGTGAAGTCCGCAGGCGTAGGATCTGGATATCCTATTGAGTTCTTTACCTCGATTCCTTGCTTTTGAAATTCCGCCTTACCAAATTCCTCCAGACCTTTGCCCCAGGCGTTACTAATGTAAGTTATAACTACCGCCTTAACACCCAGTTCATGAGCAAGCTTTGCTATAGCTTTAGTTTGGAAAGCATCTGTAGGTACGAACCTGAAAACATATCTCTTCTCATCTGGCGCTGTCACACCTAAATACTTCGTTTCTGCAGTTGAGGAGGGAGAAGCTACTACTATCTTGTTCGATCCGACATACCCTATAATATTCTTTACTTCCCCACTGCTCTGTGGTCCAACGATAAGCTTCACACCCTGCGTCTGCAATGCCATGATCGTATCCAGAGCTATTT
>CAWKGG010000107.1:0-4585 GCA_963848985.1 uncultured Methanosarcinaceae archaeon
ATTATGAAGGAGAAATCATCCTATTGGATGTAAGATGATACTTAAAATACCCACTTAGCTATAGAAATTTAAAGGAAATGATGATAGAAAGAGGAATTCAAGTTCTGGTGCAAAAATAATTTCATTGCCTTTTTAAGCTATAACTATTGTTTTTGTATCATTATTGACCTGTTTATGGCATATAGATATCTTATTTGTGATGTTTTTCACTGATTTTTTAAAAAGCCAGATTTTTTGCAACGGAACCGTTCCGTTAGGTAGTAGTTCCATTAATCTGTATATCCCATTTCCGACGTCTCCCATGTATTAACCATGATAAGTAATTATGTCGGAAAAAATGCATATCATTAAATATTCCTACGTAAATTGAAATCAAAGAAACAGCAAATATAAAATTTTAGGAGCATGTATCGTGTCAGAAAAAATGTTATTTACAGAAGTGCAGGATATTGAAAATAGCATTTTTATGAACAAGCGAGCACTTAAGCCAAACTATCCTCTTCATGGGATCTCAGATATCCTACATAGGGACCACGAAATCAAAACGTATTGTGAATTTCTGGATGACATCTTTCGCATAATAGCTCCAAACAACATTTTTGTATACGGAAAACCTGGTAGTGGAAAAACAATTCTTACAAAATGGGTGTTGGAAGAAGCAATTAAAGAAGCTACTAATAGAAATATAGAATTATGTACTATCAACGTTAATTGTGAAAAATATAGAACTGAAAATGCTATCTGGAAAAATATTAATGACAAAATGCCCATTCCTGAAGGAGAAACAAGACAGCGGATAGGAAATTCTAGATCAAATCATTGCAACTACTTTGAACATTTAGTGAATGAATATCCCGGAATCATAGTCATAATATTAGACGAGATAGATAAAGCTGAAAGTCCACAAATGATCAACAATATAATTAGGACTGTTTCCGAAAAATCGGATAATGCTCCTTGTGTAATCGGTATTACAAATGACTTAAAAATTCAAGAAAGATTTCCTCCCCACTTGATTAGCGTCTTAGCTGAAAACAACTTAATGATCACACCTTATAATGCTAATCAATTGGCTGATATTATAAAAGCAAGAGTTGGTATTGCTTTTCGACAAGGCTCTGTAACTGAAATTGCAATCGAGCTATGTGCTGCCTATGGTGCTCAGGAACACGGAGACGCCAGGAAAGCCATCGATGTTTTACGGGTTGCTGGAGAGCTGGCAGAGATTCGGAAAAGTCCCATTGTAGAAGAATCAGATGTTAGAGCTGCTAGGGAAAAAATAGACGTTGACGGTGTGCTCGAAATGATTAAAGCATTACCGACTCAATCAAAAATAGTATTGCTTGCATGTATATATAGCCTGAATACTGGAACAAAATGTACAGTCTCAACAATGTATAATGTATATAAGAAGCTATGTGCAGCTATAGATGTTGATTTCCTGACACAAAGACGAGTTATAGACCTCACTAATGAACTCGATCAGATGGGTATTGTTACATCAACTCTAGAGTATAAAGGTGGACATGGTCGAAATAGAATAGTGGAAAAAATTTCGTCAATCGCAGCTTTATTGGAAATATTGCTTCAAGATTTTAGATTACAAGCGATTGCGAAAGTGCCACAAGAAGCATTTATTCCACCTATCAAAAAAAGAAATTGAATATACGTATGTGTATCCCATTTCCGACGTCTCTTATTTTTTGGAAATAGCGACCACAAAATCTCTATAAGTCATGTTATTTGCATGATTATAGTAAAAGCCATGTTGTTTTGTTATTGATTTAATGTTATATATAGTTTTATGAAAAAAGTGATGCATGAAACGTTTCCACACCTTTTTTAAAGTTTGGAGAATACATAGGAGACGTCGGAAATGGGATAAAGATATACTAGTTCCGTTGCAAAAAATTCAAAAAATATGTAAATCTATAGGTAATGAATAAAAATCAAAATATTCAAGAAAAATGTACCAACATTATAAAATTATACCACTTTCCCTTCAATATAAAAGGATTCTAAACTTTACATCCCTTTTAGGGTTCCGTTGCAAAAATAATTTTGCTGCTTTTTTAGGCTATAACTATTGCTTCTTGTATCATTATTGACCTGTATATGGTATGGAAATATCCCATTTGTGATGTTTTTCACTGGTTTTGTAAAATAACCAAATTTTTTGCAACGGAATCCCAAAAACACTGTTATATCATTTATATCATGAATAATTAATATAATCCTATAATTTGCAGAACTTCTTCTCCCTTGTTTTTTGTACTGTAATATTTGAACCTTAGGATAATATAAAAATACTAATAATAATCATATCTACACTACCATGGGATATAAGTGAAAGCTGGAATTTTTGGTATTCTGTTATTAGCTTTGCTTTTATTAGCTTTGCTTTTATATTCAACATACCATGATAATGAAAAAGCAATTGAAATTAACCCACAGGATTCACCAGCTTGGTATAATAAAGGAAATGCTTTAGGAGAATTAGGAAAGTTCGATGGAGCAATAAAGGCATATGACAAAGCAATTGAGATTGACCCATATAATTTATTAGCTTGGCAAGGCAAAGGATATGCTCTTGTTAAATTAAATAGATTCAATGATTCAATAAAAGCATTTAACAAAGCTATTGAAATTAGACCTCAGGATTCTAAAGCTTGGTACAATCGTGCATGTATATATTCTCTTATCAATAACAAAGAAAAAGCAATTTTTGACTTAAAACAAGCCATCAAGCTCGACCCTGTAAATAGAGAACTAGCAAAGAGAGATCCCGACTTTAAAAAACTATTGACATATGAGCAGTTTGCTTCAGTACTGTTTTATGAAAAAATTCAAGCAGCATATATATTAACAAACATCGAAAATGGCAACTCTGTCAATCTCACAAACTGTCTGATAGTTGGAAAACTTGATTTAAGTACGATTAATCTTGAGAATGTTTCTAATCCATATTTTGATATAATATTGGAAGCACGTCTAAAAGATCCAAAGTCTTATGGAGTAAATGAAAATTTAAGTAGTATTAATAGCAGTATCATAATTCAAAACTCATTCTTTGAAGGCGAGCTTAATTTTTCAAACGTACAATTTAGAAATACTGTTTTCTTTAAGGGGACGATTTTTAGTAATTCTACTAATTTTGCTGGTGTGAATTTTAATAAAGATGCCGATTTCTCGGAGACGACCTTCAATAAAACTGCCGACTTCTTTGGGGCGAATTTTAATAACGCTGCACACTTCAATTCGACGACTTTTAATAACGCTGCACACTTCAATTCGACGACTTTTAATAACGCTGCACACTTCAATTCGACGACTTTTAATAATATTGCCGACTTCTATGGATCGACTTTTGAGAATTCTGCCGACTTCTATGGGACACTTTTTAAAAATCCTGCTTACTTCAATAATGTGCATTTTAATGATTATGCTTACTTCACTAACTCGACTTTTAAAAATTCTGCTTGCTTTGATGGAACGACTTTTAATAATCCTGCTTATTTCGCTAGGGCGGACTTTAATGGTAATGCCCAATTCACAGGGCCGAACAAACCTGATGAAATTGTTCTGGATGGAAGTAACCTTCGTATGTTCAGGAGATATTATAGTGATGCTGAGCAATATGAAGATGCCAATACTATATATTTTAACTACCGAAAAGATAAGATGAAACAGATGAATTGGAACGAGCTTAAAAAGTGGAGCGATATTTTCTCTTGGTTAATTTATGGTTATGGGGTAAAACCATTTTATGCTCTTCGTCTTGGGGTTGTATCCATATTCTTATTTTCTATTATATATGCAAATCCTATATGCTTTAAAAGAAACCGATACAAAAAGATATCTATTAGTTTATCTTGGAATGTAAGTTTAAATAAAATGAATAGTGAAAAAATACCTTTTAAAGTATCTTTAACGAACCCAGGCATCGTAAGGGTTGATGATCCGAATCAAAAAGCACATCTAGTGGATATAATTTACTATAGCATCAACTGTTTCACTTTTGTGAGCCACGGTAACTGGTATCCAAAAGATAATTTCAAGAAATGGGAAACTCTTGAAGGGGTTCTTGGTTGGCTGACTCTTGGAATATTCATGACAACTCTTGGCACTTTAATAGGAAAATAAATGGCATTTTTGTGTATATCTAAGGGAAGTGGGCTCAAGAGACAAAAATCACAACGTTTGAATTTTGTTGTTATTACATTGATTTTATCAAAAGTTATGTATTTATCTGAATTAAAGTAATCTATGCATTTGAATATTGGCTAAAATGAACATAAATGCAGAGATTTTCTTACAAAAACTGTGCGTGTATTAATTACAGTTTTCATAGTAAATTCACCATTTTATCCGATGAGGAAAATGCATTTATAGTGAAGTATCAGAATTTCTTCACTGGTCTTAAACTTAGAGATGAAGAACGGAGAAATGAGTGAATAGTTACAATTAGGCAAAAACCTGCAAGTTTAAAGCTGATGAGTGTCAGCAAACAAAATCGGAGGGACAGAACTTGATGCAATCATTTATAGTAGAACATTACCTCAACAAGAAAGTAGATGTTTACTGT
>CAWKGG010000108.1:0-20637 GCA_963848985.1 uncultured Methanosarcinaceae archaeon
CAATAAACCAATACCTTTTTCTTATTTTTTGTGGAACTTAGGGAATGAAGAGATTTCAACACAAAAACTGTGCATTGAACGGTTGTGCTTTAGCATAGTGACAACTAATTCCTAAATATTGTGGGATATTAACTGCATTGCTCGAGCATCCCCCAGTTCTTTTAAGTTCATCGATTCGTTTAATTTTGATAATACCTTCGGGATGATTTATGGATAAAATCCCTGAGATATGAAACCAAAAGAGCCGGAATGAAGTATTGACTTCGAAAAACAGAAGATAAATGTTATATATAATATAATATGTAATTATATATGTTAAGAGATTAAATTTAATTGGAAAAATAAAATGGATCGCAAAAAAGCAATAAAAATGGGCTTTTCTTGCCTAATTCTTTGTTTAATGGGGTTATGTTTTGTAGAGTTCCGCAGTTGCAGAAGATAGCGTACCAGGTATTATTATGATTGGAGATGGTATGCAACATCGCATATAGGTGAATATACGACTGCCCCATCAGGTTATGAATATATAGTTATAACTTTATATCTTCAAAACGATGGTGATCAAAGTATAACAACAAGTCCACACGGTTGGAATTTGATTGCAGATGGAATCAAGTATGAACATGACGCCAGTACGTTTGATCGTTCTATTGGCTATCAAGATATAGAAATAGTTAAGGGTAGGAATATCGAAACCAAAATAGTATATCTTGTTAAAGGAAAGCCGACAAATATTCATTTACAATTTGATGGCATTTGGGGTATAGGTCCGACTTTTAAAGAGATTAACCATTACGTGAATCGAACTTCATTGTGAATTGGTTTTAGAAAATGTATCTCTGGTACTTCAAGGGGACAAAGTACTTCTCTTTTACAGAGCTGATATATCATTTCCCATCTCAATTGATTGGTGCGGAATCATGAATTTTGGATGATTTTTGGGGATATTTAATAGCTAGAGCCTTCACTATACCCAATATCAACAGCAATGCTGATAGGCCTAGAATAAATTGAGAATCATATCTTTGGGCATATAACCCTCCCGCAATTTCACGCATAACTATCAAAATTGTAGCATCGGTTACATATGTAATTCTGATTTCTTCATGTTCACGAAAATCAACAAAAGTCTTGAAAAGATCAATAAGAACAAAAACTGTAAGGACACCTGATACTATCTGACCAAATCCACCCCCAAGAGTCCCAAACAGTATTGATTTTATGTTGAGGAGGATATTTAGCACTCCCACAAGTAACGCTAATAGTAATATATAAAGAATGATAAGAGTAACTAAATCAATTACTGTTTTAAATATTTTATTCTGATTTATCATAAATAACTTATAGATAAACTCTCATTTGACTCCCCTTCCATAAAAAAAGATGCTGATTTATTTAATTTCCAGCAATATAATCATTTTATCAAACTATGTATAAATTGGATATAGCTTTATTATATATTGTCCTTACTAGTTATAGCTTATTCTAAAATCTATTCTTTGCTCTTGATCCAATAAAAATTAGATTATTTACTTTAGGAGCCGCTCAGTTTCGTCCGAATGATACCTTTTTGATGAGGAAATGTTCATAGAAGTTACCAAATTGAACCAGGAATTTTAAAAACCACTTCGTGTTCTGAGATAAATTCGCCAGTGTTTTGAATAAGTTTCAGATTCATTTTTTGAATCCAATTCAGCGTTTTTTAGAATCAAATTACATGTTAATTATTTGTAAAAATGAATGTATCAAACTTTTGTATAAACTCCGATGGCATTTGGAAAATCCATAGGTTTTGCCACAAAAATTGTGCATGCGAATGTAAAAAATAGCGAGAATTAAGATAAATCTTAATTCTATGGAGACTGCTGATAAATCTATATTCTCAGTAAAATAATTCTCAGTGAAATATATGTACATAGGATTCTTTGGCAATTTCACTTTTATCATTATGAACCTGTGCTGCCTTCAGGGGTACCTAATGAGTTGGAAGGATTATAATATCTCAATACTAGCGCTATTAACGCCATGGGGATTCGTCGCAAATACAGGTTTTCCATTGTCATAATATAAAGGAACTTCATCAGTGGTAATTTGACCAGGCTGATTCTCGGTGTATGTCTGGGTAGGCCCGCCTTCATAGTGATGTGCACTCGATAATACAGCTGTCAATGGCACTGCTAAAAGGATTACTAGCAAAATAGCCAGAATTTTCTTCATTCTACTAAATGATTGTTTCAACATTAATTTCACTCCCTTTATAGATAAATTAATAACATAATTCGGTTTTATCAGCCTTCAAAACTACAAAACTCATTGGATTGATATCTATCCTGTTACACCAAACGAATTTCGACTAGCTGCTTAAGTTATATAGTTCTATAGTTATTTAAAAGTAATAATCAAAAAAATAGTTTCGGAATACAATTAATTTTATTATAAAATATTTTAACATCAAATAATATTTTAATATTAATGTTATTTATAATAATTTTAATTAGTCTTATTGATACATAGATTTTATAGCAAAACCGATGTATTTACAGAGCTGGATTTATTCATAATTTAATGATCAGAAAAATAATTCATTTTGGTTCTTCAAAAAGACCAGGGTACTTCTTTTTTAAAGGTATGAGGAGCTCTTCATCTAATTTTGTTTTATACAATGTTTTCACTCCAGATAGCTGTTCAATTGATAGATTGAGAGCTCCTTTAAGGTTAGCCCCTTCAAGGTTCACTCCTTTAAAGTTCGCCTTCTCAAGGCTAGCCTCTCTAAGGTTAGCGTTTTTAAAATTAGCTTCTTGAAGATTCGCTCCTTTAAGGCTAGCTCCTTTCAGGTCAGCTTCTATAAAAATAGCTTTTTTAAGATTAGCTTCTTCAAGATCAGCGTTTTCAAGACTAGCTTGTTTAAAGTCAGTTCCTTCAAGGTTAGCTCGTTCAAAGTTAGCTCCGTCGAAGTTAACTCTTTCAAGGTCTTCAAATTTCGCATCAAGCACCGGGAGTTCTCTAATATTCCCTTCTTTATCATAACAAGTCCAACTATGTTTATTATAAGGATAACCCACTATTATGTGACAATTTCCTGTTTTTGAAAACAGATGTAGATCAGCTTGTGAAGGTTTGAGATTTGGACCTGGGTGGCTGTGGATCGAGCCTGCAGCTTTAACGTTTGGCATCATGAAAAGCTTTAAAACTGCATTTTGTTCACTTGATTCACTACCCGGCAGTATAAGTACTTCAGTGATGATACCATCCTTATCTTGCAAAAGTCCGGCAAATTCTTCTGGGGCTATGGACTTGCTGGTTTCGAGTATAAAGTTGAGAGTATCACATGCTATTCCCTTAATTTGCATAAAGAATTATTCTCCTGAATTTGTATCAAAAACCCTTTTAGTTTATAAATTAATTTCAATGATAAATTATCTGTTCCTAGATTTCAACTACTATTTGATTAATTTGCTTATAAAATACTTAATTTATTTTTTGATAGTTATTTGTTTTGTAGAGTTATGATTCTATTCTTGTCTGATTTTCAAATCTAGTCTCTCTGCTTTTCCCACAGATAAACAGCCTTTTGCTACTGAAAGATATTGAACATTGAGAACATGCAACATTCTGATTGTGCAAGGATATCATGATCATAAAGTGCAGCTGGAGTGCACCTAACAGATGCATAAGGTTAGACACAAAAACTGTGCATCTTATTTTTTGGCAGCAACCATTATACTTAATACTGATGCACAAAAATGAAAAGGTATATTCAAATGTTTCATGCTGGTAAAGAAAAACCGGAGTAATTGTGTGAAAAATTGGTTGAGAGCAGAGAAAGAGTTGAATTATAGAATTAAACAAGAAGCAAATAATTTAATAAACAAAAGTTATAATTGGCAAGTTTCAGTGGAGAAAGCTAAAAACATCGTTAAATCAGAAATCGAGTTTCGCGCTTATTTAATATACCGTGCAACCAAAGACAATACTCTGGATAACTGGTTAAAAGCAGAGAGCGAATTTTATAAAAGGGCAGATATTTGCAATAATTGCTAAGAGCATGCTCAAAAGTTGTTACAAAAAGCAAACAATCAATTGGATCAAAATGCTACGTCTATGTGGGCAAAAACTGAATTTATAAGTGTCAAAGCTTATTTTATTTGGAAAAACAAGTGTAATATGGAATTCGAGTGGTATGATTCAGAAAAATACTTTGTAAATAGAATAATTGAAAAGTCTAAAAAAATATTAAATAATCAACGCTATTTATCACGAGAAGAAGCAATTTATTGTTCGTATGATCAGTGCTATAAAGAAATAAAACTAATAGCTGAGGTAAAAAGAAAATGGGTTTCTGAACGAGCTTACTATATTTCGCTACAGTACCCTAATTATTCTGAAGAACATAATTGGTATCGTGCAGTACAAGAATTCGACGCTGAAAATTCAAGAATGTGAAAAATAGCGACTGGTTGGAGTTTCCACGATATGAATATTATTTTCCAAGTTCAAGTAGTAGCTCTGAGCACCGGATTACCAATAGTTCGGCAGTGTATTGAAAGTTCTGTAAAAATGATTGTTTTCCATTCTTTTCTTTCAGTAAAAAACCAGGATTTATAGGTTTCCTTCATCCATCGATTTTATTACAAAAACTATGCATGAAATGAAAATCTAAAAACAGAAGCTTGGTAAATAGAAATATTGGCTCTAGATAATGTTTATGATGGAATAAAGTAAACCTGATGGATCTTTCCACCTTGAGAAGCTGAAGGTAAGTATTTACTGAAATCGGGACAAAGGCAATTGATTCATCAGCTAAGAGGAATTATGGTCAAGGTAATTTAGACAAACCTCCGATTTCAACAAATTGCTTACAGATACTTTTATAAACAGCCAGCAAAAAATTAAAGTTTATCGAAATCTTCTAAACTCAAAGATCAATAAAAGTTAAAAAAGGATTATTCTAAACGTAATTATTTAATTTAAATCACTCTGATATTATAATCTTAGAAAGCGCGATAAATATGGGATTAAGAGAGAAGGGGCACTTGGAATCAAAGACCAGTGTAGCGTCAACAAATAAATAACATCTGAAATCGATTACAATCCTTCATAATTATTCAATACTTGACGATTGAAAAAACAATATTCTTGAGCAGCTTGTATATTCAATGATGGTTTCACAAACCTCAGTCAATAGTTCAGAATCCATATATAATAGTTAAGCAACATTGCAAAGCTGACCCAGATGATATAAGGAAGCAACAGGTAAGAAGCTGATTTTGAGATTTTTCTAAACTTAACTATTGTCAGAAAGATAGCAAGCCAGAGAAACATCATCTCAACAAAAGCATAGTAAGGGGACCTTAGCCCGAAAAACAAAACGGACCAGAGAGAGTTAAGGCCTAAATGTATTCTAAAAATAAGCAATCCTATTTTTACTTTCCGCTGTTGCAGTCTCTTTTCCCAAACAATGTAGAAGGATATTCCCATAAGCGTATAGAGAGTGACTCAGATCAGGAAACAGATCCATGATATAGGGTTGAAAACCGGCTTTTAAAGCAAAATAAACCCGTTTTCAAGATATAAAGCCGTAAATACTGAGCCTATCGCTCCAGCAAGCTGGCAAAGCAACACTGAGGCAAGAAGCTTAAAGGAATTTACTTTCTGAAGCATGTGCTCTTCCTAAAATATGTTGTCCTCTAATAATATTAATTTAGAGGTTAAAAAGGTACTATTCAGGTCCCATTGTAAAGATTACAATTTTTCCTCATTCTGAGGAACGGTCTTCTCTTTTTATCCAGTTGATATTTTGAAACGCCTAAATCTCAGTAGATCCTTTAATGCCCACTTTGACTCCGTAATTTTTGCCTCTCTTACAAGTGTATACGTCTTCGAGATAGACGTACAGTGACAGCCTTCCACATATCCCAGAAGCCTGGCCCTTACGTGTTGAAACGGTACCTATAGTATTTATTTCACTTTTTTTAAGTGCATTGTGGAGCCATTCGGATATATTTTGTCCATTTGGCTACGAGCGATAGCTTTAGCCTTTTTACGTGGCTTTGGCCAATAAATACGAAAAGAAGGGGGGGCCAACCTTCTTCAGGTGTCTTCAAGAAAATAATATTTTTCAGGCTATTGTTTTTGGATATTTGCTAAATAATTTGCAATTATTATCTCAACTGAAGCTGCGGAAATAGGGGTTAGAAGCTTTCAATGAAGGCGCAAAATTGAAAGGAAATCTGCGAAAAGTGGGATAAATTTATTTTGAGACTATTTTTTAGAGCCATCAATATCATTCTTTTTAGGTAATCATGAGTAAATACTTAAAAAAGCTTCTTCAGATCGGCTTGGACTGTGTGATACAAAAGTTTCATCAGGGTTCACTACATATTTGAACATATAAATGCCCTCTACAGACTATTTTTGCAGTTAAAGTAACCTTCTGCAAAATAGGATAGCTTGCAAATCTGCAAAAGAATAAGAATCTTGATTTTTTTAGAGGTGTATAGTAGTGTCTCAGGAAACTAAAAAGCAAATTGAAGACTTGATTTCCGAATCCTATATCTTGATGGAGTCTTTACATAAATTTTTTTATTCAATTCCCATTCAGTACGACCCTTTCCTTAGCATTGGGCCCTTTAGCATATCTGATCTGCCTAAAATGTGGAATTATGACCTTGAAATCAATACCAACTCCTATGAGGGAGAGCCAGTTCCTCTCCATTATAGGTGGTTTAAATTGACTAACGACCAGTTTCTTGAACAAGATGAACTATTTAGAAGATACATAACCTGGGCTGCATCTGCCAGAAACCTGATTGAGAAATTTTTGCCTGAAAAATTGGCTTTTTTTGATGAAAAGTCCGAAATCGTCAGAAAATGGATCGAAATGAGCGAACTTTTACCCTCGGATGACAGTGCAGAGATGTTTTTGAGATTTAGAAAACACTTTGTAAGCCAGCAAAATATTGTTTCCGTTTTATTGTATCAGATAAAATAATCAATTTTTTTCAAACTAAAATAAAGAATGAGCACCTTGCAGAGAATATCAGTTTTGCTTTATCGATAGATTTCCCTTGATGCTATTTTCAAGAGTTATCAATATCTTATTTAATTGAGACGGCTATTTTCTAATTAATGTAAAAACCTGTCAAAAGAATTATGTTTTCATTCGAGCTGTCCAAAACTGGACCACTGAATACAAAATGAAAGTTTTTCTTTCTCCGTTCAATTCAACCCAAATTTGACAGAAGCATACATTTTGGAATGTATATGTAGCTTCATGCTTTTGTTTTGGTGTTCTATTATATAACTGAGTCGGTATTTATAATTGTTTATAATTGTAATTAATGTCGGTTAGAATATATTAATATACTATATCGTTTTACTATTGTCTGTATAGAATAGTATTAGAATATATATTTTAGATCTAAAATTTATAGTTCTAAAATATTGATCTAAAGTCGGGGTCTAAAAGTCCTAGTTTATGAAAAAAAAGTAATCAGATAATTAATTCTAAAATTTTTATATAGGAGTGAGAAATTTATGATAGAAGATCGTTCTGTTGATATAAAACAAAATACAAGTGATAGATATAGAGTGCTTGAAGAATTCAATAAGTTGTTCGAGGATTTCAGAGAAAAAAGTAGTAATGTTCAGGATATAGAGCATTTTGAAACCTTGGAAATGAAAAAATTGCTTTCAACAACAAAGTTTCTGCAGAAAGTAGTACTTCACCTTAAAGCCACAGGGACAGAATATGCAGAACAAACTGATCAGAGAGTTGCAACTGTTTCTCAACTGAAGGGACCAGGAAAAGAAGAATTTATAGAAAAAGCCCTTGACTTTGCTTGCAATATTCAATATGGAGATTTAAGGGCCCAGACTCTTGCCCTACTTGTTCCGATTCTGGAGGGGCCAAAAAAAGTTGAATTTATAGAAAATGTCATTTATTCTTCCTCCAATATTCAAGATGAAAACGAAAGGGCCCTTGTTCTTTCTTCACTTGTCTATCATCTTGAAGGGCACGATAAAGAAGAACTTATTGAACATATTTTAGATTTCTCTTCCAATATACAATACGGAGATGCAAAATTCCAGATTCTTTCTTTGCTTGTTCGGAATCTTTCCGGATCGATAAATGAAGTAATTATGGAAAAAGCCCTTGAGCTAGTATCCGGGATTATATCTGAATATAAAAAAATAGAATCTTTTTCTATCCTTCTTCCATATATGGATGAGCAAAGTAAAGAAGAAATTCTAGAAAAAGCACTTGAGTCAGCTTTTAGTCTTAAAGATAACGGCATGAAGGCACAGGCTTTCTCAGTTATTATTCCATATCTGGATGAATCCAGGCAAAAAGAAATTAGTAAGAGAGCCATTTGTTTTAAACACGAGGTTCAATTCGAATATCTTCGTAGGGGAGCAGCTGCTCTTCTGCGAAGAGTAGAGACTCTTTCATCTCTTGCTCCATATTTTGGTTTCTCTTGTCCGATATCTAGATGAAGCAAGAAAAGCATTTGACAAAGTAATTGGAACAAAAAATAAAATTTCAGATGCAGAAGTTCAAAAATTAAAAAAGTATCAAAAGGATTTAATTTTTGCACCATATTTTTAACATCTGATAAGTTTGGACAAATTAATTCCCAATAAAAATTCCAAGTTTAAAGGGATAATAGTATTTGAATACGATTTAACAGAATAGCTTAAGAAATATTATCTCGTATGCTCAACTGTTCAATGGCCGAATTAAAAAATAAAAAAATGTGCACTTATAATTTGAAACCATGTACTCTAAGTATGTAAATTCAACTTGCTTAGAATATTCAACTTTATTTTTTTGTATTAGCTATAAATATACAGACTTATTTGACACCTCCAAATTTGTTTGATTGTAAAAAAGGTTAATTTGGATAAGCAATATTTTTCTCTTATAGCTATTTTTGTTTTATATATTAATATATGTATTCAATAACCAGAACTAAAAAGTAGAAATTTATAGTTCCATTTTAAGTTTACTTGTTTAGGAGTTTTTTGACTTCGATGGCTATTTTCTCCAAAACTTTTGGGTCGACACTGGGAACTTCTAAGAATGACAAATCTAGTTTTTCTTTATCTTTTCCTAGTTTTAGGGCGATTTCTTGATCAGGAACCAGCGCAAATTGGCTACAAAATTTATCATCCGGTTTTAGCACATTATTACACCGTGGGCATCTTTTAAGTGTAACACGTCTTTTGTCTTCAGTTTTGAGCCCATATTTCTCAAAATACTATTGTTAATTTCGTGATCCTTAAAATTTGCATAAATTTGAACATTTGAGTACTGCCCCGACTCCATCCTGCTCTGTGCTTAATTTCCTGCTCATTAAGACCATCTAAAATCCAGTTTTTGATATCCGTATGTCGTAGCAAATGTGGGTATACATTTTTCATAATGCCTACTTTTTCAGCAGTAGTCGTTATCATTTTCGAATAGTTATATAACTCACAGCTTCTTTATTTTTGTTAAGGGTAATCCATAAGGGAGCTTCTGGATCTTCGTGGAAAGGATGAACTGCAAGCCACTGATTCAAATATACCCCACTCCAAGTAAGTGGTAGCCCCTTTGCCTGTGTAGTCTTGTTAACTCAAGTTTTTGAAAGGTAAATCATCGCTCCATACTGGTTAAAATCCACATTTTTAACCCTGCAGGACATCAGAGCCCCTACTCTAATTCCGCTATCTGCAAGAACAGCAATGATAGCTTCATCCCGTGGATGTCTACAGCCTTCAAGAAGCTGGGTGAACTCATCTTTGATCAGTATGTCGGAAGGTTACAGGGCTTTAAATTGTTTTCAGCTTCAGATCCATAATCCATTTAGGAGAGTTCCCACCTGTGGATCATCTGAAAAATTTTTTATCAATTTTTTATAATTCCTGATAGTTCCGGGAGAGTATTTTTTCATCCTCTCAAAAAATAAGCAACTTATCAGAGGTAATTGGATCCAGTTTGTTCAATATCTCATTGAATCCTAGTTTCTGAAGTTTCTCGACCATCCGGGATGTATAAATCCATATACCATGTGATTGTTATTTTTGCTGATCCTTCTCTTCGGAGAGCAATTGAAAAATTTTCAATCAATGCTTTATTTTCTTCTCCAATGTCCGCATCTTCCAATTTATGTTTTGCATTTAAATAGCCAGTGTTAATACAATTAACATTATCAACAGATTTATTCATATATAGAAAATATGTATTTAGGACTATACTTTTAGATCATAGACCTAAAGGGTCACATTAATTCATCTCCAGTAAAGTTGGATAACCTTATTCATATATTAACTGAAGATATCTGCTAAATTAATCTTTTTCAAAAATAGGTTTGTGATTAAATCAATGGACTTGATTTTGATATTAATCCATAAATGCAATGGTTTCTTGCAATTCGTATGAATAAAAAGGAAAAATGTTGTAAAGAATTAATTCGTTTGAATTGACTTAAATTTCAACTAATTTATAATCTCGGCTTCCAAGCCCTATTTTTTCCCCATACCTAAGTTGCTGAGTCCCATCTACCATAGGCCAAACGCCCCTGAACTTATCTGCCCCTTTTTCATGGTTCGAATGTAGAGAGGAATTAACAAGCCCTTTCTGCTTGTTCACAAGATCGTAGCTTGCCTGATCGAGGGCAACTGGGTCTTTTGAGGCAAGGATCCCTACATCTGGAACAATAGGGGCATCACTCCAGGGAACACAGTCACAGTCAGGAGTAATTCTAAGAAGGAAGTTGATATAACCTACTCTATCTTTTTTCCCTTTTACAGCACCATATGCATACTCAGTAAGGCATTCAAGGAATTCCGGGATATCGTGTTCCCAGTCTATATAAATGGCATTTGCTGGGCAGGATTCCATGCACTGTCCGCAGCTGATACATACATTAGGTTCGATCCTCGAAACACCCCCTAAAAGGAAAGCAGCTCTCACAGGACATACCTCGATACATTTGCCACACGCTATGCATTTTTCTTCAATAACATGTGGGCTTGTACTGAAGTGCTGGTCCTTCTTGCCGGCGGCAGTGGCACAGCCCATTGCCAGATTCTTGATAGCCCCTCCAAAGCCAGCTACAATGTGACCTTTGAAGTGGGACATTACAATCATGGAATCTGCAGCAGCAATGTCTGCCCCAATCTTTACTGACTTGAATTTTTTTTTCCCGATCTCAATTTCGGATATATTCTGGCTCTTCAAACCATCCGAGATGATAAGCGGAGCCCTGACAACGGAATAATCAAAACCATGTTCTATCGCTGTTGTCAGGTGATCAACTGCATTATGCCGGCTTCCGGAGTACAAGGTATTCGTATCTGTGATAAATGGCTTTGATCCGGCTGCCCTAATCATTTCTACTATCTGCCTGACAAAAACAGGGTTAATATATCCATCATTTCCATACTCTCCAAAATGGATTTTGATCGCAGTTAAGTCATCTACTCCCAGAAGCTCGACAAAGCCTGCTTTCTCAAAGAGCTTTTGAATTTTGCTTATTGTATTTTCCTGAGGACTTTTTGCCCTAAAATCTGTGAAATAGACTTTACTTGTCGTTTAAGTTCCTCCTTGTGCGACAAAATTGGGTTAATGCTATTATCCATAAAAATTACATAGTTGATAAAGTATTTTTTATTTTTTTGTATTGCGCTGTAGACAGTAATTCTAAGAGGAAGACTGAGATCTCAGGCTAGCCAGATAGTTATTCCAAGGACGATAAATAATAATTATATTCTAATAGTACTATAATACTCTTTTAATATCCTATAAAGTTTTAAACTGGCCAATTAAGTTGATTAGAAAGTTAATATGGGTATAAATATAAAATATTTAATATAATCTCGAGATTATTAATATACCCATTCAGATTATCTTGATTTATAAATTTTATTTTATCAATCTATAGGGAATATATAATTAATAGAGAAATATAATCATCCTTTATTATTAAAACCATGTTTTACTAATTATCTTGAAACCTGTTATGAAATAAATATTTGATTTTATACAAAAAATTTTTTCCCATATTCAATTCAAGAGGAAAGTGTAGATAGATATGAAGGTAATAATTCATAGATCTGGAAGAACGATGTAACCTACGTTTGATAGATTATGCGAATCGATATAGAATTTTATTATAAAAGACGCATTTTATCGGTACAATTTTTAGAAAAAATAAAACATTAGAAAAAATAAAAAAAGATCATGAATAAAAAATTCAAGATATAACTTTGAATTATATGGAGAAAACAGAAGCTTGGAGCTTATTATATATTAAGATTTATATACTTAGTTCAAATTCTGGATAAATGAATTTTCGGTTTGGAAAGATCTCTATTTAGCAATGTTTACTGAACTTTACTTTTCTGTACAGTATAGGTGTTTTGGAAATACACTTCTAAAATAATGATACATGAATTATAATTTTCAAGCTATAAGGTATGATTTGTAATTTATATAGTAAACACATGTAAATTACATTATATGATTATTGTTAACATCACACATAGGTATATGGAGTAACTAATATGCGGATCGGAGTATATATTTGCCACTGCGGACTAAATGTTGCGGGAGTTATAGATGTTGTGGCCTTGCAGGAAATGGCAACTAAACTGGAAGATGTGGTGATTGCTCGGGAAATTCAATTTTTATGTTCCGATTCTGGACAGGAAGGTATCATCAACGATATAAAGGAAAACAAAATCGATAGGGTGGTGATAGCTGCTTGTTCTCCCAGGCTACACGAAAAGACCTTCAGGCATGTAATGGAAAAGGCAGGTCTGAACCCTTACCTTCTGGAAATGGTAAACATAAGAGAACAGTGTTCCTGGGTGCACGCCGGAGATCCACAGATGGCAACTCAGAAAGCTTTTGATCTAATTAGAATGGGAGCTGCAAAGGCCAGGTTCCTGAAGGAACTGAGTGCAACAAGCTCTAAAGTCAGCAGAAATGTCCTTATTATAGGTGGAGGTGTTGCCGGAATTGAGGCTGCTCTGAACCTTGCATATGCTGGTTTTCCTGTAATCATGGTGGAAAAGGATTCTACAATTGGGGGTAAAATGGCTCTTATGAATGAAGTATTCCCCACAAATGATTGTTCAATCTGTGTACTTGCTCCAAAAATGACCGAAGTCCAAAACCATCCAAACATTACTCTATATACCTATTCCGAAATAACCGACATTTCAGGGTCTGTTGGGAAATTCCACGTAAAAATTAAACGCAAAGCTAGGTTCGTGCTAGACAAAAAATGTAAAGGTTGTGTAGATCTATGTTCAACTGTCTGTCCTGTGGAAATCGAAAACCCTATGGACTACGGGGTAGGAAAGACCAAAGCAATATATATGCCAATTCCTCAAGCTGTTCCTCAGGTAGTGCTTATTGATCCTGATCATTGCGTGGGTTGTGGACTCTGTTCGCAGGCTTGTCCCGCAGAAGCTGTTGATTATGAACAAAAAACCGAAGACATTGAGTTAGAAGTCGGAGCTGTCATTGTTGCAACTGGTTATCAGCTCTTTGACGCTTCCAGGAAAAAGGAATACGGGTTCGGGAAGTACCCGGATGTTATAACAAGTATGCAACTCGAGCGCATGCTGAACTCTTCAGGGCCTACAGGTGGAAGAGTACTTGTGCCTTCGACTTGCAAGCCTCCTAAAAGAGTGGCATTCATTCAGTGTGTAGGATCCAGGGACAAAACCATTGGAAACGAATATTGTTCAAGGGTCTGCTGTATGTCAGCGCTCAAGAATGCTCAAATGATCAAGGAACGCTACCCTGATGTGGATATCACGATCCATTATATAGATATCAGGGCTGCTGGGGAAATGTATGAAGAATATTATGTAAGGACTCAAGCAATGGGTGTGGACTTCATCCGCGGAAAGGTTGCCGAAATTTATGCAGGAGAGGATGGTAAACCTGTAATCCGTTATGAAAATACCCTGGAATGTAGGCCTGAGGAAGAGGCCTATGATCTTGTTGTGCTTTCAACAGGTTTCGAACCAAGCAAATCCGCAGAAGGCATAGGAAGGATGTTGAACCTTTCAAGGCGGCAGGATAGATTCTTTGCAAGTGCACATCCAAAAATGCGCCCTGTTGATGCACCTGTAAGTGGGGTTTTCTTGGCAGGCTGCGCATCTGGACCCAAAGAAATCCAGATTTCGATTGCTCAAGGTAGTGCATGCGCTGCCAAAGTTATGCAGTTGCTTGGAACAGGCGAACTTGAAGCAGATCCAATGGGAGCTCATGTTGATCCTGATAAATGTATCGGATGCAAGACCTGTTTGGAAGTTTGCAAGTTCGGAAAAATTAGCATTGAAGACAAAAAAGCTATAGTAGACGAGATCTCATGCCATGGTTGCGGAGACTGCAGTGCCGCTTGCCCTGTAGGGGCAATTCAGATGAGAAACTTCGAAAACGAACAGATTCTTGCACAGATTCAGGAAGCAACTGCGAATAAGTCCCAGAGCCCGTTTATTGTGGCTTTTCTATGCAACTGGTGCAGTTATGCTTGTGCAGACCTTGCCGGGATGTCCAGGCTAAGTTATCCAACAAATATCAGAGTAATTCGCACAATGTGTTCTGCAAGGGTAAGCCCGGAGTTTGTGCTTGAAGCTTTCAAAGGCGGGGCTGATGGAGTGCTTGTTGCAGGTTGCAGGTTGGATGAATGCCATTACATCTACGGAAATATTGATGCAAAGCATCGTTTGGAAGTCCTGAAAGAAATTCTAATAGGAATAGGGCTTGATCCTAGAAGGCTCAGAACCCTGTGGATCTCAGCTGCTGAGGGGGAACGTTTTGCAAGCACGATAACTGAGTTTGTAGAAGAACTCAAAGAAATTGGGTCAATAGGGACTGAACTTCAGAAGGACGAACCAATATCTACATCTGAGGAAGTGGCGCAGTGAACGAAGAGTACGACGAACAAAAGGCTCATATTCGTGATGGATGCTGCGAACCCAAAAAAATAGAAACTGCAGAGCCCAAAATAGAAAAAAATAGAAATGAAAAATCTGAAGCTGGGGGCTACAAATCCAAAGAATTTGAAGCAGAGGATCTTGAATCGGAGGAGTTGGAATCTGTAGTGCCCGAAAACAACGATGATAAAAACCAGGAAAAAATTACTGTTACAAATAGCATGGACCTACAGGGTACACATTTTTGCTATACCCAGGCAACAGAAAAGTCTATAAAGACCTTGGATTACGATTATAAACGATGCAATGGCTGTGGAATCTGCGTAGATGTCTGCCCAACAAAAGCCCTCGAACTCGGACCAGTGCAGGAAATTGCAACCGGGCTTGACGCTCCTCCTGTAATTATGGATCTTGAGAAGTGCACCTTCTGCAGGATGTGCGCAAATCTCTGCCCTGTGCATGCTATCACCTTTGATGCTGTAGGAGAGGTCCCAGATGAGAAACAGTACCCAAAGTATGACGCATACGTTAATATAAACGAAAAATGCCTTCCCTGTGCTCTATGTGAAGGGGCTTGCCCTCAAGATGCAATCGAAGTCGAATTCACCTTCCCAAAAAAAGAAGAAATCGCTCCATTTAAAGAAGGAGCAAAAGGGGAGATAGTAATTGACACTGATAAATGCAATTTCTGCGGAATATGTGCCCGTTTCTGCGATGCTGTTATCCTGCTCGAGCGCGAACCTACACCTGAGAACCCTTTGCCTTTCGAGCAGATCCTAGTGGATGAGGATAAATGCGATTATTGTGTGCTCTGCCAGGATATATGTCCGGAAGAAGCTATAAAAGTCAAAGGGGAACGTTCCGTTGAGGCCCCTAGAGTTGAAGGAAAAATTAAGGTGGACAAGGTTAAGTGTACACAATGTGGTCGATGCAAGGTTGTCTGCCCTTATGATGCCGTAGAGCTACAAAAACCTATGGAAGGGACACTGAACCTTATATCTGTGAACTTGAATGAATGTGACCCCCAGGGTTGTCACGGCTGCTTTAATGTCTGCCCCTCTAAACTATGGTACGTGCCAAAGGAACCCGATGATCTGCGAAAAATTGCTTTCGTTGAAGATTTCTGTACTTACTGTGGAGCTTGCGTAAAAGCCTGCCATCTGGCAGCTATCAAAGTGGACAGATCCGATGTTCACCATACGGATATTCCGGATACTCCCTGGGCTACCCAGTGGAGAGACGCAATTGAATCCCTTAAAACAGGAGTTAGAAAAGGGGTGGAGAGATCAGTGTTCCGGAAAGTCGATATACTTAAAGGCCAGAAGTTTATGGGCATAGAATACCCAAGTATTAACGAAGAGATACTTGCAGTCGTGCAGGCAAAAATAGATTCCTTAATACCAGCCCTCAAGAGTGCAAAGGTCAGAAAACTCTGGGAAACTGAATCTCCTAAAAACGCAGCTGCAGCAGTCAAAAAGAAACTAGAAGGCAAAAAACAAAAAGATTAGAAACTAAAAGGTTTAAATACAGAAGCTGACGGTATAAAAGGGATAATGCAAAATTTAGACGCAAGTGAAGAGAACTAAGCGAGAAAATTACCCTTAGAGTCCAAATTTTACAGAGGAATACATTTCGAAGGTTATACGGGCTTCCAGCACAATTTTTCTTCATGTAATCTCAAGTTGTATTTTGTATTTATTGATTTGTGACATCTTTTCATTTAAGACATAGTACCTATTCAATCCTTTTTTAAAAGAAAATATTGTACTAAATTAGTGGAAATCTGTTAAACTTGGGTTAGAGATAAATTGGCAAAATAAACATGTTATCTTGAAAAAAGGACCGAATTCAAAGCTGAAATTCACACTTTCTCTGAGCTCAATATCATACTTTACACTTCCCACTTAAACATAACTTATACCTTTGAATCCCATTTTTCATAGATGCACAAAAAAATTCGATCTATTTTCCCAATGTGGCATATCTTAAAAATTAATCTAACTTTCAATGAATAATAGTTACTAAACAGGATACAAATTTTACATATGTATATATCTGTGAAATATCTGTTATTGTTACCAAATATGCAAGCAAATTATGCAGCCGTACATCTGCAAAATGTCGAAAGCTGCTTAGCTTGATAATTTTTATCCAATTCGAGACCTTTCCGAGATCTATATGTCCCTTTTTTTCCTTATTAAATTTTATGATAATTTAATTATCAATTGCATTCAGTTTCATGGAAGTTTGTTACTTCATTTTCTCTTTTTGCAAAAGTTGGATACAGTTTGCTTATGAGCTCCATGTAAAAAATAATGATAGAGCCTTTCCAAAGTTTATTTTTTCCTAATTACAAGTGTCAGAAAATTGTTACAAGTCAAAAACGTTGCCTCTATTTACTGTAACTCCAATAGTTCTATTTCGGGGCTTCTTGGGTAACTAACTTCAACTGTTATCCATAACTTATCATATCCAAAATCTTAATTATATTTATGCTTACCAAGACATATCTAGTGCTCTGAAGAACTACTTTTTCCCAGTCCAAATTTAGATCAGGATCTTCAAAATTACACCCCTAAAGCAGACTGCTAAACACATCCGAGAGATTTGGTTATTGTAAATACATAAGATTTCAAGAGTTATATAAAGGACTCTTTCGTACAATCTATCAAGGTTTAAGGTGTAGATAATTTCTTCCTGATTTAACCATTTGCCAGTTTCCTTTATGCTAAAATTCTCGGTAAGCTCATGTCTCACCAAAACCATCAATAAATTGTTGAGATCCAAAACCTTTCTTTATGCTTGCTAAAAATCTCACAAAAACTAAATTTGGCATGAAAAAATTGAACATCAAGATTAGATTCGATATGAACGCATATATTTATGTTACGAATTGTAGGTAATGGTTTCTATTTTGTGTTTGTACTTATTGGACCAAGTAATCGAAGCAAAGAAACTTCTTTTTACTCAGCTATCAAATTTAGGATATCTAAAAGCAGAAGTATAAAATTTGCTTTACGGAGCAGAATATAGCATATTACATAATTTTCAGAAGCATTTCAGAAACTTAATTATACTCTGCACCAGAAACATAGTGTGAACAGCAGATAGCCAATACCCTATTGAATAGAAAAGGATAATAAAATATATTATCAGAGAAGAATAAGCGTCTTTTACTATTCAAACTGAAAAATGTAACTGTTCTCCGATGTGGAAAAAAGATCCTCGATTCTGTGTCTCTTTCAATTGAGCAGGGAGAGCAAGTTGCAATTATAGGTCCTAATGGTTCAGGGAAATCCTCCCTTATAAAGACAATCACAAAAGAATATTACCCTCTTGCAGAAACAGAAGGGCTTGTTATAAAGATAATGGGTAAAGATAGATGGAACGTTTTTGAGCTAAGAGAGCTATTAGGGATAGTGTGAGACAAAAGGGGAAACTAATCATCCTTAACTACCTAACTTAGTAACTTCAGAAGAAAGTGACTTGGGGTATCAGATTAAGAAATATAATGATGTAGATTCAAGTGTGTTGCCAAAAAAACGGATTAAACAACTCTCTGTACTTTGCAGAGCAAGCTTCGATGACTTTGCTTGCGAGCTACAGAACCACAAAACTGATCGAAGAATAATTCTCACCAGACCAGAGCCTGGTAGTAACCTCCTTTTTCTAATACTTTTACTGAGAGTGAGAAAAGTTCCGAAAGATTAGCATCTGTCAGAATGTCCCCTTTCTTTCCATCCATGAATACTTTCCCCTCTCTCATAAGAACCACACGTTTTATTTCAGGAATAACGTCCTGAAGATTGTGAGTGACCATAATTACACTTTTTCCTGAAATTGCGATCTTCCTGATGCTCTGACGGAAGCTGTTAAGAGCTTTCATGTCAAGGTTGTTTGAGGGTTCATCTAAAACAAGGATATGGGGATCATGAACAAGAGCTCTACCTATCAGTACACGTCTGGCTTCTCCGGTAGAGAGTTCGCATATTAACCTGTTTTCAAGGTGTGAAATTTCAAGGAATTCCAGAATCTGTCTGGCTCTGGGCCCCATTTCAGGCGTTACATTATGATTATAATAAATCCCTATGCTGCTGAAAAATCCCGATAGTACAACATCCACAACTTTGATCTGGCGGAAGTATGTCTGCTGAAGATCTCCAGAGACGATCCCCAGTAATTTTCTGAGCTCAAAAACGTTCCATCTATCTTTACCCATTATCTTTATAACAAGCTCTTCTGTTTCTGCAAGAGGGTAATATTCTTTTGTGATTGTCTTTATAAGGGAGGATTTCCCTGAACCATTAGGACCTATAATTGCAACTTGCTCTCCCTGCTCAATTGAAAGAGACACGGAATCGAGGATCTTTTTTCCACATCGGAGAACAGTTACGTTTTTCAATTCAAGTAACAGAGATGAATCAATCCGTTTTGAGTAGTTTATTCTCTGGGTCATTTTTATCATCTATTCTGGAAACTAATATAAAGTGATTCTAGTATTTCAAAAAATCTAGTTGGTGTATAATTAAGCTTTTTATAAGCGCAAGACTTACTCACTTATGATGCAAAATCAAGTACTTGAAAAGCCATAGTCAAAATTTGAGATTTATAAAATTATGAGTTCGCTATTATTGGTTTTGTACTTCAAATGCATCAGCCCTAAGTATGACGAAAAGATATAAAGATATTGGCCTTTTTTCATAGGAGTTCGTGCGTTCGAATTTTAGCCCTCTAACTAATTTTATTACATTTTCTTGTTATTTGAAGGTCAGGTTTCCGCCAAAATCTTATAACTACTTGAATTTTTGAGGTGGATATAGCTCTTTTTCAGAATCTATAACACTCATGGATAAAAATGATTAGTCTGCTATGACTAATAGATACTTCAATAATTTAATGTCATAAATAATGAGCGTTAAAATGATATACATAATAATTAAATAGGGTAAAAAAAATTTCAAATTAAGGGAGATATCTATGAGTTCTAAAGATAATCTTAAAGCTGCATTTACTGGCGAATCAATGGCAAACAGGACATACTTGGCCTTTTCAAAAAAAGCCGATGAAGAAGGGTATCATCAGATAGCTAAACTATTTAGAGCTGCAGCTGCTGCGGAAACTGTCCACGCTTTCAATCATTTTCAGCGTATGGGTGGAATTGGAACTACAATGGACAACTTGAAAGATGCCATTAACGGTGAGACATACGAATTTACAAAAATGTACCCCAAATTTATAGAGGAGGCAAAGGAAGAAGGGGATAATAGAGCTCTTTGGAGCTTTGAGGTAGCAAATAAAGTAGAAAAGATTCATGCTGGATTATACGAAAAAGCCCTGGATGAAATCGGGAAGAATGAAGAAGTTGATTACTATGTATGCAGTATCTGCGGATATACTACGGAAGGTGAACCTCATGGGAAATGTCCAATTTGTGGGGCACCTGCATCCAAGTTCGAGAAAATTGACTGAAAATAGAGATAAGGCAACAATATTTATGACTTCCAGCTGAATACTCGAGAGTTAACAGATGAAGAAAAATTATCCGTTTACTTTTTTTCTATTATACTTTTTACAGAACTATCATTTTATTTTCGATACTCAAACAATTTAAATTGATATTAATTTGCAGTTAATTTGTAAAATGTTTCATGCTGAAATAAGCTTTATTCAGAAACTCAATTTTTCGATACTATAGTA
>CAWKGG010000109.1:0-90065 GCA_963848985.1 uncultured Methanosarcinaceae archaeon
GTGGTCAGAGATGCCGTCAAGAACTCTACCCATTTTAACCTTCACGCCTGTGGCAGGAATGTCAGGGCAAAAAATCGTTGTGCAGTTCGGGGGAGCAAAGATAGCCTCAGCTACATCTTTTCCTTCTTTCCTAGCGTCAACGTCAAAGGCAGCAACAACTTTGATATCCGTGGGTTTATACCCACCAAGATCCCCAGTGCATCAGCCCGATAGATTCTTTATGTTCAGCTTTATAATACTCAATGCCCTGTATCAAAGAGCTTGCACAGTTCCCGATTCCTGCAATTGCTATTTTTATTTTTGTCATAAGCGCTTACTCTCCGACGAATACCCTGATTTCATAAACCGTATTAATAGAATAACAGATCCTTCATAATTTTTGAAATTTACAGACCAAATTTACAGATTCAAGGTCCCTAAATGTATGAGTTTATTCATCAAACATTCCACAGATATACACAGATGTATAATTTGTTTGCCTATTTACCCATTATTATTCAGTGAAAGTTAGATTAAGTTTTAAGATATTGTCATTTTGAGAATATTAGATGGCATTCTTATGTACATCGGCAGAAAATGGGTTTATGAAATTTATGACTTGATATTCCTTAAACTACGACTTCTCCTGTATCTAAGCTATGGGTTTTAAATCTTCTCTTATTTATTCTATTACCCTATAGATCTTTAGAGGATTTCGATAGACCTTCATATTTCTTAGTACGCATATAAATGGCTTATAAATGACTCTTGAAAATAGAGGTTTATCGAAATTCTCTCTATTATATTTAAGTTTGCCTTTCTGGGAAAAAAGATTGTAATTATCTGTATATTCAAAGATAAATGTTTTATTCTTGATTTAATTCTTGCTCTAAGATAGGGGCTCCAAATACTTCATTTCTCACTTTTTCTTCAATTATTTTTCTATTTAAAGATAATGATGGCTCCAACAGAATTTCATATTAATCACTCAGGTTATCCAGATAATTTAAGAAAAGGATAAACAAGTCTCTCAGGGAATTGAGTTGAATAGTTTTTTATTACATGTGAGGCTTGAAAAGAGAGTCAGATGATTTTTCTATAGAATATGTTGCTTACATCGGAAAGTGATTTCAATGAGAACAATTGACTGGAAGGAAGAGTCAAAATCAGTTGTATTGGTAGATCAAACATTGCTCCCGAAAGAGTACAGAATAATTGAATGCAAAACTTTGAGTTCTCTATGCGAGGCTATAAAGTCTCTCAGGATAAGGGGCGCTCCTGCTCTTGGGACCGCAGGAGGTTTTGGGATTGCCCTTGCAGCTTTACATAGTGAAGCTAGAGACTTAGAAACAATGGTACAAGATCTCGAAGTTGCAGGAAAAGTTCTTAAGTCTATCCGTCCTACAGCAGTAAATCTTGGTTGGGGTGTTGATAGGGTCTTAAGAGCAATTTCTGATGCCTTTGATATTCAGGAAATCCTCGATATTGCCTTTCAGGAAGCCATAAATATTGCTGAAGAAGACGTGGCGACTAACAAGATGATAGGTGAACATGGAGCCAAACTCCTAAAAGATGGAAATACGGTACTCACACACTGTAACGCAGGTAGACTCTCTTGTGTGGACTGGGGCACTGCCCTTGGAGTTGTACGTTCGGCTATTGCTGAAGGCAAAAAAATAAAAGTTATTGCCTGTGAGACCAGGCCTCTTAATCAGGGAAGCAGAATCACTACTTGGGAACTTATGCAGGATAAAATTCCAGTGACCCTGATCACGGACTCAATGGCTGGATGGGCAATGCACCAGGGACTTGTGGATAGCGTGCTCGTAGGAGCTGACAGGATAACTCAGGATGTTATTTTTAACAAAATAGGGACATATACACATTCCATCCTTGCAAAAGAGCATGAAATTCCCTTCTATGTAGCAGCTCCGATCTCTACTTTCGATTTTAATGGCTGGGAAGGTAGTGTAGAAATAGAAATGCGGAGCCCTGAAGAGTTACGATTTTTTGGATCAGAACAATTTGCCCCAATAGATGTAGAAGTCTATAATCCTGCTTTTGATGCGACACCAATGGAAAATGTAACTGCTGATAATTACAGAAAAGGGAGTGTTTTATCCACCTTTCCTGCTGGATGAGGTACTTATTTAAAGAACTATCCATTTTCTGAGTATAAAATAGATTCTACATTTAAACCTGCTGAATCTTTGTTATTCAAAAATATCTCTGCTGGATTTATATATAAGAACTGCACAATCGGATTATCAAACTTATCAGGAAATTTAACAGTATGTTACATTTCCTAATTCTCAGATAATTAGTTTAGTTTTTGCCACAGCAATTTATTATGGTTATGAAACATATATTCCAATTACAGTTCATTCGTACAGATGTTAACTAATGGCTAAAAGGTCAGATACAGGACTGAAATCTTCTGCAGGACTCATGCGGTACTATGAAATAGATAAAAATGCAGTTCACATTCAGCAAAAAAGTGCTGATTGTCTGCATCACTACAGACAAAGTAATATTATTCTTAAATGTTGCGAATGGTTTCTGGTCACGATTACAATTTTCTGGGCAGGGTCGACTTGAGCAAGCATAATTCTGGAAAAAAAGAAAGCAAAAAAAGTGCTTTTTCAAGAATCAAAGCTATTAAACCCAGATTTTTTTACCTGGGTTTTCTTCTAATATTTGTGGGCATTTTCGGAGTTCTGTACAATCCTGCCAATTATTCCCAACGCGCATCTACCTGGAGTGTTTCGGAAGCCGGTACTCTATCTTTTACTAAAAGGGAAGAGCCTTTATTTACAGCTCATGAAATAAAGGATTTATACTTTCCTGAAAACTCAGATACTTTGAAACTTCTGTCTTTTGGAAGTCAAGGGGATAAAATTCAGGCTCTTTTAAGGATTCCTGCAAAATTCAACTCTTCTTTGGGTTTTCCTGGAATAATCCTCCTCCCTGGAGCAACAGTTAGAAAAGAATCTGAACAGGGATTAGCTGTGGAACTCTCAAAAATGGGATATGCAACTCTTGCTATTGACCAACGCAATCTCGGTAGCGTAAGTGTGGAAAAGGATCTAGAACTTTTTAGAAGTGGCCTCGAACCTTTCGAATATACCATGGTTTATGACGCACTTAAAGCCGCAGATGTGCTTGCAGTCCAGCCGGAAATTGATCCAAAAAGACTTGCAATTTTAGGGGAGAGTAATGGCGGAAGATTTGCAATGATTGCCGGTGCCCTTGATCCTTCCCTTAAAGGGGTCATCGGAATCAGTACTGCAGGATATGGCACTGAAGATATTGATCCCTCCTTCGTTGCCGACAATAAGACTTACCGTTTTTATCGTTCGATTGATCCAGATACCTATCTACCTACCCTGCCGCCTGTGAAATTCGTGCTGATTCATTCATTTAATGATACTGTAATTCCCCATAAAGCAGCACTAAAGACTTTTGCCCTTGCTAAAGAGCCAAAAGTAATGTATATTGTTAGCGATGCGACACATGGATATACATCTTCAATGCACCCTTATCTTGAAAAAGAACTTGCTCTGATCCTAAAGTAAAATTAGACAGGCTTTTGAGTTGACCGAATTTATTGAAACAAAAATTTTTAGTATATGAAATATATTCAACAGCTCTCAAATTTTTGGGAATTTCGTGTAATAGATGAACCAGTAGCTTATAAGCTGGTTGAGCACTTTTGAGGTGAAGATAGCTCTACAAGTTATTGGCGATGGATATATGGTCTCAATTTCTGAAATCAGTTGAATCAACCATAAATTTTCCATTAATCTTGAAGCCACACGAAATTTGGTTTATTCTTAATTCTCTAGTTAAGCTTAAATTGCTTCTAGGTTTCTTCTCAAACATGAAAGTAAGTTGCAGTACTCTCAATGAGTTAGATGATATGAGTAAAACTTGGCATAACCACAAAGTATATATTTAGGGAAATCCTAACTAAAAAGAAGATGGGAATATGATTTCAAAGAAAGAGCATTTGTTTACAGTTTTTGATAACCTGATAAAAATCAAAGGGGAATGCTCTTGTGAGATCTTATCTGAATGTGGGTTATCGGACATTACTGTGAAGCAGATCGGATATCTAAGAGCCATTGATGGACATGGGGAAGTGACATTTAGCAAACTTGCTAAAATCACCAAAAACTCAAAACCCACCATCACGGAGATGATCAACAAATTTGTTAAGTTTGAGTGTGTGTATAGAGAAAAATGTCCAGATGATGGCAGAGTAATTTATATCCGTTTAACCGAAAAAGGACAGATGATAGCCCGTTCTGAAGAGAATTCTTTGATGAAGGTTATTGAAAAGATGGTAGATTTATTGAATGAAAAAGAGATAGATACTCTCATCGAAATTCTGGAGAGATTAAAATGAATTTTTTTAGTTGGTCTTGTACTTAGGTTAACTATAACTAAGTAAATAAAATTATAATTGGAATGAATGATAATGAATTCAAGACAAACAGACAATATCAGAGAAAGCATTGTAATACCGCTTTTTGAAATAGTTGTTTACCCGAAAACCCGAACAAAATTCTTGGCTGACAAAATTACCGGAGAAATGTTATTAAGTGAGATGAAAAATATCGAACCTGTATATGCCATCGGGCTAACAGTAAAGAGTGGAATAAAATTTTCAGACTTATCTGGAGACAGTTTCTATAAAATAGGAAATCTGTTAAAAATTACGTTTGTGCAACCTGCTAATAACGGATATTTAATTGCTGCAGAAGCTGTGCAAAGAGTAGAAGCCATATCCCTACACCAGGAAAATGGACAGTTCTATTCTGAATACAAGCCTATTTCTGATATTCCGGATCTGGATGACGAAATTCAAGCAGAAATAATAGCAGATGTAAAAAAGATAATTCTTGAGATAAGCAACCGTTTTCAAGGTTCAGAACAGTTTACTAGGCCAATCGATAAGATGAATTCCATTGGCCAAATTATGGGATATATTATGCCATATATGCCGATAAAACTCTCCGAAAAGCAGGATCTTCTGGAGATCGTTTCTGTTCGTGAAAGATATTTTGCATTTCTTTATATTCTGGCGAAACAGAAAGAAAATATCAATTTGCAGATTGAAGTGGCAAAAAAAGTTTCCGAAAAAATAAACAAGTCACATAGAGAAGCAATGTTGCGAGAACAACTGAAGGTAATTCAAGAAGAGCTTAACGAAGGTGACTGTTCTACTTCATGCAACGGAGGATATCGGGAAAGAATTGAGAACTCGAAGATGCCTGAAGATTTGAGGAAAAAGGCATTATCAGAGGCGAAGAAACTTGAAATCGGAGGAAGCCATAATCCTGAAAGCCTTGTTATCAGAAATTATCTTGATCTCTTGCTTGATCTTCCCTGGGTAACGGAAGAGAGAAAGAGCATAGATATTGCTGAAGCCCGCCGTGTGCTTGAGAACAATCATAAAGGACTTGAAAAGGTCAAAGAGAGAATAATCCAACATCTGGCAGTAATGAAATTAAAGAAAGAAAAACAAGGCTCAATTCTGCTTTTAACAGGACCTCCAGGCACTGGCAAAACGAGCCTGGGAAGAAGTATCTCAGATGCTCTTGGCAGAAAATATGTTCGAGTTAGCCTTGGAGGTATCAAAGATGAAGCAGAGATCAGAGGGCACAGGCGAACATATATAGGAGCTCTGCCAGGAAGAATTATTCAAGGCATGAAAAAAGCAGGTACAAAAAATCCTGTATTTGTCCTCGATGAAATCGATAAGCTCTCATTCTCCTATGGAGGAGACCCTGCGAGTGCCCTTCTTGAAGTTCTTGATCCCGAACAGAACAACACATTCGCAGACCATTATCTTGAAGTCCCATATGATCTGTCTGATGTGTTGTTCATCGCCACTGCTAATTCCCTGTCAAATGTCCCCTTGCCACTCCTTGACAGAATGGAGATGATCGAGATATCAGGCTACACTAAAAAAGAGAAGCTTGCAATTGCGATAGATCATCTTCTGCCCGATATACTGGAAGAACATGGCCTTGATGCAGATAAACTCCGGATTGAAGATGATGCCTTAATGGTAATCATTGAAAAATATACCCGTGAAGCAGGAGTCCGGGGGCTTAAAAAACAGCTTGCAAGAACCGCAAGGTTTGTATCCGAGAAAATTGTATCAGGGAGTGCAGATATCCCTTACGTAGTAAAGAAAGATATGCTCACAGGGATCCTTGGAAAAGAGTTGATCCGCCAAGAAGAGGTCAGAAAAGAGAATTTACCGGGAGTAGTCACAGGACTTGCATGGACGCCTGTTGGGGGGGATATACTCTTCATAGAAGGTACATTTATGCCTGGAAGCGGGAAGCTTACACTCACAGGCCAACTTGGTGACGTGATGAAGGAATCTGCAAAAATAGCATTGAGCCTTGTCAGATCACGGCTTGCAAATACTGCAAATAGCTTTAATTTCACTTCAAGCGATATCCACATTCATGTACCTTCAGGTGCAACACCAAAGGATGGTCCATCAGCAGGTGTGACACTCTTTACTACCCTGACATCTTTAATTACTGGAAAAGCAGTTGATCCAAAAATTGCTATGACAGGCGAGATTACTCTTAGCGGTGCAGTATTGCCTGTGGGTGGGATAAAAGAGAAGATTTTGGCAGCACACCGAGCAGGTATAAAAAAAGTAATTCTACCAAAAGAAAACGAAAGTGATCTGGATGATGTACCAGAGGAGGTAAAAAGTGAACTTAACTTTGCAAATGTAGAGACTATTGAGGAGGTCTTAAAAGAAGCAATAGACATTAACATTTCCAGGTCCGTTTTATCGTATGCAGGAAGTAATTTTGCACAGATGAACAATATTAAAATATAAACATTTTATTTTTTCCTTTATAATCACAGACCCTAATGAATCATTGCCTCATGTATGAAGAATGCAAAACTTTCATTTGATACGAAGTTTTTCATATGAAATCAAATAATTGATAATCTATTTTATACTTTGATTATTACTCTATTACTAAGTTTAGTTCTCGTATCGCTTCTGCACAGGATGATTGAACGCAAACTGTAGTAAGCATAGAAACAGAAAACGGGGATTTCAAAACACTTCTTTCAGAGCTTAATGCTACAAACCTGAAAGTTACATTAAATGGAGAAGGAACATTTACGTTCTTTGCTCCGAAGATGAAGCCTTTGCAGATTCACAAAATGGGACAATTGAAGCTCTCTTGAAAAACCCAAGTGCATTGAAGAAAGTTCTTCTTTATAATGTTAAGAGCAGAGGCTAATGGCAAAAGTTGTTGGCAACGTGGGCAATATAACGACTCTTGAAGGGCAGAAACTGCCTGTCAAGATCAGAGAGCATGAAGTCGTTGTAGGAAATGCAAAGATTATAAAGACGGAAGTTAATGCAAGTAATGGAGTTATCCATGCAATAAATGCGGTGTTAATTCCACCAGAGTATCCTATGAGAATAATAAATATTATAGGGTGACCTTTCCCTGAAGTTATCTAAATACCTTGCAGGCAGAGTTGTATCTTTCCCGGTAACTGCGAGAGGAAAGGTTACAATCATATGCATTGCTTTTGAACGCAGTTCACAGAGCATGATTGACTCATGGGTCCAGCCATTTGAGTGGGAATTCTGAAATAATAGCAGGTTTACTGTATATGAAATCCCAATGATAAACTCATCATGGAAAGTTCTCTCCTGGATGACAGACTCGGGGATGAAAAGAGAAATTGTCCATAGAGAAACACGTTAATATGGTCACATTTTATGGGGATTGCTCCAGCTACCAGGAAGCCCTTGGGATGAGAGACATAAACTTCACTTATGTTTTTTTTGCTGGACAAAAAGGGAATTGTACGATGGAGCTAGCATGGATAATCAGATCCTGCGATCAAGAAAGAATTTATAGATGTCGTGAAGGCCCTCATATGATAATCAAATTAATTAGAGCTATATATACTTAGAGTACGAAATAAATTACAACAAACACTGTGATTAAATTAAGATTTTAGATAATTGAAGTTTTATTCTTTGATTCTCAGCTCAACCTCACAAGTTCTATGAAATAACTATAAAGATGAATGAAAGATCTGAGAGCATTTCGATAAATTCCAATGTTTGATTGTTTGTTTATAGTGAATCTGTAAGTAATTTGTGGAAATTGGAGGTTTAGCGAAGTTCTTCTAAATTTGTGAGAATCTTCAAAAATAATAAAAACATAATTAATATAGAATTAGGTTTCCGATTAAAACATTTTAAAGGATAATAAATTTTGTTCAGAAACTATTTTGTGTATAATTAATTAAAAATAATATGGAGAAATAATAAACATCTGATTGCAACAAGTAATATATATAAGCTTTATAAGCAATTTGTTGAAACCCGAGATCAATACATATCAAGATATTCGATCCGTTCTTGAAGTATAAATTTAAAGAATATTATCGAGGAAAGGAGACATTAAAACATGTGCGAAGAACATTCCATGGTAGGAAAGGGCCCAATGATGCAGACTGTGATAACTCAGACGTGGGAACTTCTGACTGAAGAACAGAGAAAGAAAGTTGCAGTAATGAGAATGGATATGATAATAAGATGGATGGAAGTAAAAATCCATGATATGGAAAAGATGATCGAGATGAAAAAAGAAGCTATAGCTGATGTTCGAAAAGTTCAGGAAATGATCAAAGAAAGCAAATGTTAGATAGAAAAACAATATCAGAATTTATGCTGTAGAATTATCTGAAATAACAGATTTTCATAACTATTCAAGTAATCTTCCAAATGACACTATTTTTCTTTTTCAGGGAAATATTGCATATTAATTAAATTCATCTATTAAGGCTAACGAATTTTATGCACAACTTTGTCTCCCAAAAAATTAAAATTAAGGAGTTAATGGCTCTATGGCAAAACAAATTCAAAATATACTCGCTGTTTTGTTGTTAGTGGTTATAGCAACATTAACAGCTTCTGCAGCGGTGACAGCAGCAGCAGCAAGCAAAATCAAAGAATATTATACTAAGTATAAAAGTAAAGAGAAGAGTAAAAGAGTGTAGATTTTCCATATTTTTTCATACTTTTAATTTTGAAGCTTAAACACTTGAAATCAAGAATTAAGTGCGATAGACATTCATATTTTAAGTTATTGTCATACAAGTTAAAATTTTATATAATTTTAGTTATAAATATCCAGGTTCTTAGTTTAATCGCATGAGTCGTATTTAAGATAGAATTGCTATATATATATTTTTTTTGTAATAGATAGATGCTTTTTCATATTTTCAGCCAAAGTTTGAGAATATTTTTACTTATAAAATGTAAAAAAATCGTTTTTACTATAATTTATGCAATAATTGAAGATCAAAATGTTGCTTTTTTATCTCTTGAAAGTGAAGGAACCTATAAAAATGAAACATACAATTTAAAAATATAAATAGTTGATGTCAAAAATTGCTATTCTATTGATATTCAGATATAAAAACTTAAACAGCATGAAAAAACATATTCAAAAGGCATTTTTTATTTAGAATAATACATCATCATTTTTATAAAGTTTTCTATTTATAATGTAGTTCATTTAATTAATTCAAGATATTCCATAAGCTCCATGAGTCATAGATCAGTAACTTTTTCTTACTTTGTATGGAACTAGGAAATTTCGAGATTTTAAGACAAAAAAGGTGCATGAGATTATGCTATTTTAAAAATACTGCTTTAAAAGTGTAGATTGATAGGAACTTCAATAAACCGTTAATTGTAATGAGTCATTTAGATATCATTCATAACATATTGCAAATATAGGGGTCTCTCATAATCTACTAGAATAATTTATGGGTACAACTAAGAATTTATAGAGTTTAAAATATGGAAAATTGAATAAATGGAGGATCTATTTGAAGAACTTTGTAGGATCAGAAGAGAATAATCAAGATAGTTCTCTTGAATACCGAAACGTAACTGTCAATAGCTTATAAAATGGTTATAATCAACAAATTTGTTTCAAGAGATAAAGTAGTCATTCTGGATGTTCGTACTCCTGTAGAATACAACTATATACATATTGAAGGAGCAAATTTGATACCATTGAGAAATGTACAGTTATATACTCCTGTTGATTTATCCGATGAAGAGCTGTTGGCGTGGCATATCAAAAATAATAAAGATTTGCCAAAAAACAAATGTACAAAAATACTAGTCTATTGCTTGAGTAGGAAAAGAGGTTCCATTGCAAGCCAAATGCTGGTAGATTCTGGTTATAAAAGAGTCAATAAAATACAAGGCGGTATCACAGAATGGCTAAATGCCGGGTATCCAGTTGTAGTTAACCCTAATATTTGGATAGTTAATTATCCAAAGGTAATGTAACAACACATCGATATTAGTTTAACCATAATTTTAGAGATAGATTTTTGGTAATCCACTTAATTAGTTTGTTGAGCTGGTCCCAAAACAAATTAAACAGTGTACTGAAAATTCTGTAAAAATGATTGTTATCCATTCTTTTCTTTCAGTAAAAAAGGATTTCTAGGTTTCCTTGATCCATTGGTTTTATTACAAAAACTATGCATCAGTAAAACTCTAAAAACAGAAGTTGGGTCAGTATAACCATTGGTTCTACATCTTACTTTTTGTCGTGAAAGATGATGTAAAAAATAAATTAAATTTAAAAAGACAACTACAATTTTGGTAATAAGCTTTTGTAGTAGCTTCTTTGGCAGTTACAGCAGCAAGCTTAAGCCACAACGACGGTAAATGTAGCGCCAGTGACAGTGGCCAGAGGTGTTAGAATACGTCCTGGTGGGAGCTTCTACATTTTACCATATTATTTCACATCCGTTTTTCAATATCGTGCACATCAACCTATTTTTAGATGAAACATTTTTCAAGTCTACAATATGTTTTTGAGTATTAATATTTCTGAGTTTATAATAACAAAGTGACTATAGACTAATAAAGTGACTATAGAGAAATATACTACAATACAATTACAATAATTTCTATAGTATTAATAATATCAAAATTATAGTAGTAAATTAACTATGAAAAAGGATAGTTACAGGATTTGCTTGCACTCAGTTGAGGGAATTGCTACCACAATATCAAAAAAATGGGCCATCTTCATTCTCATTCTTCTTGGGCACCACGGCAGATTGAGGCTCAGTGAACTCACGTACACTCTTGAGGGTATAAGTCCCAAATCACTTGCGGATATGTTAAAAGAACTTCATGAAGAGAGCTTGATTCAACGGGAAGCATTTTCCGAGATACCCCCTAGGGTTGAATATTTTTTGACAGAAGATGGAAAGCAGCTTTGTGAAGCACTCATTCCTTTGATACAATGGGTAAAGAAGTGGGATAATCTACATCCTAAAGTGCACAATTCCACTTTTCAGAGTACAAGTCATCCTTCAAAGCTAACTAGAAAATAAAGGAACGGATAATTCTGTAATCATAGGATATATCCCTTATTTTTGAGATCCTGTAGAGAAAAAAACAAGACAACATAAGATATGTTTCTATTTAAAACTTCTACATCAATGGAAAAATAAAAAACATAATATTTATCATTAAAACTATTGACTTTCCACTAATTTCAACAAAGGACAAAATAATCAGTACTTTGGAAGACTCAAAAAAGAAATAAGGAATACAGATGACCTTAAAGAATGTCATTATTGCCCTGAAAATTAGGTGACCAACCTATTTAAATTATCCATGGAGATTACATGTATCAACATGAAGTTAACAACAATAAACTATTGTTTGTGGATTTAGTGAGATGATAAAACCGATGCTTTAAAAATTATTTTTCCCTACCAGTTTAACTCGTTCTGCCAACAGACTGAACAATCCTTGTTTTTCATTGGGAAGAAAAAGATGTAGAATCAACAACACTTTACAGAACTTCAGGCACACTGCCAGAACTATATAATTATTATTCCCTTATTTTTCAATTTACGATTGTTGTTTGGGCGAATTAGTTCCAAATGTTCCATGAGCTCCATATGCTCTATAAGTTCCATGTGCCCTATAAGTTCCATAAACTCCAGAAGTAATAGATTAGTTACCTTTTCTTATTTCAAATGGAAGTTAGGAAATTCAGAAATTTTATTACAAAACTATGCATAATAAAGGGATTTACATTCAAAAATTGATCCTGGAGAACAGAAGATTAAACATTAAGCTGCTTCCCGAAAATCTAAAAATAAAAAAGCCTTAGTGGAAGTTATGGTAATTAATATTGAATTTAGCTATCTTTTTTATGCACTTGTTCAACGGTTATAATATCGAAAACGTATACTTTCTTCTCTTCATAAGCAATTTGATAAAAACTCGATAGTCTCCGACTCTCAGACTATATGTAGCTATTCGAGTTCCTTAGAGTTCACATTAATATAAGTATTATTATCATTGTATATTCAAAGAAAAATTTGGATTGGGATACGTAAATGGGTCAAAAAGAACCATAAAAATAACATTAAGCGGGATAATTTGTTGGATATTTGGATTGTTCTTTATATTAATCGCTTAAGGTATAATTGTAGAACATGAATATTTTTCAGCAATATTTTGGTTTTTAGCAGCTTTTGTATCTCTTTCTCCAATTTCAAACTTGGTCGAATCCAAGTTGAATATTTCAGTATCTGGAGCAGTGAGATTTTTGGTGGTAATAATCCTTTTAGCAGGATCAATTGCGGTTTATAATGCTCATGCTTCTTCAGAGTCTTCTTCAAAATTTTCTTCAGAGTCTCATAGCAAACTCAGGATAACAATGTTAATTATTGGGATTGGAAATGATATGAGACATCTCATATTGGAGATACGAAATTCCCACTGGATATAAATAATTAATATCCAGTTTGCATCTAAAAAATAATGGTGATCAAAAGATAACAACAAGTCCTACCTGAGAGCCAAAAATAACATCAACAAGAAGCAACACATATAGACTTAGGCACGATCCAATTGACTGAAGAAACATAGATAAGTACTGAATTTACAAACAACAATTTAATCTGTGCTATTACTATCAATTTATGTCTCACAATTATTATCGGCATGGTTTACACAGGAAGGAATCCACACTCCATCATCTGTTATCACAATATCTGAAGTTCCAATGAAAATGGAGTTATGGATGTTCACACCGTTTATGGTCTGTCGGGGCACATCGTCTATTGTCACTTCACTATCAGTTATATGAATTTTCTTACCTTCGGCATAAAAAATTCCGTTCACTGCAATGTATCCCTCCTCTGTAATTCTAGCATTGAAAATAACAGTACTATCTTTTTTTCTTGTCAGTGTAAAGCCATTTCCTTTCTCGATTTCTCCTTGTACATCAAATTTCTCATCAACTTGAATTAACCCATTATTGTTGATTTTTGCTATGAGATCTAAGTTTTCATCTCGGATTTCGGTTGTTAGAATCAAATCGTTGTCGCATTTTTCCAAAGTAATCAAGTGTATCTTGTTTCCGATGTTCTTATTTGCTTGATATGACAATGTATACACTTGATCTGCGTAGATGTTGGATCCAAGAATCAGCATATATTCATCTTTAGTCATGTGATTTCACCTGCGGGATTTTATGCTTCAAGTGCAAATCCTCTATTAATTTCTTAAATCTTCTTCACATACTTTCATATTCTTCGCAAAGTTCCTCTCTATATACTAACCTTTCGTCTTTTTTGGCGATTATGTTTCTTACCTCATTTTCGTCTATTCTATAATTTTCCTTATTGGATTCAAGAGTATTATTTACTACTTTAGTGTACAGCGTTGTGAACATGTCTGCTTCCTCAAAATCGTCCAAATTCTGTACAAAAATAAGTATATCTCTGGCAGTTTTTTGTTCAAATGCTTTTTCTTTGTTGTCGCTATTTTTTGTTGTAATAGTAGGTTCTTCTTTCCGGATTATCTCTCTTCACGCCACTTTCGATTGCTCTCCAGATGGGTAGAGGATCAATGCCATGATTTTTGATGTAATCTTCTCGAGGATACTGATGCATATTGCTGTCTAAGAAGAGTAATTTAGCCTGGTCCGTAATCAACCTCGTTCCGATTGGTATTGCTGTCGGATTTGAGCAGATCTCTGCACAGTGAAGAAAATGTTCTTCTCCGCTTGTTTGCTCTATCTTGAGCGACTTTCCGCAACTTAGATGTACTCAGTCATTGTCTGTTCTCCTTATGACTCACTTTTTTCCTCCTATGATTAGAAAAATTTCAATCCATTAAATGTTGTATCTAATATCATATTTCAGATCACTGCCCACTTAAAGCTCCAATGTACAATAACATAGCCAATTATTTTAAATTAACTATGGCAAAAATAATTTCTGAAAAAAAACTAATCTCCAATGAAATATTTTAGACTCAAATAATATTTTTATATTAATTAAAATTTTATTATTTGTATAGATTTTTCCAAATTTTACATTTAAATTTGAATGACCGAGAAGGAATAAAAGATACACTTTATGTATAAAAGTAGCTATAGAACATTAAGATACTTTTAAAATACCTTTAACGTAAAAAAATCGAAATATATTCCAAAAAGTTTAACAGAGCGCTTGGGAATAAGCCAATTTTTAACCAGAGAGTTTGACCACTTTTGATTTGGGGATTAATTCCTTAGGAATTACGCAATTGAAGAGAGAAAACAGTGAATACTAAACCTTTAACTGCCCAAAACATAAAATTTTAATCATAATGGCTACTGTAACTGTTTGAGTACCTATACCACTTATAGCCCTATTATGACTTAAATATTATGAAGCCTTTAGTTATTGTGAGAATTTAATTATTGTGGAGAGATATTTTTGGAAGACGATAGTGGAGATATGTTTAAGTATAAACTAGGTAAGTGGGTTCTAAGCGTAGACGAATGTGCTTTTACGAATCTTATGGATATTGGAAAGAATAAATCTATGCGTCAATATCTAATCGAGTCAATTGATAGTTGGGTAAACAAAAAAGAGCCACGTATAACAGATGAATTTATTTCGGAAATGTGCGACTTTATTAAAAGTGAAAATGAAGTCCTTTACGATCGTTTGGTGAAGAAATGCGCTCTAGAAGGAATAAGTGTAGGTGAAGGTATATTTAAATCACTGAGTCTTTTGAATTGTGGAATGACAAGTGTGATACAGTGTAACCAGATCAAAGATGACTTGTGTGATGTATGATGTTTTTGTAGTATTTTTTTACTCTCTTGAGTAAAGTAAAAGGATTTACGCAGTTGAACAGAGAAATAAATAACATCAAAACTGTTACTGTCTAAATAGCGAATTTGACCATAATATATATTGTGCTTGATTCTGTAATTCAATTGCGTAAGTCCTCAATATGAATCGGATCAGAACTTGAGTTTTTTGAAAATGTCCTTAAGATTGGAGTAGGGATACATATTCACAACATCCTTTTTTTCGAGCCAGCTCTACGTGCCTATACAAGCCCATATCTTATGAACGCAAGGTCAAAAATAGAATGGCTGTCAGTGGAAATGCAAAACTTTAAGCCGAAATCCTTGGCTAGAAGAATAAGCTCATCGTTGAGGTCAAGCCTGGAAGGCTGACTGTTTATTTCCCTCACTTTTCCATTTGCAACCACAGTATAAGAAACTTTTTCGAAATCTACTTCATGAGCTTTCCTTTTCCCCAGAAGCCTGCCTGAAGGATGAGCAAGGATGTCGAAGCACCTGTTTTCCAGAGCTGTAATTATCCTTTCTGTCATTTTTTTTAGGTATTGAAAAGCCGGAGTGTAGTGCTCCCACTACAATACCAAGTTCTATGAGGACTTCGTCCGGATAGTCGAAGCTTCCGTCTTTAAGGATCTCAATCTCAGAACCCCTAAGGATTTTTATCTTGAAGCGTTTTGAGATTTTACCGATTTCTTTCCATTGGGCTTTTAATTTGTCTCTTCCCAGCCCAATAGCAATTCTCTGAGAGCGAGAATGATCGGTTACGGCGACGTATTCATAGCCAAGAGAGTCACCCTTCTTTATCATAGTTTCAAGTCCTTCTCTACCTTCGCTATAGTTTGTGTGCATATGGAGATCTCCTCTGAGGTCTCCAGCTTCTATAAGCTTCTTGAGGGTATTTCTTGCAGCGGCCTTGATTTCTCCCCTGTTTTCCCGAAGCTCGGAAGGTATATAGGCAAGGCCCAGCTTTTTATAAATATCCTCTTCACTTTTTCCTGCAACTTGTTCCCCAGATTCTTTTGAATACAGCCCGTATTCTGAAAACTCGTAACCTTTCCTAAGGCAATATTTCTAAGTTCTATTTTGTGCACCTTTGAACCTGTAAAATATTGAAGAGCTGCTCAGTAACTTTCAGATGAGACTACCCTTAGGTCAATAGATGGGAGACAAAGACATCCATTATCTTTAATGCTTCTTCCCTTTCTGCTTCAGCTAGGATATCGATATCCCTAATTGTTTCTTTTAACCTGCGAAGGGAGCCTGTGTAGATTATCTTCGAGAGGTCTATTTTACATATCTTACTCTCACATTCGGCTTTTAAGGCTGAAATGAGTTCTTCTACAAGTGAAAGTACCTTTCCAAGAGATGCTCTATCGTGACTCTTCTCATAATGTTCAACTGCCTTTAAGAGATTTTCTTCGCTTTTTTCTCCGAAATCTTTGAGCTCCCGAATTTTGTGGGTATGGATTGCACTTTTTAGATCTGAAAGAGTTATTGTCCCTATAGCATCAGCAATTTTTTTCAATCTCTTTGCACCAAGTACCCAGATTTCCATCAATTCCGAAGTTCCTGAAGGAGCTGTTCCTTTAAGTTTTTTAAATTTTTCTACCTTGCCGGTTTCTAGATACTCAGCAATATGATCGGCAATAGATTCTCCAATACCTGGAATTTCAATCAGCCCATCTTTACCTCTTCTTTCATAGAGTTTTTCTATATCCTCACCAAGGTTTTCTATCATCTCAGCAGCTTTCCTATAAGCTCGTGTTTCCATTCAACCTGCTGGTAATCAAGAATGTCAGCAACTTTATAAAACAGCTCAGCAATCTCGCAATTTTTCAATGGTGTTTCCCCTTCCTCATCTTACTTTATTTACCCTTTCTATTTTTACGTATCTTCTTCTATTTTTTTCCTGTTCCCCGGTAAAACCTCAACTTTCTCCCTTCAAATTCCATATCTCTCTGACTTTCATGACATCATGTAGATCTTTATCGTATCTTATACGTAAAAAGCGAGGAAAAAGCAGTGCAAGTCCTGTTTTTTCTTTTCCCTCACCAACCGTGTATCCTGTACTTTCTGTAATTTCTGTACCTAGGACTTCAATAACCACAATTGGTTCTATGAAGATATCTGGAAGCATTCTATTTTTATAAAGATGTTTTTTGGGATTTCAGGTACAATATACTCTGAAAGCAAGTTGTAAATTTCTTTTTCTTCCTCGTCCTTGAAACCGGTGCCTACTTTTTAAAGGTTTCAAAACGCTGTTTTCCTTCGTTAAGGACTGCACAACGGAGAGCTCCAAATGAACTCTTCCTTCTCACCTACCATAATATTTTTTAACAATTACTAGATCAAAGATTTCCCTCATTCCCTCGGCATATTCTTCTTTCCATTTGAGCCAGAGCCAGCTTCTTTTTCCGGCTTCGTAGATCTAAGTGTTATTCATAGCTTTAATTATAATTCCTCCAAGTCTTTTTTCCAGGGCTTCATTAAAAAAGTCCTCGATTTCTTCAAGGTTTTCAGTGACAATTCTCATAGCTAAGTGAACTACTCCTGATTCCTTCACATACTTTTCAAGAGGAATTCTTCTTATTGGGTAGGATTTTTCAGGAGAGTTTTTCCTTCCAGATAAAGAATGTCGAAAAAAAAGACAGCTACGGAGAATAGTTCCATGTATTTTTCAATTTCGTATTTTCTTCGCCTTTGCATAAGTTTTTGGAACGAATATCATTCTTCTATTCTTTCATTTCTTTTTTTGCCCTCAATATATGCAACTATTTCCCCATCAAGCACTATTTTTTTTACAAGGACACTTTTTCTAATAGCTTCGATGAGATTAGGATATTGGGAAGTTATATTTTCAAGTCTTCGAGAAAAGGCTTGAATCTCATTTCCGTTTATATGGATATGTCTCCTCTCTCCATCATATTTTTCTTCAGCCGCCTTTTTCCCTGGAACTCTTTCTTCGAGTTCTTCGAAATTTTCAACTCGCTGAGCAAGCATTAATTTAATAGATCTGCCCAATTTTATGGAAAAATTTCCAAGAGCCTTGCAACCATATTCGGCAAAAGCTTCTGCAAGCTCTCCAATATAAGTGCAGACACTGTAGCTTTCGTTGATTTTCCCTAGATACTTTTTGTCGCCGAGAAAGACAATAGAACATACTTCGAGCAAAAACTGGCCTCCAAATCCCAGCCTGAGCTTTCCAATAATTATTCTAAGTATATATTTCCCTTCTATAGGATTGGCCAGCTGCAAGATCTCAGAGAGGATCCGGATCTTTTCTTCGTAGCTTCCATCCTCTGATACTCTTTTTAATTCTCTGAGCCTTATAGGACATCTTCAATTGTCAGGAAGATACTTCTCCTTTGTTCAATTCAAACGCAACATCGCCAAGATCCCCTATTAATGGAGTACCTTTTTTTAACTTCCTCTTCTGGAGCCCCATATGCTTCAGCAATAGCTTTAAAGCAAACTTGTACCCACTCCAAGTGTAATACTTTCAAAGGCAAGACCTATGCTCCCAAGAAAAAGATATGCCATATCCTTTACTTCATTTCTTGCAAGCTCAGAAAAAAAATTAGCAATCTTCTTCAAGATCTCTTTATGGCTGTTATTTTCTCGAGCTCTTCAAAAAGTTCTGCAAGCTCTATAAACCGAGCCATAATAAACTCCCTGATAAAATACTTTGAAATTTTCCTCTGTAATATTATTTCCTTCCTTAGTGCTGATCTCTTTGCATTTTCAATTTTCAGAAATAAAATCTTTCCCATTTCTCCAATAAAACAGCTCTTTTTATTATCATGTAAATATTTCTTATGTAGAAAAAGGCAAATGAGAACGAATGAAATTACAGTCTGTAGACGTTATGGAGTTCCAACAATCACAGGATGGGACAGTAACCACAGCCTTCTGAAAACGAACTCTTAATGATACTTATCAGGCAAACACATAATCTAAATTGCAAAAAATTCACTGAAAAATAAAGACAGTCGTTTTCGGTCATTTTGGAATTGATCCGCAATATTCGAAAAAAAGAATCTTTGAAATTTTTAAAAGATTGCATAAAAGGGAAGAATATCCTGGAACAGTAATAGGACTTGCAATTTGTAGAAGAATTGTTAAAAACAGGGGGGTCGCATATGGGTTGAATCTGAATTAGATAAAAATTAAATTTTTTATTTCACTTTAGCGATCAACCCCACAGAATTGTAAGAACTAAGTTTTAACACATAAAAAAATACTTTCAACATTTTATTGAAATTTATCTATTGAAGAAATATCATAAATGAGAGCATAATTTTTCTGGCTTTAAATTATGGGGTTACAATTGAAATTAAATCACGTGATTTCGATAAGAAACTATTTAACTATGAGTGAAAGGGTTGAAATCTTGATTTTAAGGACAATCCTGGAGATGTAAATATGATCGAATAAATGCTTGAAGAATTTGCCGATGTTCATTTGTAAAAAATTTATATATATCCTGTAATGCTCTGTCCAACTGGAGTGCTTTTTCTAATACAATCTTCTCCATACTTTATTATGTTCTCAATTGCAGTTTTTAACATGGAAGGATCTATTTCACCTACTTGCTCCCATAAAGGTTTTCCATGACAGAAAGACTTAAACGTTGGCGTACTCTGAACTCCATACCTTTCTGAAGTCCACTGATTTATTACAATATTCATGCGGGTAAAAACTGCCAAATTATTGAATTCCTGCGCATACTTCACAAAATAAGGATCCATGACCTTACAAAAAAGACATTCAGGACTATAAAACATTACAATAACTGGCTTTGAAGACTCTTCTACCAGCTGTTCCCAGTTAGTATCATCAATTTCAACAACATTGAATTCGTTCAATAATTTACCCCCTGTAATATAAAACTAATAGAATTTTAGGATTAACAGAATAAGTATCTATTGCTCAAGTTGTTATCTGTACTTAAAAACTGACCACAAAAATTTATATTTCAGTTAAACCGCATAATCCCTAGATTAGTTCTCATTCTCTCCATTAAACGTTTAAAATGTGACTAGACTAATCAGAGCCAACTCATTATTTAATTATTTTTTTAAAAACCAATTATAGTTGCAAACATAATTATTGATGCTTAAGTCACTCAAAATTCTATAACCATGGAAAAAAAGAAAAATGTGATACATTATTTTATATATACAAAGATATGCATGCCTCAATTCCATTTATATTACAAAGGAGCTAAAAGCATAAATCAGTTCGTTAATAATAGTTCTCAGGGAAATTTTTCATCCTGCAGCAAGCTCCGATGTATTCGAATGAAATAAACTTCCTATTTCATTGAAAGGTATCAATCAACTACTGAAGATTATTCTATCTGTATTTTTTTTGCTGGTTCTTCCAACTCCATTTTCGGAAGTGTTATAGTCAGAACACCATTTTCAATTTTTGCAGTGCTCCCCTCCTCTTTAATGCTGGTAGGCAGGCGAACAGCTCGGTAAAAGTGGGTATATTCCCTTTCTTTACGAATATATCCTTCTTCTTCGGTTTCTTTTTCCTTTCCAGTCTTTGCACTTATCTCAAGCATGTCTTCTTTAAGGTTTATCTCAATATCCTCTTTATTTATTCCTGGAAGGTCGGTGGTTACCAAAAGTTTGTTTCCTTCGTCCTTGATGTCAACAGCAGGAGTAAAGACATTTCCTTCTCCCCATTTTTTCATAGGCATGAAGTCTTCAAACAGAAGGTTCAGGCGTTCTTGTGTTTTCCTAATCTCTTCAAAAGGATCCCAGCGTGTGGGTCCTGAAATCGTTCTCTTAGCAGGCCATTTCATATCAAATATCTCCATAAAATAAAGTTATAACACAATAGTTGTGTTATTTTGAATATATTGAAAGAGGCTATATAGCATTTTCTTTAACAATTTCATTGAAATTGGAGGTATAATCATTTTCAGATTTGTTCAATGACCTAAGGCTATGTCCTTGAATTTAAAAATTTTTATTTAAATTATAAAGCATTGGTAATAGCTCTTATCAGGTTATTAAAGTTTATAATTTGATCTAAGATTAATGCAGCTTGCCTTTTTAGGAAAAAAAATATTAATTTCAAATTTGTGAAGATCTCCGAAAACGATAAAAACATAATTAATATAAATTTATTTTTTGGCTTTAAAATATTTTATTGGAAAGTAAATTTTACTCGTGAAATATTTTTGGTATAATTAATTTAAAATAGTTAAGTAGATAATTGTACTTTGTAGCTTAAAGCTAACAATAGAGTGAGGAATGAATAGTAGGGTGTGAGAGTATTGGAGTAATTGTTGAGAATTTCGATCAATTCCTGGCTTAGATTCACCTTAAAGACAACCAACCAAAAATTTGGGTTTATCGGAATCCTTTAACGATATAGATCGATCATAAAAATGATACATTTCTTTTACAATTAATAGTACCTTAATTAAAAAAAATTAAGTAATTCACGAGATAAAATTGAGCGCATCAATACGTTGTTGAAAATCATAAGCTCATAATTCTCTTTACAGTTCCCCAAAAATAGGAAATTTGCTCGTTTTTCAGATTTGATCAATGGTTCAAGTACGCGATCTAAAATTTTATTTTGTGAATATACATGAAAGGGGTAGTAAATATGCATCATGAACAATCAACATGAACATAACCAATTATGCATGCTGGATCAATAATGAGTTTTGGGCACTTCTGACTGAAGAACAAAAAAGGAAAGTTGCAGTAATGAAAATGGATAGGAAAATACAATGGTTGAAAGTAAAAATCCATGATATGGAAAAGATGATCGATCTGAACAAGAAGGCTATAGATTACATTCTAAAGGTTCAGGAAATGATTAAATAAGGCAAATAAGTTCAACAAAATAACAATATTAGAATTGGTATGTGTCCAGGTTTTTACCTTGATATTTAAAATTTTGATATTTAAAATTGTTTAACTTATTGTTTAGTTTGAAATATTGTTTATATCGTGAGTTTACTGCATTCACTTTTCGTATCTACCACAGAGTAAATGTAAGCAAGATAAGGGAGGCTGAAGTAGCAAATTTAACGTTAATGGATTCCTTAATCAAATATAAATATTTTGGGGTAATATGATGACAGACACTTTGAGATTATCACCGGTTATTTGTGCATATCCTGACGACAACTATGAAAACTATCTAATCGAGGTAGTTCCTCCAGGAGTCGAAAAAAAAATATTTCTTTTAAGATTACTGAAGACAGTTTTTATGTAGCTGCTAGGAAGGAGGGAGTTCAGTATCTGGACAGTTATTCAATCTGCTGCCCGGTAAACCCGGAAAAAGCAGTTGCTAGATACTCCAATGGTGTGCTTAAAGTCACAGTACCTTATCAACAGCCTTTGGGAAAATTAGTAGATGTGAAAATCGAGTGATGTATTGATTGAAGAAAAAGCTTCTTTATAAAGAAAATGCAGAAAACTGACGCTTATAGCACTGAATCTCCATATATTAATTTACTTAAGAGGATTTCGAGAAGTCCCTAAATTCGTCATATGCTTAAAAATGGTATACGACTCGTGAAAATCAGAGGTTTATTGAAATCCTCATCAATCTATACTTTTAAAGCAATATTTTTATGCACCATTTTTGCGCCAAACTCTTTGAATTTACTCAGTTTCATCCAAAAGAAGAAATAGCTATAGAAACATTATAAACAGCTTGAAATAAACCAGTAAGCTTAACATGCGAAATATAACGATTCAATTCATAATCTGAACTGGGTTCCTTCTACATGGCAGTGTATAGCAATCCGATTAAATGTTACGAGATTTATCCTTCGAAAATTGCAACATCTCTTTAAGTGAGCTGTTAGCCGCTTCACAAGCTCTTTCAGAAAAATAAGTAGTAGTGGACCAGAATATCCGATAAATATTCTCCAACTTCATGCATCATCAATTTAATAATATTTTTTGAAGTACAAAGAAGTAGTTCAGAAGTCTCTTTCTTAAGTACACCTTCTTTCTTTAGATACCTGCCTATTCGGAATAAGGTTTTTGAATGAGATCTTTGTTAGTATCTAATATTATATTCATGCATGAAGCTATAATAGAATATTCCCATACATACGCAATAGTTTTATTTAAAAATATGAGCTTGATTCCATATTTAAAAATGCAGAACACTTACTTAGTAATTCCCCATATTCATTATTTGTTTCAATAGCGAACAAATGATATAATGCTTTTGTAATTTCGAGAAAATTGCTGTTCAAGAGCGGTTTTTCCATAAACCTTACGTCCAAGGACGATCTTATATTCAGATATATTAAAGACTTTACTTTGTCTTGTTTTAACGAAAACTTCAGGTGAGGAAAGGCGAATTGTGAATGTTAATAGGAATTGATGTCGGAGGCACCACAACGGATGCTGTACTTATCCGGAATGGAGAAGTATGCAGTACTGCTAAGGTTTCTACTGAGCCAGAAAATATTCTAAACTCTCTGCTTGAAGCCCTTGATGCTATCAGCAGAGGTATCTCACCCAAACAATTAGAAAGGGTGGTATTCAGCACTACGGTGATAACAAATCTCATCGCAGAGGGTAAAACTGATCGAGTAGCTCTAGTACTAATTCCAGGACCTGGTATTAACCCTGCCAGTTATTCTTTTCCTGACAGCTTTTATCTCAAAGGGGCTATAGATTTTAGGGGAAGAGAAATTCAGGCTTTAGATGCAGCTGAGGCTCGAAAAACAGTGAACTTGATCCGGGAACTGGGATTTCCCAGGGCTGCCATTGTAAGCAAATTCGGGCAGAGAAACCCCTTCCATGAACAGATGATTGAGGAAATCTTCAGGGAAATATATCCGGACTGCAAACTGGAACTCGGACATAAAGTTTCAGGAAAACTGAACTTCCCAAGACGAATCGCAACTGCAATGCTTACCTCCTCAACCAGAGCACGCTATCAGAAATTTGTTGAGGACGTTATAACAACTCTTGAGGAGAGGAATATCAAAGCTCCGGTGTATATCCTTAAAGCCGACGGAGGAGCTCTACCAATTGAAAAATCAATCGAATTCCCTGTGGAAACTATCTCCTCGGGCCCTGCTGCTAGCATGATCGGAGCCCTTGCCCTTAGCCAAGAGGGGGAGACATCCGTTGTAGTGGACATCGGAGGAACTACTACAGACCTTGCGTTGATCCTTTCAGGAAAACCCCTTTTTGCTTCTAAAGGCGCAAAAATTGGAGGTTTCCTAACACATGTCAGATCTTTTGCAGTCCGCTCTATAGCTGTTGGAGGAGACAGTGTTGTGAGAGTGGTGGATTCGAAAAACAGTAAAAATTTGATAACTATCGGCCCCGACAGGGTAGGACCTGCTTACTGTATGGGTGGGGAGAAGACTACTCCAACTGATGCCTTGAGAGTTCTAGGGCTTATTGAGGTTGGGAATCTCAAACAAGCAAGAGAAGCAATTACATCCACAGCTTCCAGACTTGGGAAATCCGAAATTGAAACTGCATCCTTTATAGTAAATAAGACAACGCAAGTGATTGTTGAAGCAGTCAATGATATGTTCTTAGAATGGAAACAGGAGCCTGCTTATAGTATATGGGACGTTCTGCAAGAGAAAAAAGCAAGGCCACAAAAAGTGGTCGGAATAGGAGGGGGAGCAAGAAGTCTTATCAAAGAAATTGCAGAAAAACTTGGTGCAAAATCTTTTATTCCTGATTATGCAGAAGTAGGCAACGCTATAGGAGTAGCTGTTGCAAGGCCTACGCTTACTTTAAACCTTCATATAGATACTGAGCAAAAGATCTATTCAGTCGCTGAAGAGGGAGAAATTATTAGCTTTGACGTAACAAGTATCTGCAATTCCAACAAGATAGGTTTAGAAGAAGCTGAAGTACTTGCTGCAAAACTTTTCCGGAAACGTTTAGAAAAATTTGGAATTTCAGAGTATGTAAGCGAAGCTGAGGTTGTTAATAGTGAAGTTTTTAACGTCGTCAGTGGGTGGAACACCGTGGGAAGACTTTTTGATGTGGAAATGCAGATTCCTGCAGGCCTGATACCAGAATGGAAAAGGAGGGAGAAAGAATGAAGTTAGGGCTTGGAAAGATTAAGGATATATTGAAAAGTGAAACTGAAAAAGATATTAGATGGGATAAAAAAGATCGGTTAACGGTGGAAAGGCAGGCAAACAAATCAAAAGTCCAGAATATGAGAAATCATGAAAAAAAATCTGAAGCGGTAGAAGAAATTCAAATAGACCTAAAGGGAACCGGGAAGAGGCTTGGAAAGGGATGTTTGTCTTCAGCAGACCGTACTAGAGTAAAAAAAACCGGCATTGTTTTTTTCCCTGCTTTCGATTGGGCTATTTCCCCAACACATCCTGAAAGAGAAGAGCGTCTCCTTTATACCAGGGATCAGATTTTCGAAGAAGGAATTATGGACCTTCATGAAGTAGTCGAATATAAACCTCATCTTGCAGATTACAGAGATATTGCCAGGGTCCATATCTGTGTTCCTGATATAAAGACCCAAGCTACAATCCCTCACCTGATAGCTGCAGGTAGTTGCCTGGTTCTTGCAGAAGCTCTGATGAAAGGAGAGATAAAAAATGCTTTTGCCCTTGTCCGCCCGCCTGGTCATCATGCAATGACAGTAGTGCATGGGAACCGGGGTTTTTGTAACATCAATAACGAAGCTATTTTGGTCGAATACCTGAGAAAAAAATATGGGATCCGTAGAATTGCAATAGTAGATACCGACGTTCACCACGGGGATGGAACACAGGATATATTTTATAACGATCCTGATGTGCTTTTTATCTCTTTTCACCAAGATGGAAGGACACTTTATCCTGGATCAGGTTTCATAAATGAACTAGGGGGGCCACAGTCTCTTGGAAAAACAATCAATATTCCTTTGCCTCCTGCAACTCCAGATGAAGGTATCCTCTACGTACTTGATTCCCTTGTACTGCCAATTCTTGAAGATTTCAATCCAGAAATTGTACTTAATTCTGCAGGACAGGACAATCATTATACAGACCCTCTAGCAAATATGCGCTTTTCTGCACAGGGATATGCAAAATTGAACGAAAAACTTGCCCCTGACATAGCGGTGCTTGAAGGAGGCTATGCAATCCAGAGTGCATTGCCATATTTGAACACCGGCATAATCCTTGCCATGGCAGGACTTGACTATTCCTGTGTCAAAGAACCTGACTACAAGCCAGGAATGTTCGTCCAGGCTTCCAGGGACAGACAGGTGCTGGAGGAAATCGTTGCAACCCAGCTCAAAAACTTTAAAAATCGGGACAGGCTTGTGGAGGCAGAGATAGCAAAACATGGAGATTTTTACCGCCGAAAAAAAAAGATTTTCTACGACACGGATATGATTCAAGAATTTCAGGAAGAAACAATTAGGATGTGCCCCAACTGCCAAGGCTATATAACAATTGATTCCCACGCCCATAAGAGCATAAAAGATGTCAGGATTTTCGGAATTTCTGTTCCGATCTATGCCTGTGACAGTTGCCAAGCTGAAGCCAGGGAAGAGTATAGAAAAAGGATAAGTTATCCGGAATACGAGTACGTTTGCCTCCAGGATAAAAAAGGAGATGAATATAGAGCATATAATATGAAAACAAAACAAGAAACAATTTACTGAAAAAGACCTCTAAGACATCATAAATCAGTATATTCGTCTTTTTCCGTTCCACATTGCAAATTACTTATTGCTTCTTCACACTGGCACATGCTTAATGCTTCAAATATACCATCTCCCACACTTATTCCTTTTAAAGCACATTTCTCCATCAAACGGAAGTAAATATATTCATTCTTGCTCTTAATAAACTCACACATTTCGGCAACAAATTCTTGTATTGGAAAGTCTTCCTTTTTATTTACCCAGTTATCAATTGATTCAAGTAAATATTGGCGCATAGATATACTCTTTCCACGACCTTCTAAACTCGTAAAAACACATTCATCTCTGAGTAAAACCCACTTACCTAGTTTATATTTAAACATATTTCCACTATCGTCTTCCAAAAATATTCATCCACGTTTATTGAATTAATCCACAATAATTAAACGCTTCATGATCTTTAACAATTTTAGATATTTTTGATAATATCCCAAATTAATCCTAATTTAGTATTAATTTCACTGTAATTTTAGTCGCTATGGATAAGCAAGGGCATTGTATCAAAAATTAGATTATTTTTTCTTCATCTATTGAATTTGAAGTGAAAGCAAAATCAATTATATCATTCAAAATATGATAAATATCATCAGTATTGTATGAAGGAACATGAATTTTTCAAATCCAATTGACTAAAGAACACGTTGATCCAATTTTTCCTCAAATTTAAGGCTATTCGAAAGGCCTATAATCCTTATGAATTGCCTTCCAGTAAATTTACCATTTGAAATAGCTCTACTAAATGAATAGATTATATCATCATATTTCAAAAAATCCATTTCATCAAGAATAACAATTAAGGCTGTATTTTGATCATTTATTAAAAAATATAATATCTCATAATAATAATCCATTGAATATACAGATCTTTTAACCTTAGTTTTTGGATCAAGTATTCAATAAACTTGAATAAAACTGCATTTGTGTATAGACTTCTTTACAGAGATGCAGATCCAATCTACACTTAGATCTATTGGATCATGCTCTAAATTATCCATAGTGCCCTTAAAACATATTTAGAAGTTATCGTCTTCCCACAAACAGGCGAACCAAAAATAAGAGCATTATTAGGCGCACCAAGAAGAAATAAAGGTTTCATTAGAGACGCTAAGTCCTGAATCTGAATATCCCTTCCTATTAGTATCAAGGCAGATAGTCATCAGTTAACTACTATAAAGACCTATACTGTTGACATCTATAGTTTGCCATAATTTGAAAATTGATTAATGTTTCTCCCATAAAATAATCACTATGTAATTCCTTCTGTGATCCTGAGAGATGTCACGAGAATTGTATGAAAGAGCTGTAATTATCTGGATATTATGCATAAATATTTAGTTTTTTAGATTCTGTAAAGTTGTTGGTTGATATCATATTTTGTTTTCGAGGGATGAGAACTCCAAGTCACCAGAAAAAGTTCAATTTCATTGGGTTCTCAAAATATACTAGCACCTTTTTCTCTATTCTTAGTATCTATTCAAATTTTAGCCGTATCACTTAAATTTGCAATATAAAAATTCTTTCCATACCTATTTTTTGGACTTTTCGCAACTTCAATACATCGGACTATATTTTGTTTCAAGATTTCCATATCATCAATTTAGTTTGACCAAGGCTGAATGCCAATCTACCGTTGAAGTAGTGAACTATATACAAGATTATCCGCGCATATATAGTCTAGCTTAATCACGCCGGCTGGACAATTCCAAGTAAGGCTCATGGTAAGGTTCTCATTTGGTGAAAAAATTGTATGCTAATCACCATAAAATTGATCTTAGAACCTTTAAAGTGGTTTACATGGGCTTTGTGAGCTAAGGGAATTGTTCACATATTTGGCAGATTCTTTTGGTGACCGTAGTGATGATGTCAGAGATCGTGATAGAGACCATGATATAAACAATAGCGATTTCCGTGTATTTGTTAGCCGTAACAATTTATTTGATGATTTTTCGCCAATTACAGCCTTTTTATGCTAACTAAGAGATTTAATTCAGTATTGTTTGGCATTTTTACTGATGAAATCGAATTAATTATGGTGTTTGTTTATCAATTTATACTTAAAATTGTTATTTATTTGAGAATTGATTTTGACGAAAAAGGTAAACAAGTACTGTTTTAGGGAAACGACTATAATTACCTATAATCTATCGAAAGGCAATGTTTGTTCTTAATTGACATGCTTTTTGTGTATACTTCTGTGCATATGTTTTGACACAAAAATTTTGCATGAAAAGTACATGAAAAAATCATTAATTACTTAATACATGTGGTGTTCCCCATGATGTTCATTATGATGGCTTTCATGACCATGTTTATCCTGATGGCTCTCATGACCATGTTTATCCTGATGGCTCTCATGACCATGTTTATCCTGATGGCTCTCACGACCATGTTTATCCTGATGGCTTCCATCATGATATTTTTCGTTTTGTCCCTCTATGTGGTTCCCATGGTGGAAATCTCTACATAAAACTTGCAATGCGTATTTTTCTAGATATATTTCTTGTCTCGTGCGGATACCAAATCTTCTCAGTAAAGCTACAGGAGGGCACCAGCCTTGTATAGCATATTGAAGCAGGAAGGTTAAAGCTATTATGGACAAAATAAGCCACTTTTTGCTCTTTTTTAAGCCAAGTATTACCCCAATAAAAGAAACTATAGCTGCACGACCTTCAATACAACGTCCTATATCCCACTCATTATCAAGCTTTTCAATCCTTTTGCTGATTTCGTAGTCTGTTTTGCCCGCATAAAACCTGATCATTGAAGCTGTTTCTATATCAATTGCCTGATTAATCTCAGGAGGAGTTTTAGCTCTGACCTGATCTCCCTGGAGAAGTTCACTATAGTTATTTATTATCATAAAGCTCTCCTCGGATTGATTATTATTAAGATGTATAATAAATCTAAACCCACTCTTCTTAAAAGAAGGTGAACATATTCATATAAATAATTACCACAATATAAGACTTATATAGTTGAACTGAAAAATCAATGACATTAAACCTAAAATAAGCTATTTACAAAATTTTCTTACATATCATCTGGATGCTCTTCATAGCTTTTAGCGCGAATAACTTTCCAGCACGATGTTTTTACCACTTTGAGTATAATTGTAGGATCAATGACTGCGATAGCATTTTATTCTTTCTCATGCATGCAGAGTTTTTAAGGTTAAAACTATGTATGTGCTTAAAGTAAACCCTATATTAAACTTCATAAAATATCTCTACACTTTTCCCGAAAATATATTTAATATTAAATTGTTGCCCGATCTTAAAACATTTTATGTTGAAGTAATTTTTATTTATGAATGATTTTTCTTATAATTAATTTTAAGAATTATCAAAGTAATTTTTATTCAGTGCATGTAAATGCCTACAAGATAGTATTAAGCTCTAATGAATATGAGATTGGTAAAGATTACTAAATTATACTGAGGAGAGTTTTCCATATGGGTACCACATTTAACCACAATAAAAGGACAATTATACTTTTGATGGTAGTAAGTTTCTTATTATCAGTGACATCTGTTGTAGCAAGCGCACAAGGCTCAAGCATGATGAATGAATCAAGCATGAATAGCTCAAGCATGATGAACGAATCAAGCATGACGAATGGATCAAGCATGACGAATGGATCAAGCATGATGAATGAATCAAGCATGAATAGCTCAAGCATGATAAATGAATCGAGCATGAGCAAACCATAATCATTTGTTAATATATTTTATTTTGCCTATTTTTGGTAATTTGATATTCTATAGCATATAGGAATTTACAGGTTTCTACAGATTACAGCCAGTAAATGCGGAAAAGTATTAAAAAGAATAGCAAAATCAATACATTCCTTTGCTATAGATTTTAATTAAATAATAATGTATTGAAAGTTCTTTAAAAATGACTGTTCTTTATCTTTTTCTTTTATTGCAAAACAGAATTTCCCGGTTTTATTGATGCATAGGTTTTATAGTATAAACTATGCATAATCAAGGAAGTCACGTTCAAAAATTGATCCAGGAGAACAGATGGTGAACGTTAAACTGCTTCCTGAAAATCTAAAAATAAAAAAGCCCTAGTGGAAGCTTTGCTAATTAATATTAAATTTCCCCATATTTTTTATGCGCTTGTTCAGCGATCGAATATCGAAGACGTATACTTTTTTCTCTTCTTCATCAATTTGATAGAAAACTCGATAGTCTCAAACTCTCAGACGATATGTAACTAATTGAGTTCCTTTTAGTTCTTTTTTGTTTCCGTTACTAACTGGAAATGGATCTGTAAGCTCTTTAATTGCAGATTTTATATGTTCTTTTTTATAAATTTCTCGCCATGCTCTGCTGATCTATTCCTATTGTGTTCGACTATTAGGTCATTAATAACCTTATTATAATCTTCTCCCATCGTTCCAATTTTCCGTAACTCGTCGCGAATTTGCTTTGTTATCTGGATAGTTATTGTTTCAGACATTGTAGATATTATAGCATTTATATAATTTATAGCAACTCTGTCAAAAAGCTATGCTGATAGTTATGATAACAAAATAGCACAGATTTGGTATAAATAAGCAAGTTTCTGGAATCTTTCTCAAAAGTTGCTTGCAGGGTAGAAGGTTTTAGACTTTATGTATTATCAAATAAACATTAGGCACTCTGGCGCTGAAATTGGAAAAATGCATATATTTAGCCACAAAAACTGTGCATTGGAAGGTTGTGCTTTAGCATAGTGATAACTAATTCCTAAATATTGTGGGATATTGACTGCATTTGCTCAGCATCCCACAGCGTTTTGAGTTATTCGATTCGTTTATTTATTGACAATACAATAGAGAATCATTCTCGAATAAGATCTGTTGATGTGCACTCAGAAGAGACTAAATCACATTTTGATTTTGTAACAATCGAAATAAAATGTAATATGTTTATATAAAAGCTATATTTCTATATATTCAAAGAAAAAAAGTTAGTTGGAAGTATTTAAAAAATAAATAAGGTTTTTTGGTTCCGTTGCAAAAAATCTGGCTCCATTGCGAAATCAGAAAAAACCTTTACAATTAAGAAAGTTAATCATTTTCATTAGAAAGAAAATGACACATAAAGGTAAAAATTATAGTGTCAAAATGCAGAAATATTATTCTTGCAACTGAACCCATTTGTGCACATCTACATAATGTTGATTTAAGTATTATTGGAGAAGTATGACTATTTCTGATCGTTTGACTTTTGATGACGTCGAGATTAGGGTCCAAGAACGGATAGCTGAGTTGGGAAAAGCCAATCAGGCATTTCACAACGAAATTATCGAATGCAAGAGTGCTGAGAATGAGTTGATTAAACTTAAGGATAAACTCGAAGCCGAAATGACATGTAGATACAACCGTATTCTTGAAGGAATCAGCAAGATCTTCAGCATTGCATTGCAGGCCAAAACAGAAGAAGATCTGGGATATGAGTGTCTATCGGTAGCTTTGGAAATCACTAGCAGCCAGCTAGGTTTTGTCAATTTAATAGGTGATGACGGGCTACTGCATGATGTTGCAATCAAAGACCTAGTATGGGAATCTGGTGTGATGTATGACAAGACTGGGCATCGCCGTCCCCCGGAAAATTTCATTGTTCACGGTATTTATGGCTATGTTGTTAACAGTGGCAAAAGTTTCTTTACTAACGATCTACCTTTGCATCCCTACATCATCGGCCTACCACATTTCTATCCCCCGCTTCAGTCGTTTCTTGGCGTGCCCCTATCTTTAGATGGTAAAATAAAGGGCTTGCTCGCGGTCGCAAATCGTGAAGGTGGGTATAATTGCGAGCAGCAGAAGGATCTCGAAGCTATCGCGTCAGTGATTCTGGAAGCTCTTCTGAGACAAAGGTCTGAAGATGATCTTCGTGAAGCTTATGAGAATCTCCAGGTGCAAGCCGAGGAGTTGAATGTTCAGTCCGAAGAACTGCATATGCAAAACGCGGAGTTGCAGACTCAATCGGAGGAACTTCATGCAGCAACTGAAACCTTACGGGAGAGCGAGAGAAAGTTCCGTACTATGGCTAATGCAATCCCACAGTTAGCTTGGATTGCTGATCCAGATGGCCATATCTCGTGGTATAACGAACGCTGGTACTCTTATACAGGCACCACACCTGAACAGATGGAAGGGTGGGGCTGGCAGAGTGTTCACGATCCGGAAGTACTGGTAAAAGTACTGGGTCAGTGGAAGGCTTCGCTTGCTACTGGACAGATGTTTGATATGGAGTATCCTTTGCTCGGCGCTGACGGTATTTTCCGCCCGTTCCTAACGCGCGTTTTGCCCTTGAAAGATGCTGCAGGGAATATCCTTCAGTGGTTTGGGACAAATACAGATATCACAGATCGTAAAAGAGAAGAAGAAAAACTTCAAACCTTAGCGAATATTGTGGAATCATCAAGTGATGCTATCCTTACTTTATCCCTTGATGGTATTATTACTACCTGGAATAAAAGTGCTGAGTGGATTTATGGTTATTTGGCTGAGGAAGTTCTGGGAAAAAATGTGTCAATACTTGAACCTGATAATCTAAAAGGTGAAACAAAAAAGCTAATTGAAGAGGTTAAGCCGGGAGAAAATACCCAGCACTATGTAGCTTCAAGGTTAAGAAAAGATGATGAGTTAATACATGTTTCAATTGCTCTTTCTCCGGTTTTTGATTCATTTAAAAAGCTTGTGGCTATTTCAGCTGTTACTAGAGATATTACTCAGCAAATTGATGCCGAAAGATCTTTATTAAAAGCTGAAATAACCAGAAAGCAAGAACTCCATCATAGAATCAAAAATAATTTGCAAGTAATCTCTTCCTTACTGGATCTTCAAGCTGATAAATTTAAAAATAGAGAGTTTATTAAAAATTCTGAATTTTTGGAAGCTTTCAGAGAAAGCCGAGATAGAGTGATATCTATGGCTCTTATTCACGAGGAATTATATAAACGTAAACAATTCGAAACTCTGGATTTATCGGCATACATTCGAAATTTGGTTGAAAAACTTTTTCAGACTTACAGAGTAGATGACAAAAATATTCATTTGCACATGGACCTGGAAGAAAATGTATTATCAAATATGGATGATGCAGTTCCATTGGGAATAATTGTCACTGAACTAGTTTCAAACTCTCTTAAACATGCATTTTTAGGGAGAAATGAAGGGAGAATTTATATCAATCTTCATAGAGAAAAAAACGGAGAGCTTATAAGTAACAGAGAAGACGGCAAATATGAAGGCTGGAAAAGTACAGGTTTTATTTTGAAAGTATCAGATGATGGAATAGGTATATCTAAAAATATCGATTTAGAAAATCCCCACAGTCTTGGCATACAGTTGGTAACCACTCTAGTAGATCAGTTAGCTGGAGAACTTAAGCTGAAAAGGAGTAATGAGACAGAATTCACGATTAGGTTCACAGCAACAGAAAAAAGAAGATGTAATTAATTCAAATTATTCACATATTTTTTCTGATATTTTCTATTTATGTTTGTGGTTTAGTTCAATTAGTTTTAGGTATTCCATGAGCTCCATATATTCTATAAGTCCCTAAGCTCCAGGAGTCATAGATCTGTAACCTTTTCTTATTTCGTGTGGAACTTAGGAAATTTCGAGATTTTAAGATATACACGTTGCATAAGATTATGCTATTTTAAAAATATTGCTTTAAAGTGCAGATCAATAAGAATCTCAATAAACCGATGATTTTAATGAAGAATTTATATATTATTCGCAACATATAACAGATTTAGGGATTTATAATAATCTACGATATACTCCACTACAACAACTCATAGGCACACTAAGAATCTATAGAGCTAAAATATGGAAAATTGAATAAATGGAGCAATCTAATTGAATAAAGAACATTTACCATATTTCGCTGCAATGATTATTCTACTTCCAATGTTCTCACTGATCGTTGTAGGAGCAGAAAATAACAATTAAAACAATTCTCCTGAATACCGAAATGTAACTATCAATGAAGCCTATAAAATGGTCATAAAAAACACTTGTTCCAAACTATAAAGTATTCATTTTGGATGTTCGTACTCCTGCAGAATACAACTATACACATATTGAAGGAGCAAAATTGATACCATTAAGAAATGTGCCATCTCATGATCCTGTTAATTTACCAGATGAAGAGCTTTTGGCGTGGCATATCAAAAATAACAACGATTTGCCAAAAAACAAATGTACAAAAATACTTGTTTACTGCTTTAGTGGAAAAAGAAGTTTTGTTGCAAGTCAAATATTGGTAAAGTCAGGTTACAAAGGAGTCTATAATATGCAAAACGGTATCAAAGAATGGGGCAATGCAAAGTACCCAGTTGTAGTTAACCCTAATTTTTGGGCAGTTAATTATCCAAAGGTAGTGTAAAAAGTATTGATGTTGCTTAAGCTATAATTTTCAGGCGGATTTTTCCAGCTCATTTTATCAATTTGTTGGGCTGATCCCAAAGCAAATTAGGCATTGTACCCAGAGTTCTGCAAATTCCTATTCGCTCTATTTCTTTTTCTTTCCACTATCATGAAAATTTAGTTCTGTATCAAATAACTAGGATGAAATTACCATATTAGAAAGATATTCTCTGCAGCAATGCACCAAAGTTCTATAAAATCTGATTGACTCTATGTCCTTTTTCTTTCACCACAAAAAAATCGGATTTTGAGGTATCCTTGATCCATAGATTTTATCACAAAAACTACGCATAAATGAAAATTTAAAACCAGAAGTTTTGTAAATAAAAATATTGACTCTGGATCTTTTTTGTGATGAAGTAAAGTTATACACAGCCAATTAAAATTTAAAGATTTTTCGATACATTGTAATAAGAGCAGAGTTGACTTTAAAATTTGAATCTATTACTGGTATCTATCTACTCAATGGTTAGTATTTCCATATTCACTGGTTAGTGTAAGGGTTCAGCACACAGTCACAATTTGGGCAGTAATTACCATGGTATTAGTGGTGAATCCTTGAGTCTATTGATTAATAAATTCGGAGAAATCCATTTTTCAAACCATAAGACATTCCCACTATATAAGCTACCTGTTATAGCTTCGCCGCTTCCGCTCCAATTATACTTGACCAATATCTCGAACAGTATGGTTTTTTAATAGCCATACTTTTCTTAGTCTTCATCGGTTCTAGTATCGATGACCATTGCTTGCGCATCTTTTATCTATTCAGTTTTTTATTAACAGCCACCTTTCGCGGCTTTTATTTCTCCAGTTTCGTTATTCATAGTCATTACGTTGGCAGTTTTTATTTCTCCATTTGCATTACCTATGGTCATTCCTTTAGCAGCTTTCATTTGTCCAGTTTCGTTATTAACAGCCATTCCTTTAACAACTTTCATCTGTCCAATTTCACGATCCACAGCCACGTCTTTACCATCGTCAGTCTTTATAGCCACTACTTTTTTAAGGGCTATAACTTTACCATCGTCGGTCTTCATACCTACTACTTTTTTCATAGCTATAATTGTACCGTCATCGGTCTTTATAGCCACTACTTTTTTAATGGCTATAACTTTACCATCGTCGGTCTTCATACCTACTACTTTTTTCATAGCTATAATTGTACCGTCATCGGTCTTTATAGCCACTACTTTTTTAATGGCTATAACTTTACCATCGTCGGTCTTCATACCTACTACTTTTTTCATAGCTATAATTGTACCGTCATCGGTCTTTATAGCCACTACTTTTCCCATAGCTATTTCTTTACCATCGTCTGTCGTCATGGCCACTACTTTCCCCATAGCTATATCTTTACCATCGTCGGTCTTTATATCCACTACTTTTTTCATAGCTATTTCGTTGGCAGCGATCATATTGTTATTCGTTTCGCTACTCTTATTCATACTTGTAGATGTTTCCTTAAACGTTGTCGTGTTCTTACTACTCTCGTTCTCCATGGATATCTTTTCTGCACTTACTATTGCAGCTGTCACGGACATTAAAAAACAAATTACTAGCAAAACACTAAGTGTCTTTTTCATTTGCCTGGACTCCTTTTTATTCATTTACTGAATTATATCATACTCCAATCAGAATTATTTAAAATAATTTGTAAGAAAAATTGTTTCTAAACAAAAAATATTTAGATATGGAATATTTTGGCATTGAACAACAATTATATAAATTGTATATCATTATGATTTGTGAATTAATACTCCCTTTTTCATTACTCACTTTTCCATAAAATATTTTAAAATCTAACATCAATTACTATTAACCCAGTACTTATTTTTAAAATAGAATATAAATTAACCACTCTAAATTAACCACTCTAAATAGTGAAGGTATCCTAATAAAAGATGCACCGTTTTTATATGAAAACTTCCGCATCAGTAACAACAATAAATCTTATTTGTGTGGTGAAAGAAAAAGAATACAGAGCCAATAAGATTACAGAACTTTCAGTACACTCCATTCTCTATTTGATAGTTGTAAATTATAGATAATGGATAACCTACTGATAGGCGCAAAGTAAGGTTTTATTTTCTCAAAAATGAATAATATTAGATCCTGACAACTTCACAAATAATAAAAAAAATCATTATTAATATCTCATTGTATTTTGATTGTGAAATATTTTATGCGGGAGTATTTTTCGTTTAAAAGCTATTTTTCGTATAATTAATTTAAAATAAATGCGATTGTAATTGTGTATTGTAGCTTAAAGCGAACAAATCAAAAAGTGACTTAAAGCTACTAGGTCAAAGGATTGAGGACTAACTGATGAGTAGGGATCAGTAGGGTTGGAAATAAAAAAGTAATAACGGAAAATACTGAGGTGCAATAATATGTCAAAAAATCGACTTATAATTACAATTTTAGCATTTTTTATGCTCTTGGGGATAACTTCAATTTCGATGGGTGTTGAAACGAACCAAAGTACGAACATGCCCATCGCAACTCAGACAGCACCTGATGGTACCTTTGTAGCAACTGTAAATAATGTGGTTTCTACATATACCGATACCATTACTGGCGATAAAAGTAGTATGGCTGCGCTTACGATTGTAGTCAATGGACAAACTCAGGATCTTGGTTTTGTGCAGATTACGGCAGGAAAAGAAGAAGCTAACATCTACGCCACCTTAAATGCTGCCTATTTGGAACACAAATCCGTTGTAGTCGGTATTCAGAAAAATCGTATTACCAATGTTAGGTATTCATAATGGTTATGTCTCCGCTGTATATGCAGTAAAATAATAAAATAAATCCGAAAAACATAAAAAATAAGTGTTATTTTCAGAAAGTAAAAAGATAACACTTTTTTTGTTATTTTGGAAACTTTTTAATATCTTATGAGATCGCCAAAATTTACCATTAATTCAGCTAGCAATCGACTACAATTAATCAAAAACTCAGAAAATATAAAAATTCTTTACTTTTACATATACATATCAAGGTGAAGTAAGCAGTACATCTTGTGGGTACAGGCATAGATTAGCGGTACATTTTTGCACATGTTAATAGGAATTCTTTTCTGGATTTTCAGGCTTAGAATGATAATGGATGACACAAACCAGAAGAGTTTGTTTCTTTGTCTGTTAGTCTCAAAATGAATAGAAAATGAAGCACTAGAGAAACTAAACAATTTAAAAGCAACGATAATACGCACATCTCTTTCATAGGATGACCTTAAGCTTAAAGCCGGTTTTGATGCTGGTGAATAATTTAAGGGTTCTAACCAAATGATATAATACATTGTTCATGGAGTTGAGATTATAACTAATCCAAATTTTATGTCAGTAAGCACACTCAAAGGACATAACGTTGTTAATAAGGCTAAAGAGGATCTGGGAAAGATCGAAGACTTAATGATTGATTTGGAAAATGATAGAATAGCATATGCAGTGCTTTCTTTTGGTGGGTTCCTAGGTATGGGTAATAAACTCTTTGCTGTTCCTTGGAGAGCTCTTGAATTGAGGCTCTATGAGAACGCCATGATAATTACTCTTAATGTCGATAAGGAAGTCCTAAAAAAAGCAGAAGGTTTTGATAAGGATAAATTGCCTCTAACTAATGAGGAGCTATTTAAAGTATATACTCACTATGGCTATGAGCCTTACTGGAAAATTCATCAGCAATAAAAAGGGTTCATTTCACATCCAATTTGGAAGCCTCAGCTATGATAATTTGCAAAGATTGGAAAGAAACTTTAGAAAAGAGGGAGTGCCATGAAAACAAGTACTAAGGATCAAGTAGAAGGTAAGCTCCACAAAGTGAAGGGAGAGATCAAGGAGACCGTCGGAAAACTCGTCAATGATTCCCACTTGAAAACAGAAGGTAATGTTGAAAAGAAAAAGGGGGAGGTGCAAGAAAAAGTAGGTAAAATCAAGAAGTTCGTGGGGAAATAAAAGTGCAGAGAATTATGCTTCCGTACCTTACAATCTTATTTCTTTTTCTAGTCTTAGATTCTTTCTGATGAATTAATGACCTACTTCATTAAAATTGGATAAGTGTTATAGTGTACCGAGAGGTCCATTAAAAATAATCACTGACAAGACCACTTTTTGTCTATTTTCCTAATATGAGATATCTATGATTAACTCTAGATTTTTATAAACAACAACATAAAATTCTAAGAGAACCTGTATTGGTTTTACCACTTTTCGATATTATGATATTTTTTGTAATAGCTATTGATAATTCAGTCAGCTATTCTACAAAAGTATAACTCTATAATATATTTGCATTCTCTGTTCGCATGGTTCAGATTGAAGTTTATTGGATAATTGGATATTAGTTTTGTAGTATTTTAAAATGTTTTTTATAGGGGATTAAAATCATAGTTTCAATAAACCTCTAATTTCAACAAATTGCTTATATAAGCGTTGTAAACAATCATTTAAAATTTGGGATTTATCGGGAAACAATAAATTAATTTTAGACGTTTAAATCATTTTCGGGATCTTTGATTTTTTTAAATATTGTGCATTAAAGTTGAGTTGGTTTTGGGGACGAACTTGGTACTAAATTATGAAAATCACCAAAAATAATTAAAAATAACATGTTTAATATCAAAATGTTGTTTGCCTCTATAATTTGATATGTTAAACTAATTTTTGTTCATAAACATTTTTTCTACGAAAAAATTAGAAATAAAGTATAATACATAACTATTTTCTGTAGTTTATTTTTAATCAATTAAGAGTTAGCAGATAAAAAGAAAGAATTGCCCCACAAATATTGTTCAGGGAATATTATTGTTCAGGCAATATACCTTTGGGTTGGGATAAGGAACATAGCTTTCCAGGCTTTCTTCCAATCATTTTTCAGTTGTTTCCAAATGAGAAATACTGTTAACGTTAAAAAGACTACTGAAATTATCCACCCATTCGGATATAGGTTTACGGATATAGGTTTACAAAAAATGCAACAAAAGTAACACATTTTTTACAAATTGTATCTTAATCGGATAATGTGTGATAAATGCGTGAGTAGAACTTACCAGTGAAATATTAAACGGTATTAAAATAAACCACAGTTCTAAATTTATTATAAATAATCTAAGGCTAAAATGGGGAGTAAAATTACAATTCTATAAGTTTGGAGGGATCAATTGAATAAGCAATTGCGAGTATTATTTATAGGAACTTATGTTCCAAAAGAATGTGGGATTGCCACATTTACTTATGATCTTTTACATTCGGTTTCTGTAGGAAATCACGACATTCATTGTGAAGTTATTGCTTTGATAGATCCTTCTGAAAATTGTAATTATTCAGAAGAAGTTGTTTTTCAAATTGAAAGGAACAAGCTCGAAGATTACTACCGAGCTGCAGATTTTATAAATAGTTCCGATTCAGACGTTATCTGTCTTCAACATGAATTCGGTCTTTTTGGGGGGGACGCAGGAGATTATATTTTCACTCTTCTATCAGGAATAAGCAAGCCTGTAATAACAACAATGCACACTGTGATCCTGGAACCTGAATTTGACGAGTATCGAGTATCTACTGAAAAGCTCGTAAGGTATTCAGACAAACTTGTTGTAATGAGTCAGACTGCAGTCAACATACTAAAAAATAGTTATGCAGTTTCTAAAGACAAAATCCAAGTCATCTTCCATGGGATGCCGGACTATCCGTTTAGCAATTGTGATAAGTATAAAAAGATGCTGAATCTCAAAGGGTCTCCACTTATCCTCACTTTCGGCTTGCTGAGCCAAAACAAAGGTATTGAAAGTATGCTCAAAGCCCTTCCAGATGTTATAAATCAACATCCTGACCTTGTCTACCTTATTCTGGGCGCCACGCATCCTATGATAAAAAAGAAATATGGAGAAGCATACAGGCAATATCTTAAGAACATTGTTTCCGAACTTGAGATTGAGAATAATGTAGTATTCCATGATAAGTTTGTAGAAAAAGAAGAACTCTGCAATTATATTCTTGCAAGTGATATTTATGTATCCCCCTATCTTTCCAGAGAACAGATCGTAAGCGGGACTCTGACCTATGCCATAGGTATGGGAAAAGCAATAGTCTCCACTCCTTATTGGTATGCTGAGGAAATGCTTTCCGATAACCGTGGGTTACTTGTAGATTTTGGAGACACTGAAGGCTTTAAAAAATCTCTTTTATACTTAATTGAAAACCCAGAAAAGTGTAATATTATGCGTCAAAATGCATATGATTTTGGCAGAAAAATGATATGGGAAAACATAGGCAACGAATATACTACTGTCTTCCATGAAGCTTTAAACAACTACACTATCTATCCCAAAATACGAAACATCGTTAATTTCCTTCCAAATAAGTTGCCTGCAGTAAAAGTTGACCAGCTTAAGCTATTGAATGATAATCTGGCCATTATACAGCATACCTCTCTGGATGTATCGGCTCTCCATCATGAGTACAACACTGATGATGGGGTCAGAGGGCTTCCCAGTGATCCTAAAAAAGGTGATTTTAACTTAAAATAAAATCAAAAATATAGGGATCGGGAAGGACCTTATCAATTGGACTGAGAAATCAATAAGCATAAAAATCTCAAGCTATCCAAATAGTGAATTTGACAACACTTTCTTATGTACTTGATTTTAATTATCAAGTGCGTAAGTCCTATAACATATATAGAACCAAGTATCAGGAGTTAAAACTATGGCAACTGCAAATATTCCTTTATTTTTGACAGCAAGAACGATAAATGGAGACAAAGTCATCAATACGGCTAAAGAACATCTGGGAAAGATTGAAGACCTAATGATTGACCTAGAACATGGTAGAGTAGCATATGCAGTACTCTCTTTTGGCGGGTTCCTGGGTCTTGGAAATAAACTGTTTGCTGTTCCCTGGGAAGCTCTTACAGTGAGACCGCAAGAGCACGTTTTCATCCTCAACGTTAGTAGGGAAACCCTGGAAAAATCAGAAGGTTTTGATAAGGACGACTGGCCTGTAACTTGTGAACAGCTTGCTACTTCAACTCGTGAGTGGCTAGCCGATATCTATACTTGCTACGGGTGCAAGCCTTACTGGCAGACAGAGGTTTTAGAGCAGACAGAAAAAGAGAGTCCAGGAGACGCAGAATCAAAAAGGATTACCGAAAAGGAGGCAGAACCAAAAGAAGAAGCAGAAAAAGCTAAGGTTGAGTCCATACACCCCTCTGAAAAAGAAAGGGGAGGTAAAAAGAGAAGCCTTTTGGATACTTGCAAGTAAGGAGGCTTGGGTAGTGGAAGTGGGTCATTGATAAAATCTAAAAAACAAGCAGATTACCCTTTTGGGGGATAATGGTGAGAGATTATTATGCTTATTATTTTTCAGTAACTTGCGCAAACGCCCCAATCTGTATTCCAACAACGAAATTGTAAAATTAAATATCATATGCCAAATATACTATTCATAATGAAATCGATTATCATAAATGGAGTAACTGTCTGATATGACAAAGTCTAGTTACAATAGGGAGAGTAAAATATGGCGGATTTGATAGGACTTGCAGTGATTCTTTTAGTATTAGCATTGATTGCATTTATACTGGGTGCACGTGGAATTGCTGGTTTCTCTATGGAGATTGCAAAGTGGCTCGTCATAATTTTTATTATACTTGCAATTATCACTTTTTTCTTCAGGTGACAGAATAATATCACAAAGTAATGGATATAAATTTAGGACTTACTCATTTGAACTGAAGAATCAATGGCATTAAACCTAAATGCAAATTTAAACCACAATATCTATTGTACTTGGAATTATACCTCACGTGCGTAAGTTCTAAACTATAAATCTGATAAAGTATTCCGACTAGGAGGAGCCAGAATTATTCCTCCATACCGTAATCAACATTAATGAAGGAATTCAACAAGTTTCAGGGTAAAGCGATAGTACCATCTATGGTTGCTATTTAGGTATTTGCTTATATTTCATATAAACCTGCAATTGTACATTGGTTAGGGACACAAAAAACATGAAATAAGATCCAAAAATTACATCGAATTTAAATTCACGCTCACGTTTTATAATATCTGTTTTTTGGCAATTTTATTCAATCACATTTCAGGGAAAATATTACAGATCGTATTTTTAAACTCAGGAGCAGCGGGAACACTATTGAGAATTTCGATAAACCTCCAATTTCAACAAATTGCATATATAGGCTTTATAAACAATAAGGGATCGAAAAGGGCCATAATAAGGGAAAAAGGAAATAATGAGGGAAAAGAACTGGTAAAAATGACAATGATTGAAGCTCTTGAAAAGCTTGCAGAACTCAACAATTATGATGAGATTCTTGTGCAGACCAACGCAGGAGAACTAAAAGCAATTGATTTTGCGATTGATGATATTAGGAGCTACGCAGATAACGAGGATGAAATTTTTGATCTGGAAGTCACGGAAGAGACCATAAGGGAATTTGATGAAAATGGATATTTGAAACGTGGAGAGCCTTTGTATAGAGTGGTGAGAGAGGAGCAATAATGCCTCGCCCATCAAAAACCAAAGAATGGCCCAACAATAACAAAATTGCAACCTACCTAAAAGATAAAGAAACTATTCAATATTTTGAAACTGATGAGAAAGGAAGAGTCCTAACAAAAAACAGCGTCTTGAGCAGATGATTAGGCTTTCAAAACTGATATCTCAATGTGTATGCTTTAAAAATCAGTAATGATTTTTAATTGCTTTTTGACTATGAAATATTTAATGTGGCATTATTTTTCGTTTAGAAACTTTTTTTCATATAATTAATTTGAAATAACTAGGATGATAAAAATAACCATCTCTAATAATGGACATAGTCAATACATTAAAAGAGACTATGCTTTACAACATCGCATACATTATAAAAATAACATTGAAGTGGATGTTTAATGAGAAAACAAGCATTTGACAGAAAAAAAAATACACTAGCTATTTTGGTAGCATTTCTTGTAGTAATCTCAATGACTGCTACTGTAGTAAGTGCAGCGGGTGAAAACCGTGAACACCAACAAGGTGGAAACCAGCAAGGTGAACACCATCAAGGTGGAAATCAGCAAGGTGAACACCAACAAGGCGGAAATCAGTACGGTGAACACCGTGGCCAAGGTGAACATCACTTCCGTAATTGGCATGAAAGCCGCCATCACGGCTCTCATGACCACTACTATGGTGGAACGTACTACCCGAACTATGAATGGGTATATAATCCTGCTACTCTTGTTTGGGACTGGACCTACTTACCTGTTGCAGTAGAACAACCCGTCGTCACGCAACCTGTCGAAGTGGTTACGACCCCGGCAGTTGTTGACTATGGGTATGGAGGGGGCTACTACGACGATGGGCATCATCGCTACCATGAGCACGATCGCCATGGAGATCATGCCCATCATCACAATGACTAACAATGTGAACGTCGCCGTATGTAAAAGGTAAGCTAGCAAGAAAATGAATTAACAAAAACTGTAAGAAAACTATAACAACGATAAAAATTGGTAACTATTTAGGTAGCCTTTGCAAAGCTACAATTTTTCTTTGTTTCAAGAAGAGTTGCATATAATCTTGCTTTTATTTTATTTCGTTATTATGCTTGCACGTGAAGAGATTCTTATTATCAGGTTTGGTCCTGAAGCCATAATTTATTTAATAAAGAGACTGGAAGAGTATCGTAGAATAGCAAGCTATTAGAACTGCTGCACTCGAAGAAAAAAAATCAGAGTAAATCGAGACCCTTCATACTTGTAGCATTTTAAAAGCAGAGATTTTCAATGCTTTTGTCGCAAAAATAACATATCACCATGCTACCTTATATCCGAAAACCGAGTCCTGGCATCCTTGACAGAGCCCAGAACTCTCGAATTCCCTCATGAACACTTCGTTTCTGAATTCATCTTTGTCTACTCTCTCCGCACAGGATGGGCACCTACAGTCTTCAACAATCGCAACTTCTTGCCAAAATCCTAATTCTTTTAGAAGGCTTCTTTTTTCGATATTCATGTCCACCACCTATACATATTCCATGATAGAAGATATATTTATATAAAGCATCGTTTCCATACCACCAAACAAAAATTAGATGCAAAAACACAGGTGGTTCATTTTATTGGCTCAAATGCTGAATTCTCTGCGGTATAAGTATCAATACGATTCATGCCCGCAATGCTTACATTTAATATTCTAACCCTTAATTTAAGGATCTTGCTCGCGAATTATTATAAAACAAAAGTAGTAGATCCTTCCAATATTTTATTCCCATTTTTGATGGATCTTACTGTGAATGTAATAATGTGCAAAAACATTATAAATCTATTGGCTGGTTAAATCCTTTTTTAATAGTACCCATTATATATACCAATTCACCAATCAAAAAGGCTATTTCATCAAAATTTGAGATGGACATTTACTTCAGATATATGTTCAAATGTAATAATTAGATATTTTGTATAAAGTTCATTTGGCCTATAAAATTGACCATATCTAACTTATTAAATTTATGATATTATTAATTGATAATATTCACTAAACATAGAGCATTTCGATGATCCTCTTATTTTCACAAGTCATTTATATACCATCCATAAGCATATGATAAAATTTAAGAGTTTATCGAAATTCTCTATACAATAGATATATATTCGACATTCTACAGACTTACATGGTACATAATTTGTTTGCCTATTTAGCCACTATTAATTCATTAAAAGTTAGATTAATTTTTAAGCTCCTGTCATATTGAGAAAATAGATGACATTCTTGTGTACATCCGCAGAAAGTGGTATATATCTACCACAAATAGCTTTTCGATCAAACGAATTTTCCTCTCACTTTCTATCCCCCTTAAAAAGGAGGTTTTCTGAATTACAAAACATATAAAAGCCTGTTCACTTGAAGATGGACATATTCAAGAAATAAGCCTTATTGACCCTTATACTGTAACTTACAAGGGCATTTATGCAGTCTGTGATGCAAAAAATGAATATGCTGAAATAATTGAGCACACCAACTGCTTCAGCGGAGCAGCTTGGTCTCTCTACCATTACTCAAAAGCTCCTCTTGTTCTGAAAGCCAGTTCAACTGGGAATATGATCCGCTATTTCATAAAAATAGGAGCCTCAAAACTTGAACTCAAATCATCAGTCGGGGCTGCAGGCATCGAATCCATTGTAGTAAGGGGGAATGAAGTAGAGATCACCTATATTGGGTTAGGAGGCGGAGGTGTGGGTGCAACCCGTTGCAGAGCATTTGCGGATGGAGTTCTCAGTTACAAGATTTCAGAATCCGGTGGAGAGAAATGTGCCAGAGGAACTATTGTGGTACCACGCAGAGATCGCGTCCTCATAGGTGTAGATGACACAGACTCCAAGGATGTAGGTGCTACCTGGACCCTGACTCATAATATAGCAAAAGAACTGGATTGCCAGAAAGCTGTTTATCTCTCCCATTCTCTTGTGCAGCTCTTCCCTGTCCCGGAAAGAACTCAGAACTGTATGTCTACAGTGCTTGAATTTGGTTGTGTGGACCAGAAAACAAAACTAGTGCTAATAGAATCCTTCAAAAAAGCCCTTCAGAAATATAGTGCCTCTAGCCAGACAGGAATGGTTGTTCTTTCTGATTTCTATGCAAGAGAATTATATGGATTCAGCAATCGCTGTCGGATTGAACGGGTCTCGAAAGCTGATGCTTTGCACTGTGTCGAAGAAAACGGCGTGGAAATCCTGCTTGAAGGCAATGGGGTAATAGGTGCACTTGCCTCTTTGCCCTGGTTCGGGAAACCTGAAGAATCTATAATTCCAGGTACTGAAATCAAACCTATGAGAATGCAAAAAATTAAAAATGGCATTCAATTGGAGAAGAACCAATAGATGATCTTGTCTGTTAGTTATTGATCAAGAATAAAAAAAAAAGTGCTAGATAGAAATTTAAAGAAAATGTAGAGATTCTTAAGTCCATTTTTTTAGTAACTCTTAGAGACGATCTTAAATAGAAACCGTAAAATAGGGATCTCATACAGAATTTAAATCCAAAATATATTATATTCCAACAACGAGGAATAAGTTTGACAGAAAAAGCAGAAGAATGCAACGGATTCAAAGCCCTTTACCTTGCAGCGCTTGACAGTAATGTCAGCCTTATAACAGGTGTCCCAGGGTATCCTATCAACTCCCTTATGAAGCTTTTTTTAGATAAAACCATTGGAGAGGGAGGGGTAGAATCAAGAACCGTGATTTTAAGAGCATGTCATTCCGATAAAATGCGCAGTTCAGCTTATAGTGCCAGATGGCTCACAAATGAAAAAGTTGCCTTTGAAATTGCTCTGGGAGCATCAATTTCTGGGAAAAGGAGCCTTGTTATTGTAAAGCATGTTGGAATGAACATTCTTTCGGATCCCCTTATAACCTCCGTTACGCATACCATAGGAGCTGGCCTTGTTATAATTGTAGGAGATGACCCTGGGGCTAAAGGCTCACAGAACGAACAGGACTCCCGCTGGTACGGCCGGATAGCCGAGATAGTAGTATTTGACCCAGCTGATCCAGATACTGCATACAGGGCTTTAAGAAGAGCCTATGAGCTTTCGGAAGAGACGAGGACTCCGATTATCCTTAGGGTCACGCAAAGCTTTGGAAAAAACGAAGGAAAAATAAAGCGCCTCCCCAGATCTTCATCCATTCCTCCTGAATTCGATCGCTCTATATGGAAAAGCCGGATGGTTGTAAAACACCAGCTATTTCACTCCACAGTTTACCCTTTAATGGAAACCGAAGCTGAGAATACTGACTTGAATAGAACAATATTGATGCCAGAAAAAAAAACAAAATACAGTTTAGGATCTAGAAGGATAGGAATCATTTCCTCGGGTTTTACGTCTTCAATAGTGGAAAAAATACTGAAAAAACGAGACATTGACTGTGAAATTTCTCATCTATCACTTAACCTTGTAAATCCACTTCCCATTAGAAAAATTGGGACATTTCTGAAAAATAATCAAATATTGCTTATAGCCGAAGAGTCCGAGCCCTTCATAGAAGAACAGATTCGGATCGCAGGTAGAGTACGTGGTAAAAAAACTGGGCACCTTCCATATGGACAAATTATGCCTGAATATATAGAATTCGCCCTTGAACATATAGATGAGGAGGAAATTTCAAAGTCTACATATACTGTTTTTTCCAAATTATCTACTGAAGGAAGGGTAACTATCTGTGAGAACTGCCCTTATCTGCCTCTATATCAGTTCCTCAGCACGATTAATGTGTGGATTGCGGGAGATATGGGGTGTTCTGTCCGGAGCGCACCTGAGCCACTTGCAGCAGTTGATGTTAGCTTTGCCCTGGGCTCTGCAATCTCTGTTGCCTGTGGATTTGATAAAAAAGGCATTGCAGTAATCGGAGATTTTGCACTGGCACACTCAGGCATCCTGGGACTCCTAAATGCTGTAACTTTCGGATGCGATATGCTTGTACTCGTACTTCAGAATGATGTTGCAGCAATGACTGGGGGTCAGGAAGCTCCTGATATAAGAAAATTGGTGGAGACAATAACTCCCGACGTTTCAGTCTTTAATATCGATGAAGGAAAAAGGTTGGAGAAAATAGAGACTGAAAAAGAAATTGGATCTAAAATAAAAGAACAGATCCTTAATCCCGTGCTTTCTGAACTGATTCAAACAAAACTTGCACTACCTGGGGTTTCTGTAATATACTTAAAGGGGAAGTGCAGAAAATATTGATTATAAAGCCCATTGTTCTAGATATCCTTTAAGTTTTTTTAAATCAACTTTTTAGCCTGATTTTTTGTAACCAAAGTGACATGAAAGTGCATAAGGATATAGTCCTCACATAATCTTCTAGTCATCTTTTCCTATAATTGTGATTTCTAATAATTATTTTTATACGTGTCTCAACCGAGAATATCTCAGTTTCATCGATTTTCCATTTTTTAATTTATCTCTTATAATGCCCATTTTCATCTTTGTACATTTTGTCATTTGTAGTCAGATGCCATATAATTTGAGCAATTTCCCTTGCTAGAGCATTATTGTCTTTGCGTATCCAATTGATTTCTTTTTCCGGTTAAAAAAGTTTTTAATTTGCTATTTTTTTTGCTGCTGCCTAGCAATTTGCGTTAGAATCTACATTTTTACCTTGATCCTCTTTTTGTAATTCTCCAGTTGAGAATTTATCAGCAGACTTGTACACATTCTGAACTACTAACGCCATGAAGCAAGTTTATCCACTTGATAAAAATCCTTGAAATTGCTTGTTGCAGCAATTAGAGTTAATGAATCAATTTTCCCAATCCTAAGAAATACATTAAAATTTCGATCTCACTTTTATGCTTTCCAAAGAATAATTGAAAATTTCTTTATCCAAAGTTTCAATTTCATCGTTAAGGTATTTTATAAAATTCAGACATTTTTGAAACCTAACTACGGATCAGCTTATAATTCCTGTCTATTGTGATATGAGTTTATATCCAAAAGATAACTCCCAGTTCTTTTTTGACCAGTAATGTACGTTATGTATTAAGGAAAACCAAGAAATTTCTTCAAACAATTCGATCAATGCTTTGCTTCTCAAGTTAAAAGTCAAAGATCATCAAATTACTGCAAAATAAGCATTTCAAAAATAACAATTACTTCAGCTTTAGATCTGCCTCATTAAACTATTTTATATAAATAAATGAACTCAAAAAAGACATGATAAGGTTCCTAATTAATTAAAGAATCAATTTAGTAAGTTTGTCTACAACTGACTGAAGGAGTTTGTATTTTTCTTTAAGAGCAAAATTAGTAAAATTTTTCATGAGGAAAAATTAATTTTAAGAGATTGAAACTCTCCAATGTTCAAATGTATGCATGTTTATCGAAATTCTCTAATTATTTCTTGCCATCCAAATGATCTGTCCTATGTACCTGAATTTTGTATTTCTCAGCAACTTCCTGGAAAGTATCTACCATATAGTGAACTTTCTCCCAGGAAAGGCCATATGTGTTCAATTTCCACATGCGTGTAGCTCCAGCAAATTCTCCGACGATGCCCTTGCTTGAGAGTTCGTCTGAAAGGAAGAAACCTTTGCGTTTATGGCCATGTGCTACGATATCGAAGTTACCACTTGTGTCTATTTTTGACAAGGTATGCTTGCGTGGGTACTCCGATAAAACCCTACTTCCTTCTATGGCAAGCAAACCATCGATCAGATAGTTAGACTTCTTTACTTCTTCTTCCCAATTATGTACTCTCTCCCTTACAGTAGGAAAAGAAGCCATCATACCTATCAATGTCGAACCCATTAGTGTGCATCCAAGCATCTCGACTTCTTTGACTCCAAACTTACGTTTTGTGACATCACCAACCATCTGCGTAGTGCGGAATATTTTAGGAGCCCATTCATTGGTTGTTGCCAGCACTCCTGACGGTGCAGGTGATGCCATGCTTTTGTGGCCAGAGCCTACGACAAAATCTGCACCTATATCCTTTCCATCCACTGGCATGATCCCAACAGTATACGCACCATTATATAGGAAAGGAATATCGTACTGATGTGCAACTTTTGCTATGTCTTTTACATCATGTTCATTGGCATACTGATAATCAAAGTGATCAATTATCACCAGTACAGGCAGTTTGCCTGTTTCCCGTTTAACTGCCTCAATTTTCTCAGCAGTAAGATCTGCAGTTACAATATTATGCTCGTTTACAGGTATTTCCTTAACTATCCCTCCGGCCGCTTCTACTGCCAAAAATTCTGTGTAGTGAGCTAAAGCTGAAACTATGACAGAATCATTTTTATTGACAATCGTCGATGCCACTGCCTGAAAACCGCGCCTTGCTCCAGGAACTACACGCGCAACATCCATGTTAAGGAAACCAGCGAGTTGTTCATGGAATGGGCCAATCGGAGGACTTCTGATTTTGTCTAGCCTAAAGGGCTTGCTGCAGGCATCACAGACTGAATACCCATCGCCATATGCTATGAGTGCTTTTCGTGCTTCTGGGGTAAGCCTTCCAGCTGCTTGAATTGGCTGTATGTTGATGTAGTTTTCTTCTCTAGATCGAATGTTAATATTATCAGCTATCTTCCTAACTTGCGGAGTTCCAGTACAGTTTTCGATATCATCCAAAATTTTTCTTACTTTGTTTACACCTTCCTCAATAGAGTGTTCTTCTTCCGGACTAGTGACATTGGGAAGTGATTGTCTAAAGATCTCTCGAACATCTTCAAGGGCAAAAAGAGCCTCAAACGTCTTTTGAATTCTTATATCCATGAAATTACCTCAAAGCTTAGACACGGAATAGAAACGAAGTGAAATGGGTATGCAGTCCATTGAGCAGTTTTTCCGCCATCTAAACATTCATTCTCTACATTCATTTATAATTTTGAGCCATTTATTTTACAGATCTATTCTTTAAAATACACAATTTTAGCATCTATTTGTCGATTTGTTCAATGTATATCAATGAAAGTGGCATTAGTTTTTGGTTATTGCCATATTGAGAAAAGGCTGGCATTTTGTGTACTTTTACAAGAAGTGAATTTTCTCAGTAATTTTGTATCTAATTATCTAGACTATACCTTCATCTCCATGAATTCGATCGCCATACTCAGTGATTTAAGTCCCTACCGTGAGCAGAGTCATATAAGTGATGAAATCATATGCTAATTGGTAACACATAATTCACCTTAGTGATTTTAGGATTTGCTATTGAAGCATACTTATATTTGAACCTTCTTTTTAGAGCAAATATCGCCTCACATATTTTTATATATCCATAAAAAAATTTCAAGCCCTAAAATGAAATGGAATAATGTAAAATGGATATTCTTTCATTGCATAGCCTCTCTGCCATCCCGCAAATGATTTATTTATAATTGTGAACAGAGACCACATTATGATGTTGATAGTATTATTAATTTATTTTATAAGAAAAGAGGAGTCTCAAATCCATATAATTTGATATCGAGTAGTTCAAATAATACTGAGGATTCCGATTTATCTCCAATTTTTTCTTTGAGGGAATCCTGTCCAAATCTTTCTCGCTAATTTTTGTATTTGACCCGATTTTTTCTTTTCTGATTCATTATTCTTTTATTTTGAAGATAGCTTCCTCTACCCTCAAAATGCTTCTTTTATTTTCAATTTCTTCAACTTATAGAGATTATAATAAAAATTTGTAAATAACATCTTCATATTAACTCCATGAACAACAGTGACAAGAACCTTCCCTGCTTTGAATATATTTTTAGTTACTGCATAAACTCATCTTCCTGTAACTCTTTTTGTGCTAATACTCTTGTTTCTATATATATCCCTTATTTCCAGAAAATATTCTTTTATCGCTTTTTTCATTGTTGCATTATAACCTTTTGATTTTGCGTCAGCAGTGCATAAGTCCTAATAATGTAGGACAGAAATATCCAAAAGCAAGGATGCATATATTTAATATAAAATATATGTATTTTCACTTCAACCAAAAATTAATCACATTTTTACCCAAAAATTGGAAAAAATAAATATTTTTTATTAAAACATATGCTGTGGTTTCGCGAAATTTTGATATTCTTGATTAGAAATGAATCAATGCGATTTTAAAAACTAAAAACTGGGGATTAGGAGAAATTTCCCTAGCATAGTAATGCTTATTTTAGTTAAAAGCCAATATTTTTATATGGATATTTCAGGGAAAAAAACCCTTTGAGGAGCTAACCTCCAGGGAGTGGATCTTGTAGAGGCTAAACTGCAAGAGGCTAAACCGCAAGGGGCTAAACTACAAGGAGCTCAACTGCAAGGATCTGACCTTCAAGGAGCTCAGCATTTATCAGTTTACCAGCTTTCAAAAATGAAAACACTTCATTCTACAAAATTAGATGAAGAGCTCCTCATACTATTAAAAAAAGTATCCTGCCCTTTCTGAAAAACCGAAATGAATTCTCTTTATGACTATCAATAGATACAGCTCTCATGAATACATAGTTTTTACGTTGAAACCTGTGCATCCGGAAAGTCAATACAATCCGGTTCATTGCAGTGAAGACAAAGGGTGTAAAGAATCATGTAGTATTACCATCCTTTTTTGTCCATGTTTCATCTCTGCTCCTCCTTATTTTTGCTTCATTTTCTCGAGATTTATCCGCTTTTGAATGTCCAGGATATGAATGGATAAAAATAGCATCCAAAATAATTTCCTTTTTTATTTTCAAACTACGCAATTAAGTTGCCTTTGCAAATGTACCATATTTCTTTTTCTTTGCATTTATCAATATTTTTTTTCTGAATGATCAGACTGGGGTACTGTCTGGTATGTACTCAGAAAAACCAAGAAATTTTCCGAAAGAAATTATATCAATACTCTGTCTCACAAGTTCAAAGTCGAAAAGAATATGTCATTGCTGTAAAATAAGCATTTTAAACATAATGATTACTTCAGCTTCAGGTCTGCCTCTTGAAACTATTTTGTAAAAATATATAGACTCAAAAATGGTAAGAAAGGTTTCGATAAATTAAGGAATTAATTTCAGCAAGTACGTCTCCAACTAACTGAAGACGCCTGTATCCATCTTAAAGAGCAAAATCAGTAAGAGTTTTTATTAGTAAAAATTATTACTAAAAGATTTAAACTAACCAATATCAAATGCATAAGAGTTTATTGAAATTCTCTTGAATCGAAAATTAATATATTAGAACCTACGCATTTGAAGCATATAATCAGGTAGAATAAAAGTTATGGTCAAATAAATTAGTTAAATAGTTGAAGATTTAATTCGATTGATATTATATTAGTGCGTAAATCATATCTATAGAAGCTATAGTAATAATTTTTCTTTAGCTATAACTCAAAATGTAAGAGATCAATACTAAAAAAAGTTTTCTGAATAAAAAAACATATCATGTAAAATTATGAGATTTTAAAGCATGTAGCGAATTTACTGAAAATTCAAAGTTAAATTTCTGCATATTTTATGTAATGAAATTCTTCCGAGATGTTATTTACCGTTCTCATAAATTGTTGAGTATTTGTTATCCTAAGCAAAATCGGCACACGAGATTTTTCTATATCTCTTGTGATCTTAAAAAGTTACCATTCATTTCACTAATAATTGAAAGCATTCAATCAAAAAAATAAAAAATAATACAAAATCTAAAAATTCAGTACATCCTGAAACTCGAGAGAAAATTTCCAAACAGAAAAATATGCAACAATTTGTAGCACAGTAATGAAACCTAACGTGTTTCAGTATCAATTTTTCCAAACTTAGTTAAATTCTTAAATATTCAGCAAAATTTGAAATTTACTTTTTTTATACAATTTTACGAAGATATGGAGATTTCACATACATAAATGGGGTAATAATATAATCAAAAAGGATATAATAACCATAATAAATCCAAGAGAAGAAACTCAAAATTAAAAAACCAAAAATAAAAATATAAACGGCAGCCGATTCAAAAATACTGCAATATTTCAGTTTTTTCCGGTTTCCCCATTAAGGTGATATTATCGTTCCCATAATTCAAGTTGCACTTGATCTCCTGGAATTGAACCGCTCGATAGAGATTGCAAGAGATGCGATCTTAGGTGGTGTGGATTGGATCGAAATAGGAACTCCACTTATAAAAAGCGAGGGTATGGATGCAATCCGCAAAATGAGAAAAGCTTTTCCTGACCGGACGATCCTGGCAGATATGAAGACCATAGATACAGGTGCAATTGAAGTCGAGATGGCAGCAAAAGCAGGGGCAGATGTAGTTATTGTACTAGGAAGTGCAGACGACTCTACAATACTCGATGCACTACGTTCAGCCCACAAATACGGGGTCAGATTGATGGCAGACCTTATTTCGACCCTTGACCCAGTGAAAAGGGCATTGGAACTTGAAGCTATGGGAATAGACTATGTGAACGTGCACATAGGTATAGACCAACAGATGATAGGAAAAAATCCTGTGTCGATCCTCAAGAAAATTTCAGAAAAAGTTAACTTACCGCTTGCAGTTGCTGGAGGGCTCGATGCAGAAAATGCTGCCCAGGCAGTCAAGACAGGAGCCAGAATTGTAATTGTTGGAGGAAATATCACGCATTCTGAAAACGTGACAGAAGCTGCCAGAAAAATTCGGCAGAGCGTGGATTCCCCTGAGGCTGTGGATATTCGGGATACAAGAACAGTAGATCAGGAAATCAGGAAAATTCTTCGAGAAGTATCAACCTCAAATATTTCGGATGCTATGCATAGAAAAGGGGCAATGAAAAACATTCATCCCGTGGTGAGAGGGAAGATTGTAGGAACTGCAGTTACTGTTCAGGTTTTTTCTGGAGACTGGGCGAAAACTGTGGAAGCAATCGATATTGCCAAAAAAGGGGATGTAATAGTTATCTACAACGAGAGTAAAGATATCGCCTGCTGGGGAGGACTTGCAACCCTGAGCAGCATGAATAAAGGGATCTCAGGTGTGGTAATAGACGGTGCTGTGAGAGATATTGATGAAATAGAGAATCTGAAGCTCCCGATTTACACAAGCAATACAGTACCTAATGCTGGAGATCCAAAAGGCTTTGGAGAAATCAACGCCGAAATTACCTGCGGTGGTCAGACCGTAAAACCAGGAGACTTCATAGTTGGCGATGAGAGTGGAGTTGTAGTGATTCCCAAGGAGAGAGCTTACGAACTGGCAAGAAGAGCAAAAGAAGTCAACAAAATTGAAAAGAGACTTTTTGATGAGATTCGGAGAGGAGGCACTCTGTCTGAAATTCTGGAAATCAAAAAATGGGAAAAACTTTGAATCAATATTTCCATAAATTGAAATCAGAATTAAATAGATATTCCACAAATGCACAAAGATGTAGAATTTATTTGCTTATTTGCTCAAGTACTATTCATTGAAAGTTAGATTAATTTTTAAGCTACTGTCTGAGAAAATGGATGTCATTATTATGTATATCTGCGAAAAGTGAGAATAAAAGAAATTTATAATAATCTAGATAAAGGAACTCTATTCACGATCTTAAGATTGAGAAAAGCAGATTTTGGACAAAAGAAGAGCTCTGACAAATTTAAAATCTTCTTCCGGACATTTTTCACCTATACTAGCTCGAATAAGCGAATCTAGTTCAGTTTCTAACATTTCAAGTACATCTTTAATCTTCCTTTGCCTTTCGGGAGGCAAAAGTCCCCCATGTCCCTGACCTTTCCTGTAAGGATAAGCTGTTCAAATTGCCTGAAAACAGCTTCGATACTCATGCCCTGAACTTCAGCAATTCGATCGATATCAAGCCCATGAGTAAAAAGAGAATAAGTCCTTTGTAAAGAGTATGTTTCAAGAGTATCTGTTTCAAAATGTTCCGTCTTATAAGATTTCTCCCCAATAAAGCTCATATCCAAATATTTTGCTTTTTTTGCTGGTAATCTGCAAACCTCTGAGTTTTTCATTTTATCAGGTTCATGAATAGGTACTTTAATTCCAAATACCTCGATTTCATCTCCCAGTTCCGGGTTTTCATCATTTTGAACTAAGCTTTTTGTGATTACTCTCCCATTTTTAGATTTTATATCTGCAGCTTCTGAATTTTCTGCCTCTTCTGAAGATACCAAACTATAGTCCCTACAGTAGTGTTCAATTTCCTTGAGAAAAATATCCCCATATTTTCGCAGTTTATGGTCTCCAACCCCTGTAATGGAATGGAATTCTTCAGAGCTGTGCGGAAATCTTATAGCCATTTCCTTAAGGGTTGTATCAGAAAAAATGATATAAGGTGGAAGATTTTTCTTTAGAGCGATTTTCTTTCTTAGGGCTTTTAACCGCTCAAAAAGGATTGCATCATGCCCTTTTCCGGATTTTAGGACCGTATTAACTTTTGATGCATGCAGGACATCAGCTGCTACTGAAATTTTTTCTGTCAAATATTCTTCTGTTGAGAACTCTTCTTTTGAATACTTTTCTGTTGAAAACTCTCCTGTTGGAAGTCCTTCTGTTGATAACTTGATACCATTTTTGGCTTTATCACTCTTTTTGCCAAGTATTGAAAACATTAGGCTTCCTTCAGCATTTGTCGCAAAGCCTTCCGGGCAGATAAGTTCTATTCGCTCCAAGCCTGTCAGAATTTTTCTGCTCATGGCATTCAATTTCAAAACAGGATATTGTACTCCACTCACTTCGAGAAGACCTGTATCTGTCATTTCGGAAACTAATGATCTCCATTGTTCTTTTGTGAATTCCCGGCCATTGCCATGACTTTTCAACTTCTCATGATGATTTTGCCTGATCTTTTTATTTTTTGAACCTATAAGAACGTCAATAACATAGTTAGTGCCAAAGCGCTGATTCAGTTCCTGAACACAGGTCATTAGTTTCATGGCGGTTTCAGTTCCTTCGAAGGTACCTTTTGGCCTGAGACATGAATCACAATTTCCGCAGAATTTAGGGAGTTTCTCACCAAAGTAATTCATTAGTTTCTGACGCCTACATTTATTCCCCTCGCAATAAGCTACCATCTCCCTTAATTGCACAAGAGAGAGATCCTTTTCATGCTCATTTGTCTTCTGAGAAATAAAGTAATCAAACTTGAAGCGGTCCCCCCTACTGAAAAAGAGGATACACTCACAAAGTTCCCCATCCCTTCCACCTCTTCCGGTTTCCTGGTAGTAACTTTCAAGATTTCTTGGGAGATCATAATGTATTACGAAACGCACATTGGACTTATCTATTCCCATCCCAAAAGCAATTGTTGCAACTATTATCTCCACATCGTCCTTTATGAACAACTCCTGATTTTCGGTCCGTTCGGTATCCGAAAGGCCTGCATGGTAGGGAAGAGCTCGAAAACCTGCAAGATTCAACTTTTTTGTAAGGGCTTCGACATTGTTTCTGCTTTGGCAATAAATTATGCCAGCTTCATTTCTATGCCTATGCAAGTAATCGATAATCTCGGAAGAGGTTTCTTTCTTTGGCCTTACCTCGTAGTAGAGGTTTTTCCGATTAAAACTGGCCAAATATGGACCCTTTTCAGGAGATATCGACATGTGTTAGCTGTGATACGATATCCTTTCGAACCCTTTCAGTTGCTGTAGCCGTAAGTGCGATAATTGGTATATCAGGAAAACCTGTCTCAGGATCCCTTAAAAGTTTAAGGTTCCTGTACTCAGGCCGAAAATCATGTCCCCACTCAGAAATACAATGTGCCTCATCGATTGCAAAGAGGCTTACTTTTCCTTTTTTTAGAAAAGCAAAAGTTCCGGGCATCATGAGCCTTTCGTGGTGCAATATAAAGTATTTTAACCTGTTTTTAAGAAAAGCTTCTCTTACATCCCTGGATTCTCTAGCACTCTGGGTGCTATTCAACAGAGCTGCATTAATTCCATTTGTATCAAGTCCATCCACCTGGTCTTTCATTAAGGAAATCAGGGGAGAAACAACGACTGCAACTCCTTCCATCAGAAGGGCAGGCAGCTGGTAGCAGATCGATTTGCCTCCTCCTGTAGGCATTATCACAAAAACATCTTTCTTTTCCAGAACATCTCTGATAATTTCCTCCTGCAAAGGGCGAAAAGAAGTGTAGCCGAAATACTTGTGCAGAGCGGAATGCATTATGTCTGATATAGAAGTCTTTGACTCAAGCTCGTCTTTACTTGCCCTCAAGGTATCATAATCAGTGCTCGTTTTCGAATCCCCCTGATCTGCAGAGCATTGTTATCACGCTAGAATATAACACCTCGGAAAAAATACATGGAATATAACTACACGTATATGCTTTCATGGAAAATATTGTCCTAAATTCTGTGTTTTATAATGACTATAACACTTACACAATATATATTGGGTTAGAAATCCATAACTTGATGGTGTTTCAAGCTGATCATATCTAAGTTACGTATATAAGGAATGAAAATATTTAGTTATAAGCTCTCGATACATTATTCCTTGATACTTCTCGGTATATTAAGACTTAGAAAAAAAGTAGAATATTTGAAGACAACTTTTGTAATCTATTCTTGTTCCTAGTTGAATATCCTTGAGTAGTTATGTTCTTCTATTTATAATTCTTTAGGCCATGTTTTTCATTTATTAATGCAGTGTGAGCGTTTAAATTCTTAAGTTATAAAAATTAAGAATTTTTGTTATTTTCGATGCTTTAAATTTATTTAGATCACAGAATGTTGGAATTAGTGACTATTTTTTTCCAATAACAGAGGAGATTAAGACCTATATTCTATATTTATTATATTATCGGACTGCAATACCAAAGTCTAAAGTTATAGTTTATACTATAGCAAAAGCAAAAGAGATAAAAATAATTTAGGTATAAGAAGTTTAGTAGCTAAAATATAAATATAACAGAAAGCAAGAGGTTCATGTATCCATTGGAATGTACCCAAGAGAATTTACTTGAAAACTTAATAGATTTCAGGCTTTGCAGTCTCCAAAAATCATGAAAAAAATGTATTTGACATACAAAATCACAAAAATGCCTGAGATCATTATGAAAATCAGGATTTCAAAAGGAGGTCTGAAGAAACGAGTAAGGCTGAGAATCTAAACTGCAAAAAATTCGAAATGCTGCTGAGTCCAAAAAGTTAATTTGGTTTGAAGCTTATTCTAAAAAATATGCTCATCGAACAAATTCAACTTGAAAATGGTTGCGCTCTTGGCCTCAACTTTGAGATGCAAAAATATACTCTACTGGTTATAAGGGCTGATAAAGGGTTCCTAATGTGCGGATACCTAAATGTAAATGCTGCTGAGGAGTTAGGGGATACAGCAGTGAAGGTAAAAGGTGTGAAGAGCCTTGAAGATATGCTCAAAGCCCAGGTTGTGGAAGTAACTGAAATGGCCAGAGAACTTGGAATCGAGCCAGGGATGACTGGCAGAGAAGCTCTGGATAAAATGTTTTGAGGGAAAAAACTTGAAAAATTGCTTTTAAGTATAACTTATTCATACAATTTTTTTTCAAATATACTGATTTTGGTCGTTCTTCACTGAATGATTAAGCTTTTATGATTAAGTTTTCAATGTAACGAATATTTGCGTTGTTCATTCACTGAAGCAAATTCTCTCTAACTAATCTCACTAAGGTGCAAACAAAAATGCAGGAAAAATGGAACTAAGTGCATTTTGAAAATTAAATAATCCAAATAATTGAGGAAGGCCCTGAGTTTACTTATTAAATAATTTTTTAGTAATTTCTTTCAAGTTTGGCAATTGAATTAAATTTTATTTAATTTTATTAAATTTATCAATGAATCATATGATTTTAATATAATTTTAAGTTATAAAAATCAGTATATTCCGGATTACAAATGTTATACGCTTTTGAACTCTCTGGAGAACATGAAGAATTGCCAGCTGCTGAAGTTCTTGCTTGCCTAAAAATAGAGGAGCTTGAGTTCCAGCTACATACCAGGGTTGACCAGTGTCTGGTGGTGGATATAACAGGTAAAGAAGAGGATGTGGAAAAAATTCTTAAAGGTCCGATAACTGAAAGGCTTGCAATGACCCATCATATCCTGAAAGTTATAGGGATCACTGAAAACACCTTAGATGCAGTTCTAATACTTACAAACTCCTTTGAGTCCTCGTACTTTATAAAGGAAGGTCAAAGTTTTGTAGTTAGGACAAAAAGTGTTAAACATCATGTGAACTTTCCCAGCAATCTTCTGGAACCAAAAGTCGGAGGATTTATCAATAGAAAGGGCTTTCAGGCGAACCTGAAAAATCCTGATGTGGAATTTCGGCTGATCCTAAGCGAAAAGGCTGTTTTAGGGACGCTTCTATCTTCCATCAACAGAAATACATATGAAGCCAGAAATCCCCAAAATAAACCTTTTTTCCATCCTGGAGTCCTTGTGCCCAGAGTAGCACGTGCTATTACAAATCTTTCCAAAATAAAACCTGGGGAGTTCTTTCTGGACCCTTTTTGTGGTACTGCTGGCATACTTATTGAGGCCGGACTTTTGGGAGCACGAGTTATAGGAATCGATGCACAAGAAAAAATTGTTAGGGGTGCCTGCATGAACCTTAGTGCCTTTGAGCTGGACTATACCTTGGTGAAAGGAGATGCCCGTATGATGCCGTTTAAAGAAGGAACAATAAGCGCAATCGCGACTGATCCACCATATGGAAGGTCTGCTGCAATCCTTGCCGAATCCTTAGAGGATCTTTATTCCTGTGCTCTTGAGGATATTCAACGTGTCCTGAAGCCAGGAGGTATTGCAGTAGTAGTCTCTGACAAGGATGCATCTGAATACGGAGAACAGGTCGGACTTAAGGTCCTTGAAATTTATTTTCAGAGAGTACACAAAAGCCTTACTCGGAGAGTAACCATTTTTCAAAAATAGATGAAATATTAGATATATATATGAAAAATGTTCTTTAAGGACATTTCTTATTCATGGGAAATCAGTTCATCCAGCACCTCAGACATAACTCTATGTCTGAGAATAAGTTTCTTGTTTTGCAAACCAGCTCTCCTGATAGAATAATTATCTTCGATCCAATCTATTTTTTTTTCATAATTTATTTTCATCAGGGTTAGACCACAGGCAGGAGCGGGTTCAATTCCTTCTTCATAGATATCAGGATTTAGCATCTGGAGCAGCCAGTCATTATCATGTAAACCTTTTCCGATCATTGAAAGTGCAGTTACTATTTTCCTGACCATATTCCAAAGGAAACTATTTCCAATAATATCGATTTTTGTAACATCCCCATCTACGCGGGCATCAATCCTTAACAAGGTGCGAATTGTACTCTTTTCTCCACTGATTCTTGAAAAGTTCTCAAAATCATGTCTTCCGATCAGCAGTTTTGAAGCCTCACGGATCCTTGAAATATTGTATCCTTCCCCGCTAATTATATAGCGATAGTGTCTTGAAATCGCGTCTCTTCTAGCGTCAAAGTGGCTAGGTACCTCCGCATGAGCCCAGGCCCAGATAGTTGGGGGAAGTTCGGAGTTTATGACCCTAGGAATTGCTAGATTTGTTTTGTCAGTATCAAAAGCTATGATCTGTTCGAAGGCATTAACTCCTGCATCTGTCCTACCTGCGCAGGTATAATTAGCAGATTTGGGGCTTTCTATTATCTTTAGATTACGAAACGCTTTGAAGAGCTCTCCTTCCACTGTCACGACATTAGGCTGGATCTGGGAGCCGTGAAATTCGGTGCCTATGTATGCAAGCTTTAAAGCGACCCTCATACCAATCTCCGATTACTTGGCTTTTTCTTATTTAATGACTTCTCTTACAATCATAAAGAATACTATATAAATACATCCAAAAAGGAACCGGACTGCAGGGTGAAGAGATAGAGCATCATGAATCCCTACGGCATGAGCGAATCTTTCAGGAAAGACAGAAACTGGGGAGTGAGGGAGTTACATTGGACCTGTTTATGATGGCACTACTTCTGAGTCATTAAAAACTATCTTGACAATCAGGAAACCAGGAAGAAAAAGGAGCATCAAGCAAATTAAAATATTTAATTTGGAATAAATCCTTTCGATCCAGAGAAGTACCACGAAAACGCCCTGTTGTTTGCAACTGGGTGTGCAACCACAACTTTGATTTATTATGGGTTAATATATGCGCACTGTTATATATTAATGTAAATTTCAACCTTAATCTTAAATATAACATTGTACATTCTAGTCTAAATTTTTCGCTGGTAACAATCATGATCACAAAACCGCAGATTTTTGAATTTCTGAAAAAATATGACTTAAAAAACATTACTATTGCAACAGTCTGTTCTCACTCAAGCCTTCAAATCTTTGACGGAGCGCGAAAAGAAGGATTCAGAACTCTGGGAATCTGCGTTGGCAAACCTCCAAAATTTTATGAAGCATTTCCAAAGGCAAAACCCGACGAGTACCTCATTGTTGAGAGCTATGAAGATATAATGACCAAAGCTGAAAAACTTAGAAAGAAGAACAGTATTATAGTTCCACACGGTTCATTTGTTGCTTACCTGGGCACAAAAAGTTTTGCAGATATGGAAGTTCCTACTTTTGGAAATAGGGCTGTGCTCGAATGGGAATCAGACAGAGATAAAGAACGTGAGTGGTTGCTTGGAGCAGGGATTCATATGCCTGAAAAAATAGAAGATCCTAGTGATATTAATGGGCCTGTGATGGTTAAGTACCACGGAGCAAAGGGGGGAAAGGGTTTTTTCGTTGCAAAAACCTATGAAGAATTCAATGAACTCGTAGACCGAACCCAAAAGTTCACAATTCAGGAATTTATCACAGGGACCCGTTATTACCTACATTACTTTTATTCCCCGATCAGAAATCAGGGATATACCTTAAGCGAAGGTGTCCTTGAGCTCCTGAGTATGGACCGCAGAGTAGAGTCTAATGCCGATGAAATCTTCAGACTCGGCTCACCCAGAGAACTCATAGAAGCAGACATCCGCCCCACATATGTTGTCACAGGAAACGTGCCCTTAGTAGCTAGAGAGTCTCTTCTGCCTCTTATTTTTTCCCTTGGAGAAAGGGTAGTGGAAGAATCTCTGGATCTTTTTGGTGGGATGATAGGGGCCTTCTGTCTTGAAACAGTTTTTACGGATTCTCTTGAGATCAAGGTTTTTGAAATTTCAGCCAGAATTGTGGCAGGGACAAACCTTTATATTTCAGGCTCTCCTTATGCAGACCTGATGCAAGAAAGCCTTTCAACCGGAAGGAGAATAGCTCAGGAAATCAAAATTGCAGTCCAGACAAACAAGCTGGATAAGATAATATCCTAAGTAAATGGTATCTTAACCCAGTACTTCACTAACTCGTACTTGATAATTTCAAAATTAGATTTATTCTTTTAGCCTTAAAAAAGTAGGTACATAATATATCTTACAGTAAATATATTATAGCTGTGCTTTGCGCGAACGGTGAGCAAACTCGCGGATGATTAGGAATTAGTGAAGGAAGATCATCTATATGGAAGAAAAGTATCTAGTCGACATGGAGACAAATAAAGCGCTGAGTCAGCGCTTCAAATATTCTGCATCTTACTTTTGTAAAACCTTATGGGAATATTAGTGATTTGCCTCAAAATGTTTCCACCGTCAACAGTTTATTGTCCCCTAAAAACAGTTGGTGGTAGCGAGGTGCATGTGTTTATCCTTAGTCATCCGAGTGCTTTTCATACATATGTTCATTCGAAACTGTTTATCGTCGTCAACCTGTTTGCTATCATAGGTTCCGCTAACTGTAACCGTAAAGGATGGACACATGATAGTGAGGTACTGATGGGCATTTTGGATTCGGTTAACGCAGAATTTGCGCATCAGCTCCGGATAGCTCTGTGGGCAGAGCACCTGAATTTGTATAAACTAGAGGGGCGTCTAGTTGATGGTGTGGCAGGCGCAGAGTTATGGCTTAACCCTACAGCAAGCGCCATGTGGTACAATACAACGAAAATGCAAACATCGAGGATAAGCATACAGATATTATGTGGGACAATTTTGGAAATCCCTCACTGATCACGAAAGATTTTTTGAAATGCTAATTTAACTTACATGAGATTATCTGAAGCTTCTTTTTTTTCCGATGGAGTGTTTTACTCTTTTACAGAGGTTATTCTCATTGGAAATGATGACCATATACATAAAGAAATACGATCTCAGGATGTTAGAGATATAATTAAAGATTTGAGCAACCAAGTTCAGTAATTAGAGATTCTTTAAATTCAACAGCGTCGAAGTTTAAATGAATTATATGAAAATTTTAAAACATAATCTAGTCAGATATATGGAAGTTGTAAAAACTCAAGCATCCGAAATGTTCAACAGAGAGCCTGAGAACTAAATCTTTTTCTTTCTTCTTCTTCTGTATTTTCATCATCAGATATTTTTTATTTTCTTTTGTTCCTAGACCAGCTGATTAGACTTGCTACTCGTTGAAATGTACTTAGTTTTAAAGAAAAAAACCTATACGTTGTAAAAAAGATAAATTTTGTTTTTTTGTGGCAAAGAAAAATGTATAGAGTCAATCAAAATTTACAGACTTTCTGTACAATGCCAAAATTATGCACGCTACAAAGTTTTTCTTAAAATGAAATATAGTATATATAATAAATATCTCTATTCTAGACTATAGTCTAAAGTTCTGTGTTAGAGATATATATTATATAGATATTTTTGTAATCTTTTTTAACCCACTTAATCTGATCTTCGTGCTTAATGATTTTATTATGAGTAAAGAATCCTGAGGTACAAATTTACTTTCTTTATCGGTTTGATTCTTTTTTCTTTATGACCTGTAGCACCTGATTATCCAACGTTCTTTCTTCGTTTATTAGGTCTATATTCTCCGTACCTTTGACATGTGCAAGCTCCTGGAGCTATTTCGATGATCAACATCTATCTGTACGTTATCGTCCTCAATATCACGTTCTTTTTTTTCAGTGTGAGAGTACGATAAGATCTTACTGCGAATAAGTTTTATCTACTCTTTTTATTTCAGATATTTTTTTTACTATACTGTTACATAGTATTATTTGAATTATATGTTTTTGATGTTGCATTAGTAAATTAGCGCAAAACAGCATCAAGTCTGTGTGTTACAGGGTAGTATATCGTAAGTTTTTATATGCAAGCCTGATGTATCCGTGCAAGTTAACTATAAAATATAACATGTAGCCTTAAAAATTTACCCAAAAAGCGATGATTTATAAAAAAAAAAAAAAAAAAAAAAAAAAAAAAAAAAAAAAAAAAAAAAAAAAAAAAAAAAAAAAAAAAAAAAAAAAAAAAAAAAAAAAAAAAAAAAAAAAAAAAAAAAAAAAAAAAAAAAAAAAAAAAAAAAAAAAAAAAAAAAAAAAAAAAAAAAAAAAAAAAAAAAAAAAAAAAAATCCCCCTTTTTATTATGTCTGCAGTTTTTATTGTCATGTTTGCATTTAATTCGGCGCGCAGCCGGAGCAAACAAGTATATTTCTATATAGTATGGAATGATTGAATTTACAGACACATAGCCAAAAATTCTGAGATTTCATTTTTGCTGTGGAACTTCAGTAGTTGAAACTCGAACTTGATAGAAGCATAAATCTTAATGCATAAATGAGCTTCTACCAAATTCAGGCAAATTGGAGAAATTTACTGGTATTTTGCCTTCACATATTGCTTTATTTATGTCCTTCTACAGCTTTCTGTCGCTTTACGAACCTGATTCCCATCTCAAAAGCTTTCTCACAGTCCTTAGGGAACACTTCTTCCCGTCTTTTAGCCTTCTCTTCTGGGTCAAAACGATCTGCAACATACTTTGAATAATCATCGAATTGATAGGTATCGGTACTATATAATGATTCAGAATAACCAAAAATTCTCGTTGCAACCCCTTCATTTAATTCAATAACCTTATGAAGACCAAATAAATCGAAATTTTCTTCCTTAGCACCGGTTGTGTATATGTAACCGATAGGGGTATTTCTCGGATATAACGATCGTGGATTCTCAGAATAAACAAGAAATGGAAATATATAGCGCTCCATGAAAGACCTCATCTCACCAGTAGAATTTCCAAGGTAGATGGGTGATCCAAGTATCACTGCATCAGCATCTTTCAGCTTTTCCAGTACAGGCGTGAGTTCATCATTCATTGCGCATTCTCCATAGCTTTTTCCATCTTTTAGTTTACAGGCAAAACAGCTTATACATCCTTTGAAATTGAGATCATAAAGATGAATAATTTCTGTTTCTGCACCCTCTGATGCTGCACCTTCAAGAGCTTTTTCTAAAAGGGTTGCTGTGTTCCATTTCTTTCTAGGACTTCCGTTTATTGCTATTGCTTTCATAATTTACCTCATGTTTTCTGTTTTCTTAGAATTTAGAGCTCATCACAAAATCAAAGTTTCTGTGGCGCTCTGGTATAAAGAAATTATTCAAAATCAAATCTTTTCATTTGCGATACTTTTTAATATCCTCTGGGATTATCAAAATTTGCCATCAATTACAATAGCAATTGACCTTAATCAATCAAAAAAACTCAAAAAAATAATAACAGTTTCACCATTGAATGCTTAATTCTGTTGTTTTTCAGTTAAACTAAGTGAATACTATATAAATATTTTCCCAAATAAATTTTAATTTTTAACAAAGCAAAAAATAATCCGAGAGCTTTTTCATTACATCCAATAAAAGTACATTTGCAATTTGCGCCCCAAAATTTGCACCAAGATCCACTAAAACAAATACTGAAGCAAGGTTGAATTTTTGCCTTTAAATATTACTTATTTCTGATGAAAAACATTGGAATCCGTTTTCATGCTTCGTGCAGGTGTCAACGACTCATAGTATTTAAAGAGATTTTCGATAAATCCAAAAACAGATGTTTGAATGAATTCAAGGTATCGAGAAACTCATTAAGCTAATGGATCTTGATTATTCAATAGAAATTGTCACTCACCGTGGAATTCATGGAAATAAAAATCTGATAATTCACTAATGTTATGTGAACCTCCTGGGATTGAATAGATCAACGAATTCATTTTCTTGGCCATTAATGAGATCGGTAATTAACATCGCAGCTGTTGTGCCATTGGTCATGCCCCAAAATCCAAATCCAGCTGCTACATATATGCCTTCTTGCGATGTCATGCCTATAAGGGGCAAACCATCTTCAGTAGTGCTATCTTTATTAGACCATCGATATCCAATAAACTTAACATTAAGGTGTTGGCGCGCGTAGGTTTCAAGCCGGCCATAGTAAACACTTTTGTCAGCTACATCGACTGGACTATGTTCCCCAGCAACGATGATCAGTTTACCCTTGTCTGTAGGAGTGGTTCGGTAGGTATGTAAAGGATCGTAATCTATGAACATCCCATCCGGGAAATTTCCTTTTATGTATAATCCTAACACGTAGGATCTAGCAGAGTGCAAATGTTTGTAAAGTAAATCGGGGTCATATACTGGTGTATGTGTTGCAACTATGACTTTATCGGCCATTATTAAACCCTGGTCTGTAACTATTTCTTTGATTTTTCCATTATTGACGGTAATAGCACTGGTTTTCTCAAAGATATAACTACCTTCGCCAGTTATATCTTCTGAAAGAGCAAGGAGATACTTACCGGGATGGAATTGAGCCTGGTCCTCATATTTGATGGCTGGACCAGTTTTAAAGGGTAAAGGTACATTTTCAGTGTAAGAAACTGGAAGCCCCAACTTTTTTGTAGCTTCAAATTCACTCTTAATTTCATCAATTTTTTCATCAGACTCGTTATAAATGTAAAGAGGAAGACGGCAAAATTCACATTCAATCTTCAGCTTTCTGATAATATCAGCTACCTTTTCAACTGCCTTAATGTTAGCATTAGCAAAATCTTGGGCTTTAGATTTACCTAAATTTGAAATAAGTTTATCGTAAATCATATTAGGTCCCATACTTATCTTAGCTGTGGTCCCAAGTGTTACTCCCTTTACAATCCGATCTTCTTCCATTACTGCTACAGTATGACCAGTCTCCTTTAACATTTTTGCAGCGGTTATACCAACAATGCCACCTCCTAGTATCACCACATCAACTTTTAACCGTTTGTCAAGTTTAGGGAACGTTTTATAAGGGGACATTTCTAACCAGACTGAAACTCCCTCTCGATGACTTTTTCCTTCATTTTCCATCCTCTAACCTCAATTGACTTATGCTCTCATATTGGATAATAAATTATATTGAATCTTCCTTTTTAGATCAAACAAGATTCATATTTCCCTCTAATTTTTTTCTTCGAGGAAATACTGGCCAAATCTTTTCCGCTTATTTCTGTATTTGACCAGATTTTTTCCGGTTAATTATCTTTGATTTAAAGATAGATTTCTCTATCCTAAATAATAGTCTTTGTATTTTCAATCTCGTCAACTGATACCGAGTATAAACAAAAGCTGTACACAGAATCTTTAGATTTATTTTCTTAACAGTAGTGACAAAAACTTTTCCTGCTTTGGATATCTATCTAGTTAAACAAACTAGTTTCTTTAGCGTTCTTTTTGAGCTAATCCTCTTGTTCCCGAATATATTTCACATCCCAGAAGATGTTCTTTTATTGTTCTTTTCATTGCTGTATTATAACTTTTTGATTTTGCTCCAAAGTATCCCTCTGTTCCTGCAAACAACTTCTTTTTTTTCTGATAAATCCACCTAAGAATCATAGGTGATATAGTCATTTTTTTGAATCTTCTGATCAGCCCATGATCCCTGTTTATGTATAGCTATGGAGTTTATATCCAAAGTGTGACTTATTACCAGTTTTTTGTCCAGGTTACATTTATGCTTCTTTTTGTTGTGCTTTATTTTCCCGATGTTTATCCACTTTTACATATCCAGGATTCGAATAGATGAAAGTAGCATCCTGAATATTCCCGTTTTTATTTGCAAATCAAGGCAAGAAAGTTTATTTTGAAACATTCACCATATTTCTTCTCCTTCAACAGTTATCAATAATTTTTTTCCTGAATGAACAGACTGCCGTGCTGTTGATATGTATTCAGGAAAACCAAGAAATTTCTGAAAGAACTGCGATCAATACATTGTTTCTCAAGGTCAAAGCCGGAAAGACCATCCTATTACTGTAAAACAAGCATTTTAAAAATAAAAATTACTTCAGCCTCAGTTCTGCTTCAGAATACCGTTTTGTTAAAATATATAGACTCAAAAGTGACATGAAATGATTTCGTGATATCCACTATAAGTCCATAGAAAGAATTTATTTAGAAATTCACAATTAATACCTCGAGTATTATATTTTTTTCAGAATTTCTAAGCTCACTTGAAGTTTTCAGAAAAAAAATTGAGGCAGGATTTTATATCCTGCATATTTTTTGAATCAGTAGTCATTTTAATTTTATTTTGCGTTTCGGGAATCTATTGTGCACTGAGCAGCTACAAGCCTTGCAATCGGAACTCTGTATGGAGAGCAGCTCACATAATTAAGACCTATTTTGTGGGCGAAGTGGATGGATTTTGGCTCGCCACCATGTTCTCCACATATCCCCATCTGGAGATTGGGTTTGACGGAACGACCTTTTTGAATTCCAATTTTCATCAACTCGCCAACACCTTCCTGATCAAGGACTTCGAAAGGATCGTGCTCGATGATACCTGCTTTCTGATAGATCGGCACGAATTTGGATACATCGTCTCGACTGAATCCAAATGTTGTTTGGGTCAGGTCGTTTGTTCCAAAAGAGAAGAAGTCAGCTTCCACTGCTATCTTGTCTGCAGTAATTACGGCTCTAGGAAGTTCGATCATTGTCCCTACATGATAATCGATCTTTATTCCTTTCTCACCCATGACCTTATCTGCCATCTTGCATACTTCATTCCTGGTAACTGAGAGTTCCTTTGCAAGACTCACCAATGGGATCATAATTTCGGGAACAATTTGCATTCCGTTGGCTGCAAGTTCACAAGCTGCTTCCATAATTGCGCGTACCTGCATATCATATATTTCGGGATAGGTAATTCCAAGCCTGCAACCTCTATGCCCGAGCATAGGGTTTAGTTCTTTAAGGGAAACCACACGCTGGATGATTTTCTTCACATCACCAATTTTCTCCCAATCTCCAGAGGCTTCAAGTTCCCTAAGCTTTGCGTCCAGTTCCTCCTTGTCCGGCAGGAACTCGTGAAGAGGGGGATCAAGCAGCCTAATAGTCACTGGTAAACCTTCCATACTACGAAAGATTCCAAGGAAATCCGCCTTCTGCATCGGCAGCAGTTTCTTGAGGGCCTTTTTTCTGGATTTATCATCTTCTGCCAGAATCATTTCCCTTACTACAGGTATTCTGTCATCCCCGAAGAACATGTGTTCAGTTCTACAAAGGCCTATACCTTCAGCACCAAGTTCGCGAGCAAGGCTTGCATCTGCCGGATTATCGGCATTTGTTCTTATACCAAGAGTCCTGATTTCATCAGCCCATAAGAGGAGCCGTTTCAAATCTTTATTAATTTCAGCATCAATTAGTTCTACCTTCCCAACAATTACACTTCCGGAGCTCCCATCAATGGTAATATATTCATGTTCTCTTATAGTGTGATCGTTTACCATAAAAAAGCCATTTTTTATGTCAATTGAGATCGCTCCACAGCCCACAACACAAGGTTTGCCCATGCCTCTTCCAACAACCGCTGCATGAGAAGTCATCCCACCACGCACTGTAAGAAAACCCTGTGAAGCTGCCATTCCTCCTATATCTTCAGGGGAGGTTTCAGTTCGTACGAGGATTGTTTTCTCTCCTAACTCGGACATTGCCTCTGCGGCTTCGGCAGTAAACACAACTTTTCCTACAGCGGCTCCAGGAGATGCTGGAAGGCCCTTCGCAATTACGTCTAACTTTGCTTTGGGGTCAATCCTTGGGTGCAGGAGCAGGTCGATCTGTTCGGCTTTCACTCTTGTGATCGCTGTTTCCTTATCTATCAGCCCTTCATCTACCATATCCGTTGCAATTTTCATGGCTGCAGCAGCTGTGCGTTTCCCAGTGCGGGTCTGCAGCATATAAAGTTTTCCTTCCTGAATGGTAAACTCTATGTCCTGCATATCTTTGAAGTGAGCTTCGAGCTTCTGACAGATATCTACAAGCTGTTTGTAGGCCTCTGGAATTTTATCTTCAAGTGTATCAATAAAATCCGGAGTCCGAATGCCTGCGACCACATCTTCGCCCTGTGCATTGATTAAGTATTCTCCGAAGAACCTTTTTTCCCCTGTTGATGGGTTCCTTGTAAAAGCAACTCCTGTGCCAGAATTATCCCCTCTGTTCCCATAGACCATTGTCTGTACATTGACGGCAGTTCCCCAGCTATCATCAATTCCATTAAGTTTCCTGTAAGTAATGGCTCGCGGATTATTCCAAGATTCAAAAACAGCATCAATTGCCATATATAACTGAACTTTCGGATCCTGCGGAAATTCAAATCCCTTTTCGAGTTTAATTATCTCCTTGAAACTCTCAGCCAGTTCTTTCAACGATTTTGCATCAAGATCTGTATCTGACTCGACTCTCAGTTCCTTCTTTTTATTCGCAATAAGAGAATCAAACTTTTCAAATTCAAGTCCGAGCACTACATCCCCGAACATGGAGATAAATCGACGGTAGCAATCGTAAGCAAACCTTTCATCATTGACCTTATTTGCAAGCTCAATCACAGATCTGTCTGTGAGCCCAAGGTTAAGTACGGTATCCATCATCCCCGGCATGGATACCCTAGCTCCAGATCGTACTGAAACAAGCAATGGATCGCCTGCATCTCCTAATTTTTTGTTGTTTAAGCTCTCAAGCTTATCTATAGCCTCTTCTATCTGTTGGAATACTTCTTCAGGATAATTTTTATTTTTCAGATAGAGTACACAGACTTCAGTTGTGATTGTAAATCCAGGAGGCACTGGGACTCCGAGATTTGCCATCTCGGCAAGGTTTGCACCCTTACCTCCAAGCAGGTCTTTCATGCTACTTTTGCCATCAGTTACATCTTTTCCAAAAAAATATACAAACTTGGACAATGACTATCCTCCCTGGAACGAAGTCAGTAATCGGAGTTAATGTATTACCGGAAATAAAACACTCTTATTTGATTTCCGATGCGCATATATTTAACTTTTCCTCTTTTTGTGTTACATCTGGAGTTTTATAGTATATTTTTCTGTTTGTCTTCATATCTTCACTACATATCAAATAAGTCATATGAAGAACGGGGAGGAAGATTTAATAACCATATAATAGCAGGGGCTATACTTGATATAAAAAATAAATTAGTAAATAAAAGGAAAAAGTAATGAATAATATGCAACTTACCAGAAAATTATATCAAGATACTTAGAGATAGTATACAGAAAGTTCTGTAAATTTTGATTGACTATGTACCTTTTTCTTCACCATAAAAAACTGGATTTATCATTTTTACTAATGGGTAGGTTTTAAATCGAAAAATATGCATCGAAGAGCGCTGAAACTTAAGTGCCCTCCCTACTAAAAGAGAATTAGGTGTTTTAACCAATTTGCCTGCTGCACTAAGTATATTAAAATCCATCATAAATTAGTTCTGGAGTCCCTCATGATAATCCAACCGTTTTGAAGAAATCGTGTGTTCTCATAAATACCCTAGTTAATCAGAATAATCCAGAAGTAATAGCAAATTGCTTTTTCTGAAGATGAGAGTTCTGGTCCGCTGATTAATACACTTAGTTCAATTAGCATATAAAGCCAGAATGTAAAGCCAAGCAGTAAGGGGATTCCAAAATTTGCCATCTCGGCAAGGTTTGCACCCTTACCTCCAAGTAAGTCTTTCATGCTACTTTGCCATCAGTTACATCTTCCCAAAAAACATACTAACTTTGGCAATGACTATCCTCCTAAAAGGAGGTCTGTAATCGGAGTTATTATATTTATATAATTAGAATTCAGTTTTATTATTAGCAAGAATGCTTATAAAATATATAAACCTGCGGTTAAATTACCCTACTTATATTACATTCTGGCTTGATCTTTACTTAAAATTTTGTATAATATAGGTCTTGCGATATCTTTATATATTATAAGCATAGACTAAATATGCTTTTCAGTCTACAATATATCTTCTTAAAAAAAGCTGAAAGTCTAACCAGTCACAAACCAAGATATTTTTGCCCTGAGCTGGAAGCATCCTATTAATTATTCATGGTTGATATGAGACGACTCGGTAAAGTGCTACAAAGATCAGGTATAAAAAACCTGATAGTCAGAGGAGATGAGATCAAATCCGATAATACCTCAGGTAATCTTCCAAAATTGAATTCGATTGTTGTGGATAAGGCCCTGAAACAGATTGGTGCGATTGTCAGCGTCTTTGGACCTGTAAATCAACCTTATTTTTTCGTGAAGGGATTTAAGCGAATTTCTGATTCTGAGTTTCGGATTATGGTAAATGAAAAGGTATATATTCGGTGAGATCTCTGAAATTCGATATATGCGTGAATTCTTTGTTATGGTCCAACTCTAATTGGTATATATATTTTTTGTTAGCAATAGCCGTGAGTTTTTCTATCCTGTTTTTTATAACATAGATTCTCTAATTTGGTGCAGGTTCTGAATTATAGGAAATCATAAAGATGTCATGCTAACTTGTAAGGTGATATGATATGGTAGAAGTCGAAAGAGTTCGCTATTCGGACACTCTTGAAAGAGAAAAAATACGTTCCATGATCAAAGCTCGCAAAGAAAAGCAAAAGGAGCAAAGTTTTGAGAACGAAAAGGCCTTGTGTCCGGAATGCGGCAGCAGGAACCTTGTGCACGACTATGAGCGAGCTGAGCTAGTGTGCGGGGACTGCGGACTGGTCATTGATGCTGATTTTGTGGATGAAGGACCAGAATGGCGAGCTTTCGATCACGATCAACGGATGAAACGCTCTCGTGTGGGCGCGCCTATGACTTATACAATCCATGACAAAGGACTTTCCACAATGATAGACTGGAGAAATCGTGATTCCTACGGAAAATCAATCTCCTCCAAAAATCGTGCTCAGCTCTATCGTTTAAGAAAATGGCAGCGTAGAATCCGTGTAAGCAATGCAACTGAAAGAAACCTTGCTTTTGCACTTTCCGAACTGGACAGAATGGCTTCTGCTTTGGGTCTCCCTAGAACTGTAAGAGAAACAGCGGCTGTTGTCTACAGGAAAGCTGTGGATAAAAATCTTATACGTGGACGAAGCATTGAAGGTGTGGCTGCGGCAGCTCTTTATGCTGCTTGTCGTCAGTGCAGTGTACCAAGAACTCTTGATGAGATTGAAGAAGTATCCAGAGTCAGCCGAAAAGAAATAGGAAGAACCTACCGCTTTATTTCCAGGGAACTTGCATTAAAGCTCATGCCAACTTCTCCTATTGATTATGTCCCAAGGTTCTGCTCTGGCCTTAATTTGAAAGGAGAAGTTCAGTCCAAAAGCGTTGAGATTCTGAGACAGGCCTCCGAAAAAGAACTGACAAGCGGAAGAGGCCCTACAGGAGTTGCTGCGGCTGCAATATATATTGCATCCATCCTATGCGGTGAACGGAGAACTCAGCGTGAAGTCGCAGATGTTGCCGGAGTTACTGAAGTTACCATAAGGAACAGATACAAAGAACTTGCGGAAGAACTGGATATTGAAATTATTCTCTAAAATTTTTCTCATATTTCTTTCTCCAACTCGGTTTCAGGTCTGTCTCTATATCTGCAGGAAAGAAAAACCTTATTTTTAGAAAACCTTTCGTTTTTTACCATTCAATAGATTTTCAAAAATACTTTAAAAGATTTCTACAAACTTTTTGATTAATGATATTTCTAATTTAAATTTCGAAAGATTTTCTTTTGGAAAATTTTGCTAAGTTCCTAAATTTCACCAAGGTTTACAAATGGTATATAGATTTTGCTCTTGAAAATCACACTGGGATTCCAATTTACATTTAATTTTTTTCTTAGCAGGAATCATATCCAATTTTTTCTCACTGATTCCTGTATTTGACCCAATTTTTTATTTTCTGGTTCATGAGAAGATTACAACAAAAGCTGTACACAAAACCTTCAAATTCACTCTTACAAAGTAGTGGGAAGGACTTTCCATGCGTTTAAAATCTTTTTAGTTACTGCATAAACTCATTTTTATTGAGATTTTTTTGAGCCGATTCTCTTGTTTCTTGATATATCACTCATTCCCATAGGATTTCTTCAAATGTTCTTTTCATTGTTGAATCATGACTTTTGATTTGCTCAAAAGTACCTCTATCCCTGTAAACCATTTTTTTATTCTGATAAATCTAGCTGAGAATTATGAAGTAATGCAGTCATTGGTTTGAATTTTTTAATCAGCTCATAATCCCTTCTATTAGCGCTATGAAGTTTATATTCAAAGTGTGACTTCATACTTTTTTTTAGCCAGGTTATATCTCTACACCTCCTTGTTTTTGCTTCATTTTCTCGAGGTTTATTCACTTTTGTATATCCATGATCTGAATAAACAAAAGTATCATTATGAATCATCTCTTTTTTTCCAAAACGAAACAAATCTGCTGGCTTTGCAACTTTCCTATGCTTCTTCTTTGAAGTTATCAATAATTCTTTTTCTGAATGACCAAATTGTGGTACTGTCTAGTATGTACTAAGGAAAATTAAGAAATTTCCTTAAAGAACTTCGATTAATACTTTTCTCGAGTTCAAAGTCGAAAGATCATCACATTACTGTAAAAGAAGCATTTCAAAAATAACGATTACATCAGCTTTAGGTCTGTTCATTAAACTGTTTTATTTAAATATATGAACTCAAAAATGATATGAAAAGGTTCCTAATTGATTAAAAAATCAATTTCAGCAAGTTTATCTTTAACTACTGAAGACGCTTGTATTCCTCCTTAAGAGCAAAATCAGTAAAATTTTTCATGAGTAACAATTATTGTTCAGAGATTTTAACTCTTCAATACTCAAATGCATAAAAATTTATATAAATTATCTGCAGATTATGCCCTTATACAAAGTGAATATAAAATATGAATTATTATCGCAATTCTTTTAGTCCGCGGAAATTGGACAGCATATCTTAGCTAGTTTACTACCTTAGCCGGGTAAATCAGCAGTAGAGAAGTCTTGCTTCCTCAAAAAATTACCCCACAAATTCGTTATACATGCAGAGCATTTAGAGTAGTTTTCATTTCATGCCTAATTACAATAATTCTATTCTTCTTATCCTAAGTACATACTTTCCTCCAAAATCTGCACTTATTTTTCAAGCGTAAATACGCTGACGAAATCTCAGCCTTATAATGTATTCAAAAACCGTATGAACAGTTGATATAAATGCATAAAGTTTGAAATTTAGGCAAGAAGTATTAGCAAAATCTAAAATAGCTTTAGGACTTACGCACTTGAGACCCAAAATCAAGTACAATGGATTATATGGTTTATTTTAAAGTTTTTCTTTGTACAATTAAAAGTTTAATGATATTGATTTTGCAATCCAACTTCGTAATTCCCAAGCTTAATAACGAAAAATAACTTAGAATTCCGGAAGGTAAATTATCATGAAACAGCATTGTATAAAGATCCCCAAAAAGAAAGGAGAATATGTAAGGAAAATGCTACTTGATCTTGAAATCCTTGATAATTCACTAAAGATAGGCATGGATGGAACATTTCTTTATATGCCCCTTTCTAGAGAACCTACAACTGGTGAATTTAATAATCTTCCTGAAAAAACAGAACTTATCGACTTCTATTTTGAGTTCCAGAAAAAAAAAACTATCCTTAAAGACCTCCTGGATTTCAGTCCCTCATATGAAGTCATCGGAGATATTGCCCTTCTGGAAGAGAACCTTGATCATCAGAAAGCTTCAAGAATCGCAAACTTTCTCATCCAGACCCAACCTAATATAAAAACTGTACTCAAGCCACTCACCCCTGTAACCGGGGAATTCAGGCTCCGGAAATTTGAAATTACAGCAGGCGAGCCTAAAACAGAAACCATTCATAGGGAATACGGATGTCGCTACAAAGTGGACCTTTTAAAGGCTTATTTTACTCCACGCCTTTCTACTGAGCGCTCTAGGATTCTCTCATGGATTAAGGAAGGGGATACCATTATAGATATGTTTGCTGGTGTAGGCCCTTACAGCATCCTACTCGCGAAAAGTAAAAAACCTTCAAATGTAATAGCAATTGATAAAAATCCTGATGCAGTGTACTACCTGAAAGAAAATATAACCCTTAACTCGGCAAAAAATATCGAAGCAATAGAAGGTGATTCCAGGGAAGAAGCAAAAAAGTTTGCAAATACTGCAGACCATGTGATTATGAACCTTCCCCACAGTGCCCACGAATTTATTGACTCTGCCATTCTCCTTACAAAGCCGGGAGGGATTATACATTACTACGGAATAGCTCATGAAGATGATCTCTTCGAAAGCTATATTAAACTCATAAGCGTAGCTGCTGAGGTAACAGGAAGACATGTAAATATTCTGGAGAAAAGAGTGGTACGTTCTTATGCTCCTCACCAATATAATATATGCATTGAAGTCAAAATAATTTAAGGTCACGAAATATGAATGATTCTACAGAGCGAAATAATTAAATTCTGAATTGTTATTTTAACCTTGCTGATTCTCTCTTCTCCAGATGTCGTCGTGGCTTAGTGGTATAGCGGCTGATTCGTAATCAGCAGGCCGAGGGTTCAAGTCCCTCCGGCGACTCTTACCTACTTTGTTTAATGTACTCTTTTTTGCGGAGTGGATAAATAGAAATCGTATGAAACCTCCGGATGAAGGCATCAATTTTTTCAATTCTGTAATTTCGAAGGAAGATAACTTGATAGGCTTAATAAAGGCCAAATATAACAGCATTATTTAGTTAAAATTGCAATAAAGAAATTTGTAACTCAAAGACCTTCCATCATACCCATATTTTCGATTAATTTTATTGTTGGTTATCTCTCAGCCCTTGATGTCCTGGAAGAGGATATATCCTCAGAGAAAATAGAAATGATATAAACAATCCCTCATGACCCGCTGTTACACGCATGAAACATGAAAAACTTTCATAATCTCTTTTCCACTTTACGAGTGCACACTCTCTTGTAATACTGACAAAGCTTTTGATTCTATTGCTTTTCTATTTTCGCTCTGGTTATAGTATGCTTCCCCCAAATTTCCACGAATAGTGGAAAACAGGTACAGGAAATTTTAGGATAAATTCAGCTTTTGTCAGTATTAACAAGAGAGTGTACACTCGTAAAGTGGAATAAAATATACATAAAAGTTTTAGCCGTTATATCCAAGTTTCGACGTTTTGGAAGAGGATTTTAATGAAGGATTTTACTTTTAATGCTCCATTTTTTTCTTTTGGCCATTAGAATTCTTTTGGTTTTTATTTTTATCCGTAATCCAGGTTCCACAGGATATCGGAGAATTTTTGATCACTTCTTTATCAAGAACTTCGCCAAGCATGGCAGGGTTCCGAGCATCCATAACAAGTGCATCGAGATTGCATCGTTCGAGAATCTTTGCAGCTACAGGATCTACAGGAGACTTGGAGCCTGCTTTCATTTCGATTGCCATGACTATATCTACGAGTTTTTTAGAAGAGATTTTATCGTATTTTACTGCAGTTGGGTCACAGTTAGGATCTGAGGAATAAATTCCATCAATAGATGTTGCAATTGTAAGCAGGTCTGCTTGCAAGTATTCTGCAAGGATTGCAGCAACAGCATCTGTAGTTTGGCCAGGGGTAACTCCCCCCATGACCACTATTTTCCCTGAATGCATGGCCTTTGCAGCTTCTATATAGTTTGTTGGGATCTCCGGATAGGCATTTGATCCGATAGCTGCAATAAGCAGTCGTGCGTTTAGGCGAGTAATCTCAATGCCTATATAGTCACAGGTTACTTCATCGGCCCCCATAATCCGCGCAGCACCAATGTAACTCCTAGCTGCTTCTCCACCACCGGTTATTACAATTATATTATGTTTTTTTGAGAGGTTTCGAAGAATTACGGCATATTCTAAATAATGATTTGCATCAAGGTTTTTTGCGAGAATTGAACCGCCTAATGAGATTACAATGAGCATGATGATATCTACACATTAATTCTGATTTTTAAATGTATCGCTAGACGTCTCTTCTTAAGTCACCAAAAATCCTATATAAAGAAAAATCCTAAAGATCCCCAAAATGATAAATAACTTCTCAAGGCAGATATTTTTTTAAGTTGACTATTGACTCAAGCAGGTAAATTTTTAGATGCAGGGTTGTACATGGATCTTACTGACATACTAAGGGCAGTTAAAGAAGGGGAAATGGATATTAAGACTGCAGAACAGAAGACGCGCGGTCTGGGTTTTGTCTCGTATGCAGACATTGCAAAACTGGATTCCCATCGAAAAAGCAGGACAGGAATAGTCGAAGCTATCCTTGCCGACTGCAAGGAACCTGAGGACTTGGTGGAGATTACAAGAGTCATGGTTGTAGAAAGCAGAAGAGCCCTTATTACCCGTGTCTCTGCAAAGCATCTAGAAGCTTTAAGGGCAGCATTTAATCAGAATAACATTGAGTGGAATAGTCGAGCTCGTACAGTTGTTATCCATGATGGTACTCCCATCCCTAAAACAGGTGGAATTGTAGGAATTATATCAGCAGGCACAGCAGATATCCCAGTTGCTGAGGAGGCACGGGTCGTTGCCTCAGAGATGGGCTGTGAAACAATCACTGTATATGATGTAGGAATTGCAGGAATTCACAGACTCATTCCTGAGATCCAGAAACTAAAAGCCATGATGTTGGGAGCAATCGTTGTTGCAGCTGGAAGAGAAGGAACACTTCCCACAATAGTCTCTGGGCTTATCGATGTACCTGTTATCGGGCTTCCAGTATCTATAGGTTATGGAGCTGGAGGTGAGGGAAAAGCTGCCCTGCTCGCAATGCTCCAATCCTGCTCTACCATTGCAGTCGTGAATATTGACGCAGGTTTCGTTGCAGGAGCTTACGCAGCTAGAATCGCAAACATGGTTGCAGCTGCTGGTAGGAACAAGAAAAAAAGGCATTTAATGATGAATAAATTGAAACCAAAATCCAGGAAGTAGCATTTATGAAATCACTTGTATTCAATCCTTTTTCAGGGGCATCAGGGGATATGATCCTTGGGTGTGCTATCGATCTCGGGGCTGACAGAAAAGCAGTCAAAGAACTGATAGAAGCTTCCGTACCAGTATCCTTAGATATTAGAGAAGTTAGAAAAAATGGAATAAAAGCTCTAGACATCCGGATAAATGTACCTGAAAAAGAGTCAGTTCGCACATATCCAGAACTCTTGGATACTGTAAAGGCTGCGAAATTGCCCTATCCAGTAGAGGCAAGTGCTATGGATATCTTGTTGAGAATAGCAGAGGCTGAAGCTTCAGTCCACGGACAGACTTACCTTGAGAAACTTCATTTCCATGAGATGGGACAGAGTGATACCCTTGCCGATGTAATCGGTTCTTCGGTAGCTATCCATAACCTCAACTGCGATTCTATTTATTGCACCCCTATCAATGTTGGCAGCGGAATGATGGAATGTGCACATGGGACTCTGCCTGTGCCAGCCCCTGCTACACTTGAACTTCTAAGAAGAGGAAAACTCTATTTCAGAGGAGGTAGTGAAAAAAAAGAACTTCTTACTCCTACAGGTGCTGCTATCCTAGCCCATTTTGCAATGCCAGTTGAAGCTTTTCCTCAGGGCAGGGTGAATTTAATAGGCTATGGGGCCGGAGATTTCGATTTAGATGGTCCCAATGTGCTTCAGGGAATGCTATCTGAACTTGATTCCTGCCTAATCCCGGATGTAATTGAGATGCTCGAAACCAATGTTGACGATGTGAGCGGAGAAATTCTGGGCAACCTGTTCGAGGAACTGCTCGAGCTGGGGGCAAAAGATATTGTAATTATCCCGGCAATCATGAAAAAAGGCCGACCTGCTCATGTTATCAAGGTTATTGCAAAGCCTGAGGACACTGCAAAAATTGCCAGAAAAATAATTATCGAAACAGGCTCTCTAGGAATAAGAGTCGTCCCAACCAGGCACAGGCTCATTGCTGCCCGGAAAATTGAAGTTATTAAATTTGAGGTCGAAGGGCAATTATATGAAACTTCTGTCAAGATTGCCAGAGACTCGGAAGGGATTTTACTCAATATCTCTGCTGAGTTTGAGGACTGTAAGAAAATCGCGAAAACTAGTGGTGTTCCTGTAAAAGAGATAATTCGAAAGGTAGAGGAGGCTGCAAGGAATCTTTTTTTCTAGAATTATGGAGAAGTAATAAACAAAAAATTGTGTTGTTTTGATACCAGAAAATTTCGGATAATTGAAAAAAATTCAAGAAAAGTAAAGTGGAAAAGTAAAAATTTAAATATTGAGGATTTTAACTTCTTTTTTTATCTATATAATATTCAGAGTTTGCCCATAGAATGCAGTAGTTCTGCATTCAGGACACTTGCTCCTGCGGCTCCGCGGATGGTATTATGTCCCATTGCAATGTAGCGAATTCCTTCTCTTATCCGGCCCACTGATACACTCATACCTTTTCCCATATTGCGGTCCAGGCGCGGCTGAGGTCTGTCTATTTCATCTCTTACGATGATGACTTTTTTGGGTTCAGAAGGAAGTTCTTCCATTTTAGGGTCGAATTTCAGGAAAGCTTCCCTTACTTCCTCAGGCACTGGTTTGTCTATCATCCTGGCCCATATAGCTTCTGTATGCCCATCTACAACTGGAACTCTGTGGCAGGAAGCGCTTACTCTTATATCTGCAGGCACAACTGCTGAGCCGTTAAACTCACCGAGGAGTTTCAATGTTTCAGTCTCCATTTTCTGTTCTTCGCTCCCGATGTAGGGAATTACGTTATCGTATATTGACATTGCGGAAACTCCGAAAAAACCTGCCCCTGATATTGCTTGCATTGTAGCTACTTGTATGGTCTCAAGTCCAAATTGCATCAGAGGTTTTAATGTCAGGGCCATGACGATAGTAGAGCAATTGGGGTTTGTGATAATATATCCATCCCATCCACGCGTATCCTGCTGGACTTCCAAAAGCCCCAGGTGTTCTGGATTTACTTCGGGGATCACAAGTGGAAAATCCGCTTCCATCCTGAAAGATGATGCATTGCTTGCCACTGCAAATCCGGCTTTTGCAAACTCTGGCTCGACGGTGAGAGCAAGATCTGCAGGAAGTGCAGAAAAAACCACATCCGCATTTACAGATTTTGGGTTTACATGAGAAACTTCAATATTTTCAACGCTTTCTGGCATAGCTGAATCTAATTTCCAGCCTGCTGCTTCTTTGTATTTTTTGCCGGCGCTTCTTTCTGATGCTGCAAGGGCTGTAATCTCAAACCATGGATGATTTGCCAGTGCTTCTACAAATCTCTGCCCAACAGCGCCTGTAGCGCCTAAAATACCCGCTTTAATTGCTACCATCTAAAAGCTCCCTCCAACGAGAGAAGAAATTATCTGATAAAAGAGAAAAAGAAAAAAAATGGGATAAAAAAATTATTCCAAATTAATTATCATTTTACTCTTCTACCTTGATTGCCTGGCTCGGACATGCCTCTTCGCATGCACCACAATCTACACATTCATCCTGGTTGACAACTGCACAACCTTTTTCTTCATCAAGGGTAATTGCTTCAGAGGGACACTCATCGACGCAGCTTCCACATCCAGAACATTCATCTGCATTAACTATCGCTGGCATTTTTTTCACTCTCCTATTATTACTCGATATGTCCCTGGAAATCAGATATGCCGTTTTTGAAACTTCCATAGAATATCGAAAAGTTAGGTAATAACGCCATTGATAGATAAACATAAAAACTTATCGCTTTTTAGCAAAAGACCTCTTTAAAAATCCGGATTTGGGTAAGGCATAGACTATATATAGTTGCATCTTTAGATATAGAACAGAAGAGATATTGAAAAATATTTATTCAACACATAGAGTCGTACATAGCAATTCCAGAATCAATTAAGCCATAAATTCCATCTTCTAATTTCACGAATCCTTCATTGAGCAAAAATCTATATGGAACTTAAAGAAGAAAGCATTTAAGACTATTACTTTAATTTTTTCAGCTTTCCAGAAGACCTCAACTATCCTAATAAACATTCTTCATGAGATTTATAGCAACCTTTTCCATCGTTATATGTTCCATTTTTACATCTTTACCTTCACTATGTTCACCTTTTTTACCGAAATATGTGTCAATATCGTCAATATTCAGTTCATATCAAAATTTCACTCTTTTTTGATGATTTAAGAGGATTTTGAGAAACCCCTAAATTTAGTCATATGCATATAAATATTATATAAATAACTTGTGAAAATCAAGGGTTTATCAAAATCTTTAAATGAAATATTTCCAACGTTCCGAAGAGAATAACTGTAATTATTATTTATCATATTAAGTCATAAATCTTAATTCTCTTTAAGTACAGGTAATTCTATTCTTCAATCATCTTTAAATTGCAAATTAACTTATTTTCGCATTTATCGACAACCCATTTTCACTCAAAAAATGAACACATTGATAATTTTTACATTTTCGTCTTAATTTTCAATACTTTCATTGATTTTACTTTAATATTTTTTCCCCTCTAACAAAATAGAACACTTACCAGTAACAGTAGCATGAATCTAATTTTTCTAATCAGAAAATTATTATGAATATTTCATTCTGCTTTTTCTTGGAACTCATTGCTTAAATAGACCCTTTTTGATTCTTAAAATCAGTGCTGATTTCCAGATATCCATCCAAAGTAATGATCAAATAAATATCAATTTTAGGCATAAATTGACAATTAAATCCCAAAATTAATTCTATTTATTCAGTAAACATGCCAAAAAATACTGAACTAAATAGATTAATTAGCATAAAAAGGTTGAAATTAGCGAAAAATCATCAAATAAATCACTATGCTCTACTAATCCACGAAAATCGTCATTGTCTATATCACGATCTCTGATATAGTCACCAAGGTTATCAAAACCACCTATCAAATATGCGGTCCAATATACTTTATACACAAAGATCAAGTAAACCACTTTAGCGACGCTAAGATCGATTTTTTGATGTTAGCAATATCCTCGAAAATAGCTAGAATATAGTCCTCATTTGGAGATAAAAGTGAAATCAATCCTATGGTTTTTTATCAGAAACCGTAACCAGACTGTAACCAGTTTATACTGTCAAACAGAATTTCATAAATCAAAGAGATATTAAATGGATAAATTCTAGTTGCTGTCTTGGAAAGTTATAGTGCAAAACATGATAGCTTAAAATACAAATTAGTTAGCTAATAGTTTTTTACAGGGAAGTTTCCATCACCGCAGCAAGCTGCAGGGTTTTAGACTGAAGTAATATATTTCTTTGAGAACCGTTCTCAAAAAGAGTTATTAAGATTCAAAACTTGAATTGCATCCTGGATGGTTACCAAAGCTCCCCCTGCAAGATCGCCAGGGTTTTATCGCTTGTACTTTTGTTTATTTTCTTAATCTTTATTAAATACTCTTCTTCGATAGCTTCAGGCTCTTCAAAAATTACATCGACCCCAAGTCTTTTAAGATAATCTTCAAAATCTTTTACAGTTTTTAAGTCTCTTACCCGGATCTTTGCCTCTTCATAGAGCCTCTGGCCATCCTTTACACCCCTAATTGATTCTCTCAGTGGGCTCAGTATGCTTTCCCCTAACCGCATACAACGTTTTTTGAACTCTTCCTCGTTTTCTTTCCACTCTACTGTCTGAAAACCTTCTCTAACAATTCGGGAGAGCATATAGTCTCTGCCAGTATCATTGTAGAATTTAAATGCATGCCTGAGATCGGAACAATTACTCTGGGAAGAAGTATATTTCAATTGAGAAAGAACCATTTCAGGATCTTTTATTATGACCCCTTCATGCTCTTTTTCCCCAAGTTCCAGGATGATTTTTTCGATTTCTCTGGGGACATTTTCCAGGAGAATTTCCCCAAAAAATCTTACCTGAGAAAAACCATATTTTTCCAGAATTTTTTGCTTTTTGTATATCTTAAGAGGCTTACCACTGTTTTTCTCCCGAATGTCGAAAATATAAAATCCTACAGATTCGATGTTATAGATATCTTTTGAGATATAGGGATTATCAGGGCCGATCATTTCCCCGTAAAGTACAAGTTCCGGGAAATCATAAAAAAAATTCAGATTCAATTTCTCTTTTGCTTTTTGCGTTGTATAAGGGCAGATATATCCACTCCGGGTAATTGCAATTATCTCCCCATTTGCGATTGCTATCCGGACATTGTATCCATTCATTTTTTCTTCTAAGACTATCTTCTCAAGGCCGATAGAAGTGTCTTTTAATAGTAGGATCCAGTACCATAGCTCTCCGGATCTTTGGAAAGCCCATGATTATCTCGAAAGAATTGCCCTTCTCATAAAGAACTGTACCCCTCTCGATATGGGAAATTTCCTTGTCGAAACGGAGCAAATGCTCGTATTTTCCCCAGTTCCAGGAAAGATAATTTTTCTCAAAAAGGTTATGAACCTTCTCCTTATCAAATCCCAGGCAATTGGCAAGTCGAGCTACAAATTCAGGATCAATTTCCTCATTAACCTCTCTACTCATATCTAATTATCTATCTTCAGGCCTGAAATAAGTTACCATACATATATAGATTTAAATATAATTAACAATTATAATTAGCATAAAAAGGCCTTAATTAGCAAAAAATCATCAAATAAATCACTAAAGCCTACAAATCCGCGGAAACTATCGTGTTCTCTTTCATGGTCTCTACGATAAAGATTCTAATGAGACCTATCCATAGACACTGCTGTCACCAAATCATCTATCAATCATTCAGCCCAAATCAATTATCCCATAAAGTTTACTCTTCATTTTTTAACTCAACTAGATCTAAACGTGTATTTCCTATCTAAAAAACTAAATAATTATCCACATAGACTCAATTTATATTATTTGAAATAAATAAAAAACCAATAAAACTTTTTCAGTAATTGACCTGAAGATTAACAATGAATCTTTAATTGTGGAGTGCATTGGTTGCCTTACTTCATTGCCGCACTATCCCTAGCAAACGTTCATAAATTTATATAATCTCAAGGTATAAAGTTTGGAGATTCTATACTAAAATTTAAAAATCAGATTTATTTTGCATAATTTTATGAGCTTTTAGACATTGCTAATCCTTTTACTTATTTAAGCTAAAGAAAAACTAATTTCAGCCCTTATAACAAGTTTTTTTGAATGTCCCTTAAGGATCATTACCTTGCTCAAGAAAATGCCTTTAACAGCCCTATAATCGTACATTTTTGACTTAGAGTTTATCCAAAAGGTCAATAATGGCATCTTGTGAAAGTTATAATTGGTCAACAGCATTCTACTATTGAGCTCAAATTCTTATTGTCTATTGCAGGGTCTAATATTTCCAAGCTAGGTTTTTAATAGTCCAATTGTCGATATCATATCTCCGGAAACTAAATAAAAAAAACTAAAAATAAAAGAGGAGTAAATTCCTAGAAATTTTCTCAGAACCTCATTGACTCTCAGGCGTTTAACCCTATCTTCGGTTAGAGGGTGGGTGCTGAAAAGAGACTGGATAATTCCTCCCTTGAGTGGATTAACAATAAACATGTGTGCACTACTTTCCTTTGGCTGCACATCTGAGATTTTTGGCTTGTAGTTGGAGTTCCCATATTCTAGCTTTTCCAGAGCATCGGCAAGTACCCAGGGTTTCCGACAAATTCGAGCTCCTTCAGAATCAGCTTCATATTCTCTTGACCTTGAGATTGCTAGCTGGATCAAGGTTGCAGCAAGCGGTGCCAGGAATATCATCGCGATAAAACTTACTATTCCCCCTTTATCATCATTCCTGCCACCAAGGCCACCGAAAATCGCAGCCCACTGCGCCATGCTAGCCATCATCGTTATGACACCCGCAATTGTTGCAGCCACTGAACTGATCAGTGTATCTCTGTTCATTACGTGTGCAAGCTCATGTGCCAGCACGCCTTCGATCTCTTCATAAGACAGTAGGTTAAGAATACCAGTCGTAACGGCTACAGCTGCATTCTTCGGATCCCTGCCTGTTGCAAATGCATTTGGCATCCCAGAATCTACAATATATACTTTGGGTTTTGGCAGTTTCGCTTTCATAGCTAGTCCATCGACGATCCTGTGCAGGTTTGGGGACTCTGCAGGGGAGACCTCTCTTGCCCTATACATCTTGAGTACTATCTTATCGCTGTACCAGTAGCTTCCGAAATTGATGATTACTGCAAATAGTAATGCAATGATCATTCCACCCCTACCACCAAAGTAATCTCCTATCAGAACCATGAGACCTGTAAGAGCAGCAAGCAAAATTGTAGTTTTTACCATGTTTTTCATGACTTCTCACACGACGTCCTCTAAGGCTAATTGCCCGGGTTTTCAGTCTTTGACTCTTATTCCTAAACTTATTTTAATAAATTAAACAGATTGAACTGGATATTATATTTCCAACTACAAATATATTTTGTTATCTCTCATTATACAGATTGACACAATTTGTACTATTTATAGTTCCTTATTTATCCAAAAATATTTTCGAATTCCATAAAAACGAAAGATCAATTCTCAAAATTGGAAATTTCATCTATGCCATATAACATTTTATATATTTTTTGACATGCCCTATGCTCTAAACTCTTATAACAAGTAATACCTATGTTGGAATATATTTACATTCGATGTATTTGAGTAACAGTTTTGTTTGAAAACAGGCTACTTGTTGAACTCAGATTATAAATCCATACATTGAAAGAAATTGATTATTTGGTTGATTTATTCAATCAAAGTCGAGGTTACTTACCCTTCTGCAAGCAACTTATATGTTACCCCATGCTCTGGGTATAAAGAAATTATTCAGATTCAAATATTTTCACTTCGCTCATATGCTTTTTTTCGTCCTGGTTTTCCTGATTTTCAACATAGTTTTTAATTACCTCGGAAGTTGCACAATTATTCACAGTTTCAATGTAATTTCCATCACTCCACAATTCACAACCAAATAACTGTTTTTAATCTCAGAGTATTCTTTAAAGACATTTCTAAGACATTTCTTGCTGTATACTTTTTCTAATCTGCATAACTCTTGAAGTAGAATATTTTGGTTCACAACAACGAAAAGATGTACATAATTACTACAATTACTTTGCATTAAATATAACACAGTTAGATTTACCAATTTCAAACCATACATGTCTCAAATAATTTATTATGTCGTTGTCTGAAAGAAATTTTTAGGATAGTTCGTAAAAAAACTATTTGATATCCTATTTTGTATGCACAATGGTCCTCATGTAGTAGTTCCATTTTTATAGTGCAAAGGTAGCTTAAGATATAAATCAGTTAATTAATAACATTTCTTGAATAAGTTTCCATCCTCAAAGCAAAATTTTGGTATTCGACGGAAATAAAAGAGAATAGGTCGTTATTTTGAGTTATGGTCGCGATCTTGAGTTATTAATCTCTTATAATATGTTATGGATTCTATTATGATTTAGGAGGAAGTTAAACTTACTTCTGAGATAAGTTTCTCAGAATTTTGTTGCCTTAATATAACTATTCAGCCAACCTAAAATCAGTTAGAAAAGATCTATTTCAATGCAATAGATATTTTTGATTACGGCAGATGAATTAAAAAAATATGATCCGTAGTTTACAGTTAAAGAAAATAACACACTTAAATTTGACCAGTGAATCTTATTAAATATGGCTGTTAACATTGTTTTATCCAGGCTGAAAAATTACGCTGGAATCGCCGCGACCCAAGCCTTCGACTATGCGGCGAAAGAGAATACCCAGACCCATGGCGGCATCGGCTATACATGGGAGATGGACTGCCACCTCTTCTATAAGCGCTCGCGGGAACTGGGCCTGGTGCTGGGTCCGCAGCGCAGCTGGAAAGACAAGCTCGTCACCGAACTCGAACTCAGCAACGCGGCCTGAGCCCAAGCAAGGATTTTCCGCCATGGATTTCGAAGACACCGCCGAAAAATCCCGCTTTCGCAGTGAAGTGCGCGCCTGGCTCGATGCGAATGCCAAAGGTGCGCTGCATGGCGAAGGTGACGAGCTCGCCGAACGGGCAGACACGGCGTTTCTTGCGGCCGCGAGGGCCTGGCAGGCGAAGAAGGCCGTCGCCGGCTATGCCCGCATCACCTGGCCGAAGGAGGTGGGCGGCTATGGCGGAACACCCA
>CAWKGG010000110.1:0-12202 GCA_963848985.1 uncultured Methanosarcinaceae archaeon
ATTAGACATTAACATTTTCAGATTGGTTTTGTCATATGCAGGAAATAATTTTGTACCTATACAAAACATTTAAAAATATCCATCTGCAGGATAAATGTTGCATTTTTCTAGAACTGTAAAATTCCACGATTCGCAGATGTACACCAGAGTGCCATCAATCTTCCCTATATAACAATAGCTTAAAGAGGATTTTGATAAACCCTATAATTTTTTATCTACTTAAAATAGTATCTAAAGGACTCATAAAATCAGAGTTTTGAAATCCGAATTTATCTTTTTAAAGCAATATTTTTAGGATAGCAGATCTTATGCACAGTTTTTTGTATGAAAACCTATGCACCATATTTTAAGACAGACTGCCATAAAAATATTTAAAAAGTGTGTGGGCAATCACTATTTTGTAGAATAGATCAAAAAAATTATACAGTAAATTAGATACTGTTGCTGTGTGCATCTTCAACAGTATCTCCCTCTCCAATTCATTATGAATTTTGATGCAGACAAAATCCTATTGAAGAGTTAAAGTATCACAAAATCTAATCTGCCTGGTTTTTAAACAAGCTAATAAAATTTTATTTGACATGATATTTTTTTGAAAGCTAAACTGTACTGAACTCAAAGGCTCAGGCAAATGGATGTTTTGCCAAGTCTTTTATGACGAGTGCCTCTTCAACAGTTGGCCTGCTTTCTGTTGCACGCGCTATAGCTAGCTTTGTCGCCTCATAATTGTATTCGTAAACTTTTTCCTTATCTTTTGCATCCCACTCAATAAAGACTGAAACTATAATGAAAATATCATCGGCTTGTTCTTGAGGTAGCAGGCCTGATGATACGGAATCCATGACCGCTTTTGCGACCGCAGCTTGAGCTGGCCCAAACATCAGGGTAGCTTGTGCCATATTTTTTATCGTAACTTTATTTACGAGCAGAGTTACAGGCTTTGGCTGTACATTGGGTTCAAGAACTGCAAGAAGGGGGGTGTGCCCCTGTCTGGGCATTGCAAGGGAATTCATAAATGCTATCTCAACAGGTCCTCCTCTAGGCCCGATGACGATGTCTATGTGTGCAATTTCCGGACCGGAACCTATGAGAGCTTCTCCTATCATACTTTTCATAATATTTTTAACCAGATTCAACACCTCAACTCGATTTTGGAATATTAAACATAATACCCAGAATTTTTCGACCGGGAATGATAGGTTTATTAACATGTTTTAATCAAAATATAAGATGACGATCATTGTGCTTACTACATACACATATAAATGAGCATATTATATCAAATGAACTTGCCTCAAAAATACCCTCAACCAATTTCAATTAATATCCAAAATTGAAAAATAAGAATATCCATAGATTAAAATTCTTTTTTGAGTTTTTCACAGTAATTATTATTTTGTCCTTCGTTGAAATTAATGGAAAGTCAATAGTTTTACCGACAAATATTCTGTTTCTTATATTTTCATTGCTGCACAGCTTTTGTGCTAAAATCTCTTCATTTCCTAAGTTCCACAAGAAATAAGAAAACATTGCTAACCTATTACTCTTGGAGCTTACGGAACTCACAGAACATCTGGAGCTTCCGGAACACTTGGAAATAATTTGCTAAACAGCTCTCAGAATTATAATACAACAACACTATAGTAAAATAGGTAAAGTAATAGAACTAACATTACATGGGGGACAGACAAATAAATTACCCTGAGTAGGGCGGGTACTGTTGATGTGTGCATCGTCAACAGTACCAACCTCTCAAGTTCATAATGCACTTTGATTTTAATAATAATGATATTCGTTTTTTTGCTAGTTTACTTGCCGATATATGTTTTTTTGATAGTTTTTGTGTGATACCCTAATCAGTATCATCGTCGAAGTATCCAACTTGTTCTGGCGTCGTGACCACTTCAATTGGCTGTTGTTCTATTACAACGGGTACATATATCCAGTTCCACATTAGAGTGGTGGGATTATACACCCATTCATAGTCCGGATAGTACACACCACCGTAGTAGTGGTCATGGAGATGATGATGACGATGTTCATGCCAATTATTAAAGTGGTGTTCGCCTTGATAGCGTTCCATTGAATGTTAACCTAGATTATGCTCCATTCTGTGTTGCTGTTGCATTCCCTCTGTGGCACTTACTACAGTAGAAGTCATTGAAATTACCACAAGAAATACTATCAAAATAGCTAGTATATTTTTTCGTCTGTCAAATATTTGGTTTCCCATTAAATATGCACTTCCTATTTATTTATAGAAATATATGATGCTGAAAATTCAATTCTTAGGTTCTGATGATGTAAATGCTTAGAGATGTTTATTTGTATCACAATAGTTATCTAAAATTAATTCTATGAAAATTTGCTTTTAAACAAAAAATAATCCCGCATAGGATTTTTTGCACTCAAAAAACAAATAACCATTAATAGCCATTTTTGTTGTTTGTTAAGTCATCAGAATCTAATATTATCCTTTTTCTAGAGCAGAAAAACTTACCTTGAGCCTATCAATCTCCGATCACCTGTTTATCTTTGCGATCATGTGATATGTGATCCATAAATTGTATGTAGTGTATTATCAAAAAATAGACAAAACGAAAAAATCAAGCGTGTTATGAAATGCTGAGAAAATGTGGTTTATGATTTTGTATCTAAAAGAAAAGATTATATTTTAAGACAAATAAAACTAAAAAAGTTTATTAAGTAAAAAAAGTATTACTTTTTTGCAGAACAGATCACCAAACTTTTCGATGTAAATGAAATACTGTTGGTATGTGCAGCATCAGCAGTATTTCTCAAACTGGTTCATGATGAATTTTGATTTCCATAATAGCCCATTTTGCAAAGTTCGGGCCCATACTCAATGTTCCATCATACTGCAAATGAACAGTGGCCGGATATCCTTTTATTAGATATACTATTTTTGTTTTGAGTTCTCCCCCTTTAAGGATACAATCTTGATTACCCATAGAAGCATCAAAGGTTACTGACTCTTCAACTTATTGAAGTCCATCAATGGCACAACATTTGTCTTTAGATCCAAAATGCAATCAATCCACTTCATCATGGGGGCTAGATAATATGAAGAAAAAAATAATCAAGATTGGAATAGTAGCATTACTGATGCTAGTGATCGGTGGTTCAGCAGTCAGCGCTTGGCCTTGGAGTAATAACAACGACAATCATAATAATATCAAATTTTATCAAAGTAAATTTGAGAGGTTACTTCAGGACGGACAGTTTTCAGTTCAGACAGATGATATTATTTCTACAATCAAATCTTACAATGAAGCAGTAAAAATGGACCAAACTGGACAAAACTTGCAACGATTAACTTATAATGATGGAATGTTAGCTGAGCAAGCTGGATGTTATAATACCTCACTGAAGCTTTATAGTATGTCTATTGTAGCAGATCCAAATTCAAAGACAGTGGATTTTATTGTTCAGCATAGATGTGAATTAATGAGAAAATTAGGTCAATCAGACGAAGGGTGTGTCATATATTGGAAATATCATTCTGTAGGTGTTTAGATAATATTTCCAGAATACTATTTTTCATTTGTTGCAAAGTCAATTTGTAATTTAGTCTCTTTTGATTGCATATTCTCGGAATTTAATCCATAAATGATACGTGGGTATTATCAAAAAATAGGCGAATCAAAGGAATCTAAAGTGCTGTGAAATTCTGAGCAAATGCGATTTGTGGGGTGTATAGATAAAAAATCGTATTTCAAGAAAATATTAAATAAAAAAATAATAAGGTTAAAGCCCAATACTGTTATGCAGAACAGGAAAATAAAATTTTTTAAGTACTCTAGATACTGTTGGTGTGTGCAGCATCAGCAGTATTTCTCAAACCAATTAATGATAAACTTTGATTTCCATAATTGTTAACTTGTTTAAAGCACGGACCCATACCAAGTAGTCCATTATATTGTAAATGAGCATTAGTTGAATGTTCATTTACTAGGTATACTATTTTTGTTTCAATATCCCCCCTTTAAGAATTTATATATCCTGGAAGCCTAACGAACTATCAAATGTCGTTGAAATATACTTATACTTAATCCCATCAGCAATCAAATTCTAACCACTTGGATTTGTTGTTATTTTTTGATCATCATTATTAGGTAGACATAGAATTACAACTACATATTCATAATCTAGTGGAGCTGCTTTTGGGCAAATTATTTGTACTCGTCCATCAACTTCTACACCCACTCCAAATTTGCTCCAATGTCAAAGCAAGCAAGATCCATAAAACTTTGAAAAATAATATTTACTTAGGACTATTAAGAATATTGTTATAGTCCTGTAAGGCAAATCCACTGCCCAGATAGATAGGGCATCGGTTATGTCTAATAATAGTAACAAAGTCTTATGGTTTAGACAATCATATATGTTTTTTCATTAATAATATCTTCAGGATATCCATTGAAAATAGCAACGATTTTTCGGAATTAATGACGATGGAATTTTAGCCTTAAAAATTGGATTAGAGATATAAAATGTTATGTAGTTACATTAAAATAAAAAGTGACTTTTCGATTATATTTTATGATTCATTGATCCTATATTTCACAGATATATAATTTGTTTGTCTATTTGGTAACTATTATTCATTGAAAGTTAAATTAATTTTTAAGCTATTGCCATATTGAGAAATAGATGAAATTCTGGTGTACATCTGCAGAAGAAGGATTATTTTATGGACAAAATAGTTTACATTTCAGAGGTTCATTTTATGGTAAAAAGGTGATTTGAAACATAAATAAGTTATTTAATGCCGGTTTTCGGGAAAATTTTCATCCCACAACAATCTATGGAGTATTCGAAGTGAATAATTTCATAATATCTTGAGTATCGATTTATTTTCGTTTGCTTTTTAATAATGATAGCACTGTTCGTCTTGAATCAACTTGGTATCGCATTCAAATGCAGATCCGACAAATGATTAAAAAAATATGAAGATTAGGTTTGAAGCTCCCCTACACAATCAAGTTTTTTAATAACTTTTGCCGGGTAGCCCAAAGCTAAACTATTTGGAGAAATATCACGGCTAACTACAGACCCAATTCCTATTATTGAATTTTCTCCAATTTTTACTCCCTGAGTAATTATACACCCTGGATTAACAGAAACCCCGCGGCCGATTATTATTGGAGCCATACTTCTTGGATATGCCTGTCTTGTGGTTAAGCTGCCCCTTGAATGTGCAGACAATATACACCTATCACCGATTTCAGCGTAATCCCCTACTGTAATCAATTCAGGGTGTAACCTGTCAAAAACTACGTTATAACCGATGTATACGTTCTTCCCAACATTTACACCCCTCATCCTATGCAGTTTTGCTCTCCATGAAGGAACAGGAACATTTGAGGCAAGTAGTTCCAAAATCCAGTTTTTGAAATACTTTATTCCAAATAATAGTTTATTGCTTTTGTAATGATCAGCAATTTCGCGATAGGTTACTTTATCTCTGTTAGATATTAAGGTACTCATATTAGTGACCCCATTTTTCAATTAAATCTTTCACTCTCCATTACTTTTAACAAATAATTATCTTTTTATAATTGATTTTTGATTGACAGCACTGAAGAGAACTTATTTGGGATAAATTTTTTGTTAGTTTTTATTTCTTGTAACCAGCTTTAAAAGTAGTGATTTCTTTATTCCTACCGCATCTTTGGGACAAAGTTCGCGGCAACAATAACACTGAATACATTTTCTTTCATTTATTTTGAGAGACCTACCTACTTCTTCAATGGCATTTGCAGAGCAATTCAAAATGCATGTTTTGCAAAGTATACAACTTGAGATGTTGATGAAGGGCTTCACAGTCAACTGCCTTCGAAGGATCCTCATAAGAGATGATGGTATCATGGCAGTGACACCACCTTCTGGTTTTTTGAAAGTGACTTTCACTTCGGCCAAAGGTATTCCAACAATCTTCAGACACTCCGTCCTAAAACCCCTTGAGATTGCTGCTCTGTTTGTGGGAACTTTTAGAGGGTCAATCCCTATTAGCTCGGAGGCCACAACATCCAGGGCTACACAGTCATAACTTGCCATGACTACACCTACAAAGATAGGCGTACCATTCGATGGGCCATTTCCCTCCATCCCGACTACACCATCCATGACTGCAAGATGAGGCTTGACAATAGAGTAAATGTCAGCGACTAACTCTCCAAAATGATTACGATCTTCCATAAAGTGGGCTTGCTTCCTGTTTTTTTGAGGCATGATGCCAAAGAAATTTTTTACTGCTCCTGTATATAGCATTAGCTCATGGGTCTTGAGCTTGGGAAGCGAAATTATTACATCTGCCTCGATTATCGCTTTTGATATGTACAAATGTGGCAATTGTCTGGGATCTGGACTATCAACCTCAACATAACCGTATGTCTCAAAATTAATCAACTCTACCCCGAGCCTGGAAGCCACATCTTCAATTCCAGTTACCCTAAATGCCTGTGAAGTGGTAGTAGATCCTGAGCTTACAATTCCGGACCCATCTCCTATGAGTGGAACACCTCCCAACTCTAAAATCAGTTCACACATTGCAGATACTATTGCTGGATGAGTTGTGGCTGCATCCTCTGGAGGCCTTATACCAAGTACATTGGGTTTGAGCAAAACACGGTTTCCTGGAGCTATAATCTTCTCAAGACCACCAATCAGATTTAGTGACTCTTTGATCGCTTCCTTTGCGTTCAAATAATCAAAGCAGCGGACAATAGAAACCCTTGTATTCATAGATATGTCAGATATAATTAATAGAGGATTTCGATAAATCCCTACATTTTTTCATATGCTTATAAAATGATTTATAATCGACTTTTAGAGATCAGAGGTTTATCGAGCTCCTCCAAGATGCTAGGTTTTCTGCTTCAGGTAAAGTAGCAAAGTTTATTGATTGTTGCTATTACATCTTTGCCTCTGATAATTGGTTTGTCTAAAGTTCATTTGCTCAAATAGTAAATAGGAGGGCTGGCCCTTATATATTCAGTTGTATCTTTTATTTTATTAAGGTGTCTCTGAGCCTTTTCTATCTTATCTCTGGACAATCCTGTGTTCTTTTCGATTATCTCCAAAGGTAAATGCTGTTCTTGTGAATATAGCAACTGATCAATAACGTGCATGGGCATACGCCAGTAGAACTCCTCATCAGTCGTATAATGACTCCACGTGTCAGCACTAGGAGGGCGTTTCAGGATCTCTTCATTGACATCCAAAAATTTACCAAGGGCATATATCTGGGTCTTATAACAATCAGCAAGAGGCTCGATATCTACACCTCCATCTCCATATTTTACGAACTGACCAAGGACAAGTTCAGTTTTGTTGGTTGTCCCACAAACAACGTAATTCATCTTTTCAGCACACATGTATTGAATTACCATTCTAGACCGCTGCTTGACGCCCTGCAGTCCGATCAGTTCCAGATAGTCACTTGCCTTCAGCCTGTATTTTGCAACCGTCTTACCGTCCTTTATCAATCGGATATAAGGAACATTCAAAAGCCCATGGTTAAGGAAATCAGGCAGTATAAGAGATGTTTTATGAATTCTGGAATCGTATTCAGGGCAGGTTCTCTTAATGATTTGTTCCTTTTTCTTATAAATTTCAAGGGACTCCAGGATTGGAGATATAGGAACATCCTCATATGACACACCAAGGCTTTCGCAGATTTCTGCGCCCAAAATTTTACTGGAAGGAGCAGATTCTTTTTCAGGAAGAAGAAGCCCATATACGTTTTTATTCCCCAGCTCCTGTACACAAAGTGTAAGAGCAACAGCTGAATCAATTCCACCTGAAACTCCTAAAAGTGCTCCTTTTTTCTTAAAACTCACTATCTGACTTCTAATAAAACCTCGAATATTTGAAGCTAAATTTTCAATGTCTCTGTTCAGTTCTTCCATTATCTGCACATTCAATTCTTCAACTGCTTGCATAATATCATTCCTTTCAATAGCCATTTCATTTATATTAATAAAATATATCATAAATGGTGGATTAAATAGTATTTAACAACTTTTTAAAATTATTCGGTTTTAACTTAAGCTTATTTGAAGCTTCTTCTATCAATTGTTTAGATAGCTCCTTGTTAATTTTTTCAAATCCTTCTTCCCTAGACATCTCTCCACTTCTGACAAGTCCTGCTGTATCAAAAGCATAAGGATGGAACCCATATTTCTCCAGATGGTTATAGCAAGCAAAGGAGTTCAATGTACAATTGGTTGAATTACTGTCTTTAATATCAGGTAACTCCCAACCAATTTCCAACAATGCCCTCAGTACTTTATCCTCACTATATTCCCATAAACACAATGGATGCAGAATACTTAGAGCATTCTCCCCCATATTCTCAATAATCTCACTTTTTATGAGGAATAATTCATCTTTATCATCAACGCCTATTTTTTGAAGCTGGTTTTCAAATAGATCCCTGGACCACTGTATAAAGTTAAATGATAAGTTAATTATAGGATTCGGAGATTGTCCAGCTGTGAAAGCAAATACAATGAAAGGTGCCTTCTGAATGATTGCCTGTTCTATAAGTTTCTGTTTGATTATAGTGATACAGATATTGCAGATATCACTGGCGCGGTATTTAGCGAACTTAGGAAATGCATCGTAAGATTCGGCCGCTTTTCGAAATGTATCGTAAAGTATATCCTTTTCTATTGTCAGCTGAAAATAATCGCAGCCTGTGACCTTGCACATCTTCTTGGCATTTTTTATTGCATTTTCAGAAATAAATCCATTATCAAACTGAACAGCCAAAACATTCAAAAAAGGATATTCTTTTTTGAGCTTGTAAAGCGTGTATGAAGAATCCTTCCCACCGGAAAGTGCATAAATAACGCTATAATTACCCTTTCCGCTGCAATTTTTAAACAGCTCATCAATTTTACTCATATATTCACTCTTTTCCTGTGATAAAAGAGGAGTGTATGTCTCACAAAAATGGCAGAGACCAGTTTCCGTATTAATTTCTATACCTGGGATATCCGAATCCAGAACACATTTCTTACATACTAGCTTTGACATGTTTGTATTCCTCTATAATGGATCGATTGGATATTTTTCCGTTCTCGCTTAATGGGAGATTATCTATGAGTAATATTTCTCTTGGGCACAGGTAACTTGGCATGCTCTTTCGACAGAATGTAAAGTAGAGTATTGATTTCTGTCCCCTTCGTAGGTATGACCATGAGGCTGATCGCAGTTCCCAAAAGTTCATGGGATACAGGCACAACAAAAACTTTGGAAACTTGTTATTCTCCTCTATATGCCTTTCAATTTCTCTTGGGTTCATATGATGATCGCCAATTTTAATGATATCGTCCTTACGACCTAGTAGTTTAATATACCCGTCAGGCAATTTTTGTGCAATGCTCCTGTATGGAGCCACCCATCTATGATCATTTCCTTGTGGAGATTTCATCATCTAGGTAACCTAAACAGGACATCGTCTCTTTAGCGAAATCACCTTTTATCTTTGGTTTTGTTGATCTGGAATCAGAATCAAATACATCCAGCTCAATCCTTAATCGCTTTTCCTATAGTGTCAATGACTTTATTCATATCTTCTGCTGCAAGGTAGGAAGCCGTGCCGTAGCTTCCGTCTGGCCATAACATTGGCAAAATATCCATATTAGGAGTTAGTCTCATATCTCGTATAATATTTCGATCCATGCCACCACCAGCAGATGCAGCAATTCTTACATTAGTAAAAGCTTTTTTGAATCTATCTGGATACTTGAGAAGTATACGATATGTACTGGGTACTCCATAGAATATGGATACTTCTGACTCAACCAGATTGAAAACCGAATCCATAAAATTCATGCTTCCAATTCTGATTGATCCTCCAGCCATAATATGGGAATCTATTATGGAATTCCCAAAAGCATGGTGCATGGATATAACAAGTGCTGCTTTATCTTTTGGTGTTATTTCAAGCACTTCTATTATTGATTTTGCATTTACTACCAAGTTTTTGTCACTTAACATGACTCCTTTTGGAGTACCTGTTGTGCCTGAGGTGTAAAGGACAAGTCGAAGTTTCGGTTTATTTGTTTCTGATTCGAGTTTCCTACGTAGAATATTTAAAGAGTTGCTATTGTCAACAATGATCAAGGTTCCAAAGCGTTCAAAAAAACTCTCTCCAAATCTAAAATACTGTGTATCTGTTGCAATTATATTATTGACATTGTTAGCATCAAGGATCAATTCAAGACTGAATTTTGGGAATTCGATAGGTAAAGGGATTGCAATGTTGTCTGACCTGTATACAGCCATAAGTATTTTAATATATTGTATTCCAGACTCTGCCAGTATTGCAAATCTGCAATGTTCAAAACCCACCAGAGTCGAGGCGAGAATATTGATACCCTCATCAAGACAGCCATAGGAAATTGTATTTTTGCCTTCTTCAAGAGCAATATTTTGAGGAGTTATTCTGGCGTATTCTGTGATATACGCATCAATTCGCATTTTTTCACTTCGCCAGCTTGAATATCATATTAGTAATCCCCTGCAGTGAGTCAAAGTTTTCCGGCGTTAGCATGTCTTCAGGAATTTCAATCGAATATTTCTCACTGATGTAGTCCACGAGTTCAAGCAGACCAATTGAATCTATAATTCCGCTCTGGGTAAGAGAATCATTATCTCCAAATTTGGTATCCTTGTCCATAAAAGAGTTAGCCTTCAAATAATCAATTATACAATTCTTAATCTGTTCCATGTATTGTATCCCCTTTTCTTTCATAAGATGTTCATCAAATGTGAATAACACACCTCTGTTCTTGTACTGAAAGCCCCATTGCTATTATGTAATACAACTATATAAATAATTTGAAGCTTTACCTATAAATAAAAAGTTGTATATGGAAAAATTAACGATTAGAATAACACTAATAAAACAATGGCTTAATCAAATAATAGTAAAATATATTTAGTTAGTATACACATGAGTGTTATATAATGTAGCTAAAATATGTCTCAAATTCTGGATAGCTGTGTTTTGAAAGAATAAGTTAAGATTGTGAATTAAAGAGTATTTCTATTAGCTCTTAGTTTTCACTAATGAAATTATGTCCTTTATGAGCATATGAAAAAAGCTAGTGATTTATCGAAATTAGCTATAATTACGTATCCAACTATTATTTGTTTTTAAAAATGTAACTAATTTTTAAGTTGGCTATGATTACAACACGCAAAATACGATCTAAGTGATGGTCGAAATCTTCAGACAATAATGGAATATATGCTATTAAAGAAACTAATAATGGATCACATAAGCAAATGAGCCAATACTTCAAGGTTAAAAAACCCAAAATAAACCGAAAAATTGAGAAATAATTCGATGCATACTAGAGTTTCAGAAGCAAGTTTGAAATCTTTGAGGAATTCATTCAATTATATGATAGAAGGCTCCACATTACCTTGAAACTTGAAGATCTAGAGTCACCAGAAAATATCTTTTAGAACCTATTGCCAGTAGAATCAATATTAAGAATACTATTTAGTTTTTTTAGGTGTGAGAATATGGATAAATTATACAAAATTTGAGGTGAAATTATTCAAAATAATATAGGAAAAATTTATTTGGTAAAACAATCCAAATATATTTTTTCAAAAATATTATAAAAAATGGTTTAGCGAGACGCGAAAACGATGATATATAGCTAATGATATATATATATATATATATATATATATATATATATACTGTTATCTTGTAATCATCATCTCTGCAGTTTCAGGTTTATAGAACCAGTCTCTCGGTAGTATCTTTTCCTGCTGGTAATATTTAACGAGCCTTCTTATCTTTGATTCAGTCAAGTTGAGGGAACGTTTGTTGTGGACGTCTTTCTTGTTGACAGAAATATGCTTCCTCAGCTTGAGTGCTTTTACGATCAAGTTGGTAAGGTCTTCCGGGATATTCGAAGCAACGTTGTTTTCCCTGAGGATGGTTGTTATCTTCTTGCTTGTGATAAGCTTGGCATCAGGTACCCCATGACGATCTCTTAAAATCATCCCTATTTCGGATGTAGAGATACCCTGTTTCCAGAGATCAAGTATTATAGAAATAACTTCTTCTGAGCTAATCTTTGACCACTCAGGCGGTTCTGTTCTTTTGGGCTTGGTGGAAGAGGATTTACCTTTTCTTTTGGTATGC
>CAWKGG010000111.1:0-16995 GCA_963848985.1 uncultured Methanosarcinaceae archaeon
AAAAGCTTCATGATATTTAATAATTTTAGATAATTTTATAATATCCAAAATATAATCCTAATTTAGCATTAATTTCACCATGAGTTTAGTTGCTATCAATCAGTAAGAGCATTGTGTCAAAAATTCTGTGAAATATAACAAAATGAAAAGTCAATGGTTATGCTGACAAAGTTTTAGTTTTTTTGTCATCACTGAAGAATGTTGTTGCAGAAAAACTGAATCAGAATGTTGAGATAACCGTCACGGACGTAGATAATATCAGAAAACAAATAATCGATAACATTAGGATTTATTAGATTCTATTTATTTGTTTATTACTATTCTTTTGTATTTACTAAGCAGTAGATATATATGCTTTAAATTGATTATTTAATGTTAAGTTTTTTTATATATATTCATTAAATCCTTTAAATATTAAATTGGGGCTAAAGTGCGAAAACAATAGAATAATTTATGATAAGTAAGCTCATAATTTTTAATTACAATTAATCTGCTGACTGCAAAATTGATTTTAAAAGGTGCATTTAATGATTGAAGAAACTAACCCAACCCTAAAAAAATTATCTAGAAAAGTCTTCAATCGGTATTACTGGTTTTGACTAAATCACTGGAGGTGGACTGCCTAAGGGTCGTACGACGCTTGTATATGGGAGTGCAGGCTCCGGAAAGACTCTCATGGCCATGGAGTTTCTGGTCAAGGGTGCCCAAAACTTCGATGAGCCAGGAGTTTTCATAGCTTTTGAGGAAACATATGAGGACTTGGCCCTTCAGGAGGTCTGCTTATGGGATCTTCCAGAGCTGCCCAGGAAGCGAAGGAGCTAGCTGAGGCTATAGCTCAAAGCAAAAACGTGATGCAGAGGAAAAGAGAATTGGAAAGCAAGCTAAAATTTCTGGATGCTCAGATCACAGAATTCAGCTCCGAGTTTGAGATACAGAAAGAGGAGCTTGATAATCTCACATCCGAAGATGTACTTAGGAATAAGGTACTGGAAGCAAATAAAAGTGAGATGGCACGAATAAGAAAAGCCGACATTGTCTAAGTGAGCGATGGAGACTTTGACAATGGGTACAGAACAACCTAAAGATTTGGCTATGCAAACCGAGCACAATGAGTACATTTACGAACTGATACTCTATGTGGCAGGCAATAAAACAAAGAGCCAACTGGCCTGTGATAACCTAAAAAAGATATGTTCTAAGCATCTCGCTGGGAAGTGCTGTATTAAGATCATAGACCTTACAAAGAACCCAAATCTTGCCAGAGCGGATCAGATTATAGCCATTCCCACTCTTGTGAGAAAAAATTACACCGGAAAGAGGATCATAGGAGATCTCTCCAATCAAAAAAAGGTCCTGGAGTTCTTGGATATATGTATTGATAATTTAACACTTGATGTTAATGAAAAAGGCTATGTAGATCAGACTTCCACAGATGAATCAAAAACCAATATCTTGAGGAGCAAGAAGTCGAAATATGATCTTCAGCCTTATATTGGCAGTCATTCATGCGGGTGGTCATCTCAAAACATGAGTTTTCGGATATTTTCGTTATCCTAGAACGCTTCTTGACTATAAATTAAGGGAGTTTAAAAAGTCACACTAAAATAATCTGTCTCCAGAAAAGGGATAATTTGGTCAGGTTCAATGGTGAAAATTTTATGGGAAATGCAGTACCAACTGATGATAGAGATGAGTTCACTCAGTCTAATTCTATATCGGACAAGGATTTTTACATTTTGAGGCTATACGTGGCTGGGCAGACCACGAAGAGCCTGACAGCTTTTGCTAACTTAAAGAAGATATGCGAAGAGCACCTTGGTGGCCGATACAGAATTGAGGTTATAGATCTCCTGATGAACCCACAACTGGCTCAGGGAGATCAAATATTAGCTATTCCAACGCTTGTTAGGAAACTTCCCCCGCCGCTAAAGAAGATCATAGGAGACTTATCGAATACAGAGCGTGTTCTTGTAGGTCTTGATCTGCGTCCCGGAAGTGATACTTATTGACCAAACCTGAAGACATCGAGGTATTGGAAGTCAAGGATTGCACATCAGTTTTTGAGGAAGCTCTGGCTAAAACAGGAGCTGGCACATATGTTCTACGTCTGTATGTTGCAGGTATGGGTCCAAAATCTGTGCAGGCGATATATAATATCAAGCGAATATGTGAAGAATACCCGCCAGGCAAATACCAGCTAGAGATTATCGATGTCTATCAGAATTCGATATTGGCAAAAGACGGCCAGATAGTGGCAGCTCCCACTCTCATAAAAGAGTTACCACCATCTTTGAAGAAATTCATAGGCAGCATGGATGATACTGAGAGGTTCTTGTAGGAATGGATTTGAAATTTAAGGCTGATCAAAAAAATAATTGACCTTTGAAAGGAAAGATGCATATGAGTTCTAGAGGGAAAAAAGCTCAGGATCTCAGCTCGTATACGGTACTATTAAATGAGAATCGTGCCTTAAAAAATCAGATACAGAATCTAAGAGCACGTTTAGAAGAAGCTGAAGAACTCAAACGTGCAATCAGCGAGGGAGATATGGATGCTCTGGTATTTCCCGGAACAGAAGGAAATTTGACCTTTACCTTGGATAGTGCCGATCAAGCATACCGCACTCTAGTGGAGACGATGAATGAAGGCATAGCCACGCTCTGTTTCGACGGCACTATTCTTTACTGCAATCGTAGCTTTGCAGCACTTCTAAAGACGCCTTTACAATCTGTGGTAGGGACATCTATCTGTCAATTTATGGCACCTGACAGCGATATAACTTTAAAGGCAATCCTAAAGCAAAGGATGAACAGGTGGGAGATCGAACTCCGGACTAAAGATGGAATATCTGTGCCGGTGTACCTGTCTATCAGCTCATTGCAGACAACGGAATTTCCGGACGCCTGGTGCCTTGTGGTCACAGACCTGACAAAGCAGAAGAAAAATGAAGAGATCATAGCTGAGGCACACTTGACTCAATCAGTTATAGACCAGGCTGGCGAAATCATAATAGTATGTGACATATCAGGGAAAATCATTCACTTCAGCAAAAATATATCCAAGGCATACGGGGACGATCCGAGATTTCGGAGATTTGAAGACATCATAAACTTATGTTTCTCGGTAGGAACAGATGCCGAGAAAAGCATTTCCCCTGTCTCATCGGCTCTAAATGGATCTACTATTATTGGAGTGGAAGTAACTTTTGAACTTAAGGATTGCAAAAAGTTCTACTTCCTTTTAAACTCAAAGTCCTTAAAAAATATAGATGGCAATATTATAGGTTGTTTAACAACTCTCTCAGACATTACCGAGCGCAAGAATACAGAACAGGCACTGCTAGAAAGCAAGAATCAATTCCACGCCCTGGCCGAGTCGATGCCCCAAATTGTTTGGATCACAAGGGCGGATGGCTGGAACATTTATTTCAACCATCAATGGGTGGGAGTATACTGGCCTTACACTGGAAGAAAGCTATGGCCATGGTTGGAACAAGCCCTTTCACCCTGATGACCAAAAGCGTGCTTGGGATGCCTGGCAAAATGCAGTATTCAACAACGGTTCCTATTCACTTGAATGCCGGCTGCGCAGGGCCGACGGCGTTTATCGCTGGTGGCTGATTCGTGGCGTGCCCTTATTCAATCAGGATGGGGTGATCGAAAAGTGGTTCGTTACTTGTACCGACATCCAAGAGATTAAGCAGGCTGAAGAATCTTTGCAGAAAGCACGTGAAGAGCGTGCGGTTGCCAAAGCTGTAGATGCTGAACGAAGGCAGCTATTTGACATGTTGGAGACTCTACCAATGATGATATGCCTACTGCCACCAGACTATCATGTTGCCTTTGCCAACCGTAGCTTCCGACAAAAGTTTAGTGAGTCTAGTGGAAGATGCTGTTATGATTATTGTTTTGGACGCACAAAGCCGTGTGAGTTCTGCGAATCATATAAAGTACTTGAAACAGGAAAGTCCCATCATTGGGAATTCAATAGCCTGGACGGAAGAATGATTGAGACCTATGACTTCCCGTTTACTGACATTAACGGTTCGCCCATAATTTTTAAAGTGGCCATTGACGTCACAGAGTCCAAAAAAGCGGAAGAGAAAATTAAAAATTTAGCGAATATTGTGGAATCATCAAATGATGCTATCATAACTATGTCCTTTGATTGTATTGTTACCAGTTGGAACAAAGGAGCAGAGCAAGTTTTTGGTTATTCAGCGGAAGAAATTATTGGAAAGCCTCTATCCATCTTAGACCCGCCCAAATTAGCTGGAGAAACAGAAGAATTAACGGAACTGATTAAACAGGGAGATCAAATCTACAATTATGAGACTTTACGGTTAAGAAAGGACGGTACGACAATATATGTCTCAACAACTCTTTCTTTGGTTTTAGATCTCTTTGGAGAGTCTATTGCGATCTCAATTATTGCCAGAGACATAACCAAAACCAAAAGAGCAGAAGAAGAACTTCGGGAGAGTGAGGAAAGGTACAGGGTTGTTACAGAGCAGACGGGACAAATAGTATATGACTACGATTCAAGCACAGGTAACTGCAAATGGGCAGGTGCCGTAGAAGAAGTTACAGGATATAGTTTAAAAGAATTTCAGAAATTAGACAAGGACTTCTGGATTAAGAATGTCTTTCATGCAGATATGAATCGCATGTACGAAAATTTCCAGGATATGGAACAGATCCAAAGCAGATTTAAGGAAGAATTAAGGTTTAGAAGAAAAGATGGAACTTACATTTATACAGAAAACACCTGTGTCTACTTTCTGGATCAGAATATTCAGCCCTATAGGGCTATCGGAGTATTGAGGGATATCAACGACCGTAAAAAAGCAGAAAAAATGTTAACTTCGAAATTAGAAGAACTTAGTCGGTCAAATGAAGAATTAGAACAATTTGTTTACGTTTAGTCATACGATTTACAGGAACCCTTGAGAATGATCACGAGTTATTTACAGCTTTTACAACGTAGATATAAGGGTAATCTCGACGATAAGCCTGACAAATACATACACTTTGCTGTTGACGGGGCTTCCCGTATGCAAAATCTAATAAACGACCTTTTAGAATTCTCCCGAGTGACTAGAAGTAGTAGAGAGCCTAAAACTACAAATTGTGAATTCATTTTGAATCAGGCACTAGCTGGTTTAAAAATGGTTATAAAAGGAAATAAAGCTACTATATCTCATGATCCCTTGCCTACTGTAATGGCAGATCCTACCCAGTTGGTTCAGGTATTACAGAATCTGATATTAAACGAAATTAAATTTCGAAGCGAAGAAGCACCCAAAATTCATATCTCTGTTGAGAGGAAAGCAAATGAATGGATATTTTCAGTAAGGGACAATGGGATCGGAATTGATCCACATTATTCGAAAAAAATATTTGAAATTTTTAAAAGATTGCATACCAGGGAAAAATATCCTGGAACAGGAATAGGGCTTGTGATTTGCAAGAGAATTATAGAAAGACATGGGGGACTTATATGGGTCGAATCTGAACTAGGCAAGGATTCAACTTTTTACTTCACTTTATCAATCAACACTGCACAAATTTCTAAAATTATTTTAATAGTTAATAAGTTTTAAAGTCTCATTTGCCCATTTTGTTGCAGGAACTATTGATAGCTGTTGCAATATTATAAGTGGTAAACATATCCAAGCTCATGACTAAACTAGATATATTTATCTAAATACAATCACGTTGTATTATATTCAAAAGTGATTATATTTAGTCATCATTTTCCTTTCTCATGTCTTCTGATTTGATTTCTCGCTCAGTAGTTGCAATGGCATAGACTTCACCAGCCTCGTTCACCAATGCTGTAGCAGTTAAACATACCTCCAAGGTTTGACCTTTCTTGGTGAGTCGCTGAGTGTGGTAAGGTTTCTGGATCTCATTGTGGCTGAGCTTCTTCAGAATTGTAAAATTTTTTTCTTTACGGTTCTCAGGGCTCAGGTCACTAATTTTCATCTCGAGTGCCTCAGCTTCACTCCAGCCATAAATTCTCTCTGCTGCTGGGTTCCAGGCAAGGATGCGACCCTTCAAGTCTTGCAACACTATAGCATCTATTGAGTCGTGCACCACTGCGGCCAGACGACGCAAAGCATCGGATTCCGCCATAATCTCATCTGCCCTTTTTATCTTGGAAATATTAGTGAAAGTGATCACAGCCCCCTTGATAATGTTTTCAGTGGTGCGATAGGGCCGAATGCGCAACAGGTACCACACGCCCTTTTTTGTCTGGACTTCAATATCACTGGGTGCCAGAGTGTCCAGCACCATCTTTATGTCCTCTACCAGACAGTCATAACTCAGCAAATTCGAGACAATGTCCCCAACAGGCCGTCCAATATCTGTCGGGATCAGATTGATAATCTGTGTGATTTGAGGAGTGAAGCGAATGATGTTGAGTTGTGGGTCCACAAAAATAGTGCCTATACTCGTGCCGGCCAGAAGGTTGTTCATATCGCTAATAGCCTGTGACAGATCTACGACCTTTTTTTGCAGTTCAGTATTGACCGTAGTCAATTCCTCGTTGACTGACTGCAGTTCCTCCTTGGATGTTTCCAATTCCTCATTTGTGGATTGCAGCTCCTCGTTGATCGACTGCATCTCTTCGTTTGAGGATACGAGTTCTTCATTGGCAGTCTCCAATTCTTCATTGGAAGCCTTGAGATTTTCCTCCTTGATCTGAAGTTCCCGCTCCAGCTGTAAGATACGTGCGTCAGTGTCCATTGATTTATCACAGGCACCTTCACTGGCACCTATGGCGATGTCCTTCTCGATTCGGCTCTGCTCCGACGTCTTAGCTTCTTCAATCATGACTAGAAACAGGTTTTTCCCGTCTGTTTCGTCAGAGCCTGCAGCCACAGGTCGTAATGCCAGATTGACTGTAATGAAGTCACCATTGGTTTTGACCCGCAGCCCTGAGCGGAATACTGGCTCCTTAAGTGTTACTGCTATGTGAAAGGCCGTGGTCAACTCCTGCTGCAATCCCCGGCGAGCCATCTTCAGGATATTATTCGGGCCAGCCTCCCCAGAAACTGGTTCCAGATACATGCCGGTACGACCATGGATATAGAGAATAACTCCATATTGGTTGACGAGCACACCAACAAAGGGGCAAGATTGCAGCATAGTCTGTTCAGTCAGCTCGCGCAGATGATGTTCGCTCTCGGCAGGATTCATGCTGAAAGGCTGTTTAGTCTCACCGCTTTCCAACCTTAGTGGGATAAATCTCTCCATGAGAAGGTATGCACTGCTAACATCTTTTTTCCGATATAGCTTCGATTTGCGATCCAACGTTTCAAAAAAGTTTTCTAACTCGCCCAATGTCTCAGAGGGGCCGAGGAAGAGAAATCCGCGTTTATTCAAAGAGTAATGGAAGAGGGAAATGATCTTCTTCTGCAGTTTCTTCTCCATATAGATCAACAAGTTTCGACAACTGATCAGATCAAGTTTGGAGAATGGTGGATTTTTGATAATATCCTGCTCGGAAAAAATTACCATATCACGGATATTTTTCTGGATTTTGTAATTATCGTTTGAATCCCGGATAAAGAAGTGCTTTAGCCGTTCCGGTGAGATATCAATGGAGATGGTAGGAGGATAGACGCCGCTACGTGCGTTTAAGATGGCTTGGCTGTCAATATCGGTTGCGAAGATTTGTACCTTGTTTTTTTTCTTCAACTTTTCCATCTGTTCTTGGAGCAAGATACCGATGGAGTAAGCTTCCTCACCTGAGGAGCAGCCAGGCACCCAGATCCTTATCACTGAGTCGGGATGCTTGTCGGTAAAAAGATTCGGGATGACTTTTTCCCGGAGTGCCTCAAAAGCCGTGGGATTGCGGAAAAAACTAGTGACGCTGATCAAGAAATCTTGAAAAAGCATATTCACTTCAACAGGTTTTTGCTGTAAATAACGCAAATATTCGTCTAAAGTAGTGATATTTGTAATGGCCATACGCCGCTCTATGCGGCGGAAGATTGTGTTCTGCTTATAATTGGAAAAGTCGTGCCCAGTCTTGGTGCTTACAAGATTGAATATTCTTTTTATCGTGCTTTCTGGCTTGGAAACAAAAGAAAATTCTTTTCTAATGGTGTTAGCTACATAGGTAATGAGCAGGGCTGGCATCTCAGCCGGCGACACGATGTAGTCTACTACGCCTGTGGCGATGGCGCTGCGTGGCATGCCATCGTACCCGCTGGATTCGGGGCTCTGTGTCATTACCATGCCACCTACATCCTTGATCGCACGAATCCCTAGTGTACCGTCTTCGCCGGTACCTGAGAGTACAATGCTGATGGCCCGATCTTGCTGACTTAGTGCCAGAGATCTGAAGAACATATTAATCGGCAGGCGAAAACCATGCATTTCGGCTGGTTTCTGTAACTGTAGCTTGCCAGCTTCAAGAATCAAGTCGTAGTTAGGTGGAATGACATATACGCTATTCGGCTGGACAACCATTCCGTCTTTTACCTCGTAAACCGACATCCATGTATAACGCCCGATCAAGTCGGTGAGCATGCTCTTGCGTTCTGGATCAAGATGTTGAACCACGACAAAGGCAATGCCAAGATTGGTATCTTCTGGAATAGCTGAAAAGAAAGCTTCGAATGCAGCCAGCCCACCAGCCGATGCGCCGATTCCCACGATGGACAAGTCCTTTGTTGAGGATGTTTCCGAGTCCGCATCTGGATTAGGGTGTTTACTAATAGATGTTTTTCCTACAGTATTCTGCTGTTCATCTTCTGGTAGCTGCTCTTTTTTTAGTATACGCTCCTTTCTTTGTGTCTGTTCCTCTTTTGGCACTTGTGTTTTCTCTTTGCCTGTAGTCTTCTCTTCGCCCATATCATTGCACCCTTTCATACCAGATCTGAATCACTATAGTGCCCTTCATTTGTTTGCTCGAGGATATAATTTGCTACTGGGGTTTTCGTACATAACTCTACGCTTAGGTTTGAACTCGTAATGATATATGAGATTTCGGAATTACGTATCTAAAGTGAAGAAAACACTTTCACGTTTTAACCTAACTTTGTCTATTAAAGAAGTATGGTAAATGAGACCATAATTTTTCTAACTCGAGAATACCACTCTTGGTATCCCAAAATCTCAACTATGATATTTTGAAAATACGGTATGATATCAAAAATAAATTATAAAACTATACTCTTAGAATTTATCTAAAGCATAACTTTCATGAAGTTAATAATAATGTATTAGTGCAGTGGTTTAAACTTCACTATGGGCTTCTAATGAGCGCACCGAGTTTATATGTATTTTTAGCTCCGGTCTGGATACTTCACAACATACCACTGATGACTTTTTGGACAGCTCTAAACTGCATGCATATTCACTTGAAGCAAGATGAATCTCTTTCAAAATGTACGGATAAGTTAAAGGATGATGAAACTTTAATCAACCATGACTTATATTTTGAAAAAGCGAAGATTCCGTTGAGTTTTCGTTCACCTGGAGATAAAAATGAAACAGATCCTATAGTTTTGTTATCAGAAACCGTAACAAATTACAAGCTGTCAAACAGAAATTCATAATTCTGAGAAATATTGAATGGATATATTCTACTTGCTGTCTTACAAAGTCACAGAATAAATACATAATTATTATGTTATTAAAGAAATATTATTCAAGTTTAAAGTAATAATAAACGAAAGCTGTAAACAATACAGGTAATTATGTTAGTTTATACCAAACTGGCCAAGTTCCTGCTAAATTATTTGTGATTTTACGCATTTTATTGTGCTTTTTCAATGACTGCCTTCTTTACTTGCCTGGGATTTTGAATATCTCTCATTTTGTATTCGTCTGAAATCTCGTATTTCAAAAAGTGAATAATCAAACGTAGCTATTCTTTATTTTTTAGCAGTTTATCGAGTTTTCTATAAAATACGTTTTTTGGAGCTAGTGATTTTACAGGACTTTTAGTATACTACCGAAAAAAAAGACCAGAAAATAATAAAAAGTCTCTTTTTTGAGACACTAAAAACAGAATTGGTATATCTATTAAATTAATTCAAGGTATTGCAAAATAAGGTGTACACTATTATCTAATCCTGTTTTACTTGTATCTAGTGAAAGGTCATACTGCCTTGCATCAGTCCATTCTTTTCCAGTAAGCTTACAGTGATAACGAGATCTTTCACTATCGCTTTCAGCAATCCTTTTACTGGAGGCTTCCTTCGAAACATTATATAACTTTTCAATACGTCCCTTACGGAACTCAATATCCGCATGTAAAAATATGCTGGTATGATTCGTGCAGGCATGCAAGATATAAGAGCCACATCTTCCGATAATTACCGCTGAACGATCATCAGCAATGCGTTTTATTATTTCTGCTTCGGCTTCAAAAAGCTCCCTGTCTGTTGGAACAAAAATGTGTGGTGGTATATACACATCAGGGCCAATATATCCTTTTGATTGAAAAAAGGATTCCCAAAAAGACAGTATTCTTTCATCATGTGGTTCCAACTCATCTTCTAATACTGAGAGCTTTTTAGCAGCCAGTCTGATGATTTCGTGATCCAAATAAGAAATATTCAATTTTTTTGCCAGTTGCTGGCCTATATACGCTCCCCCACTTCCTAGCTGGCGGCTAATTGTAATTACAATTTGTGAATTCTCTTTCATTCAAGTATCCCTTTTACTATATTCTTTAATAAATTGAAAATTTTATATATTTAAAACATACATTATACAAAAAACTTAACTTTGAAGTTACAGCAAAGTCGTAACACTGCTCTATTTCTTGCTTCTCGGTTTTATTTAAAAATATACAGTCATTATTTTAGTAGATTTTCATCAGGATTCATGCACAGTTTTTTGTGTCTAAACATATGCACAAAAGTATACACAAAAGGCATATCAAATTAAGGACAAAAATTGCCTTTAATAGATTATACTAAATTTTACATATTTTGATAAAATATTTACATATCTGGAATTAAAGAAATCATCATCTTTTCTATGGAAGGGAGTCAAATGAGAGCTAATTATAATATATTTATGATAGATCAGCTTAAAATATTTAAAATGATAATTAGTTTAGTTACTATTATCATTCTTTATGTATTGCTATTGGCACTACTTGTGGGAGTGGCAAATATCCTCCTTAATATCAAATCAATTCTATTTGGGACTCTTGGGGGGGGCTTTAGTCATATAGTATCCGATGTCCTCACAGTTTTTGTTCTTATCGACCTTTTCAAGACGTTTGTTGATTATCGTGTACATGAAGAAGTTAGAATCACATATGTAACCAATGTTACAATTTTAATAGTAATGCGTGAAATTGCTGCAGGGTTATATGCCCAAAGATATGATTCTCAATTTATTTTAGGCCTATCGACACTGTTGTTGATATTAGGTATAGTGAGAGTTCTAGCTATCAAATATCCCTCAAAGCCCACATAAATCACTTTAGCGAATCTAGGATCTATTTTTGATGGCTAACGTTATCCATTGCTATCGAATGAGATCCTTACCACGAGCTTATCACTGTCTCTATAAGTTCATTTTGGCCGACCCCAAGATTGTTCATATCGAAGCAGCCAATCTCTAATAAATTCTTCGACTTGACTCCAATCTGTGGCTGGAGGAAACTTGGGGATAGGAATTACACATAATGTTAACAGTGGCCATAGATTTTCTAGGACTTGCAATGGATATATCTCCTGATAATATTCAGGTAGTTCCCAATCAACTATTCCATGAACTTCTGGATTCAGAAAGGCTTTGCTTTTGAAGGAAAGACTGAAATTTCCGACTTTCGGAGGGGGAAACCATTGAGCATAGTGCATATTTTTGAGTGTTTCATCTATATCTTCCTGGATTTTTGCAGGATATCGGGTTCTGGTGCAAATCTGGCTTTCTTGCAAAATCAGAAAAAACCTTCACAATTAGGAAGGTTAATTATTCTCATCACCGAGAATGGTATAAAAAGGTAAGAATTGAGTATCAAACTGTGGAAATATCATTTTTGCAATGGAACCTTATTTTTTACCATGGAACGTTCTCAAATTAGCCTACCATTCTGAAGTTAAATGATTAAAAAATGTTTCTAATCTACACACAATTTCAGTAAAGAAAGTTCAAGGTACCGGAGCGCTAAATTTCAGGTTTCATATAATACGGTCTTAAATTAATCTTTATTCTTATGTTAAGTGAGTATGCAAAAGCAACATTAATTTCAGATCCTGATCGTAAATGAACCATGAATATGTCGCCCTTCCGGAATTGAGAAATAAATGTCTGTCTCACCTCAGAACATATTCTCCCGGAGCTTTACCCTTAAACCCCCCGCTTATTTGAAACTTGAATTGAAATGACATTCTACATCATCTCAATCCTTTTTGAGAGGGAGTTAATACCTGGACCTTCTTTCATTAAAATCGGCTTTAGATACTCTGGAAAATTCTGCAGCTGAATTTGTGTACGCCCTAGTTTGTATGAATGTTCAATGCTACATCCTTCCCCTAATGCCTGGTAAAAACCAGTAGCGAAGGTGATTGCAGCGCTATCGTCTATTTCCTTGTTCATGGCAATGACATATTTGACGTGTTTAGCGATGGCTTGTGCCTGAATATCTGAGTAACAAGCGTTCAATACTACACAATTCACCTGATCACTAAATTGTTCAAACAATGAAGCCAATGCATCAGGTTCGACAAAATGGCTTTTTCCGACAAAATTTTCAAAGCACAACTCACCAGAAGGTGTTCCATGGCCAGAAAAATGGACAATTTGCGGCTGTGTATTAAGTAAAGCTTTAGTTATATCTGATGGGCGAACTGACAATATTGGTAATTCTAATCTAAAGCGATCCCGAAGTCGAGCCTAATCTAGTTGATTTTGGATCTCTCGAAATTCTTTATCAAATCGTAGGCGAGATTCATCGGTGGGATCGGCTGCTAAGAAGAGTACCGAGACCTCATTGGTTTCTTCAACTTGACAAGCTAGCTTATTTATGATTTGAGTTTTTAGCTCTGGATGAAAGGGAATTATTTCAGATTTGGATTTGTCGTTACCAATATTTGACCATACATCGGGTGATTTTTTACACCGACCAACAAATTTTTTATGTTCATATATTTAGGGAATTTTTGTAGAGCACAAAGAGCAAGATCGAGAAAATAATCCCTTCTTTCGAGTCCATAGCGACGCCTATAAGTATTTTGCATATTTTCTGCATACCATAATCGACGGCAAAATTCACGAATAGACCTTGCAAGAACTGTCATCCATAATCCTGTTTCGTCATCTACTTCTTCTCCCCACCAATCTTTATAGGATTTTATTGGATCAACTGAAGGCTTAAGTTGCCCCACTCTATTTTCTTCAAAAAATAATATTCCACTTTTTTCAAAAAATAATATATGTATTATATTATCCCATGGTGTTACATTAAATCCAGAGGTCTCGAAATCAATATCCCTAATGTTTTCGATTTCTGACTGTAAAGCTGAATAATCATTGACGATCCGTAACAGTCGCCTAATCAACATTTAAGAAGTTGGATCTTTAGTTACCCATGGTCGGTTTTTCAGTTGAGCATCGCGAAACGGGCAAAATTTAATCTTTGACGCCAAATCTTTACCTAAATCATCTACTTCCTTAATAGCATCATCAAAAAGGGGCTTGAAATTGGTCCAATGAAACTTTTCACATCATTTAATGCGTCTTTTAACTGGTTTCCATATTGATATTTTATTCGTTCATCTCTTGAAATCATAGAATCAGCTATTCCTCTGAACTGTCTCAATGCCTTTATAGAATCTAATAATATTATACCGAGAAGCTTAGAAGCATCTTCTTGGTTTCCCATTAACTGTTCATTAACATTGATTTCATTTGCGATTTCGAAAAGAGAAAAACCTATTAGTTTTTCCATCACTACCGGAGATCGTTTTCTAAAAGGAGTACTATCCTGCCCTTTTTGAAAAACCTGGTGAATGACCTGGAATCACCAAATAAGCCTATCAAGAGCAATGTTTGCAGCCTTTTTACCTGAAAGGAGCATCCCCCCGAAGATAGGCCCCATTCTTGGAGCATGGGTTGCTGCATTCGCAGCCATTCCCGCAACAATCAAACCCGGGTAGATCTCCTGCGTCGCATCAACAGTAAGACACTGGCCAACCGAGCATATGGTTTTTCCCCTAGAACTCCTAATCTCCCAATCTTTAGTTTGGTATTTTTCGGAGAATAGTGTTGCAACAGCCGCATCGTGCCATGTTCCGTAAATTACTGAGTTTTGTGCTGATCATGTAGAGGGTCTCACATGCAAACATTGTTCCGCACAGGTCCCCAATAAATCACTATGCCAGTAATCTTGTTATTTTCCCGAATTTATAACGCTTCAAAATTCCAAGGTTAAAGACCTGGAGCCCGTGCTGAAGTTGCACCTGCAATTAGCTTCCCAACGAATAAAACTGAGTTGCCACATCAATACCCTGGCTGGTATTCCTTATATCTAATTCCAAAGTCATCTAGGATACTGAGAGCCTCTTCCTGCACAACTATGCGCGGGAACATCATACCACCAGCCCACATGCCACCTCCAAGAGATACCTTCTTTTCATAAATGGCGACTTTTACCCCCTTCTCTGCTAAATACTTTGCAGCCACCAGATTTGCAGGCCCTCCTCCTACAAGTGCCACATCAATATCTATGTAGGTCGAGGAAGGTTTTAGATACTCATCAAAAATTGCCCGTGTGATTAATGGCTTCGTCGAGTTCCATCTTAATCTCTCATAAAATCTCTAGGTTTTGAAATTTACATCACAGTTAGAGATATAATAAATCTAGGATTTATGCAAATGAATTAAAAATCAATTGCTTTAAACCTTGTACTTTTTAAAATCAAAGTCCAATCTACAACTTCTATTGCACATAATTTTATACCTCAAGTGCATAAGTCCTATAAATGATAGACTTGAATTTCACAAAAAGTATAAGTTAACAATTGTTACTTTTGATAGTCTTCCAATGCAGTAGAAAAGATTTACTATATTCTCTTATAGAAGTAAGTTTAATGCTTAACCGACTCTTTTTCTCATCAAAAATTGAATGTAGATAGCCTTCTTTATGCAGAGTCTTATGTGCTAGAATCTCTGAATTTCCTAAGCTTCACCCGGAATAAGAAAACATTGATGTACTGTTTATTATATGCGTTTATTCACAGTACTTCTTAAAAACACGATAATTTGTCTCTATTATCATTTATTTATCTAATGAAAAGTAATATAATCATATAGGGCACCAGAAATAAATTTTTGACTCCAATGTTCATTAAAATACACCACCGGTTTATTTAATGAATAATTTAAATACAGATCATCAATTATTAAATAGCTACTAGTTTCAAGATTAACTGAACTTGGTTCAAGCGCGCAAATTCAAATTTGATAACTTATCTAGTTGGCTATCTGCTATTCGACTGTTAGCTAGTTGATCATGTTTCATAAAACCTTACTTATTTATTTTCAAATATTAATCAAGTTCTCTATTCTGAAATCTTTAGAACCAAAATTTAATAAAAGCATATATTTAATAATATTAGAATATAATTCAAGGACGGTTTTATTCAAACAATCTAAAATTATATATTTTGTTATTCGTTTTTGATATTTCTATTTCTCCGAAAAAATATGTGTTGTTGTTAAGAATTTTTATGAGAAAACTAACTTATCACTACGATTTTCCAGATAGCATACCCATTTGCGTATTTTAGTTAAGAATCTGTATTTAGAAACAAGACTTCAGTATGATATCAATTAAATAACTCATTAAATACCCTATAGCATAATCAATACTATATAGGTGAATTATAAATTAAATTACGCTATAATTAAAACTGTTTGCCAAAATACACTGTATGTTTGTTTATTCGGTGGAATAGTATTTTCATAGTGTGCCTATTGATAGAAAACATAAAAAGGTATCAAATTAAGCAAAATTTTGGAGATGAAACACATGAGTAAGCAAAAAATTTCGGAATAAAAACGACAATTAATATTTTGATAGTTGTATTTTTCATAGTAACATTGGTTCCGTTGCAAAAAATCCTTTCTAATGATAAATAGAATAAAAAGAAAACCAAAGATAGTAATATGCTATCTGATTCCTTTAAATGGAAGCCCTATGAAGGAGAAATTATCCTATTAAACGTAAGATGGCACTTAAAATACCCATTGAGCTATAGAAATTTAAAGGAAATGATGATAGAAAGAGGAATTCAAGTTGATCACAGTACTATAATGAGATGGGTGCATCAATATTTCCCTAAAATAGAAAAGAAGATAAGAAGACATTTAAGACTAACAAACTATTAGTGGAAAGTTGATGAAATCTATATCAAAGTAAAAGGTAAATGGAAATATTTTTATCGAGCAGTTGATTCAAATGGAAATACAGTTGATTTTATGTTAAGTGCAAAACGAAATAGAAAAAAAACGAAAAGGTTCCTTAAGAAGGCTTTGAGTTCAATAATCAAATTCCAAGAGTAATAACAGTTGATAATAATCTAGCTTATCCACCTGCTATAGATGAACTGAAAAATGATAAAATACTAGGTTGCGGTGCAAAAATAATATTTCTGCAGTTTGATACTATAATTTTTACCTTTATGTATCATTTTTCCTGATGAAAATGATTAACTTTCTTAATTATAAAGGTTACAATTATTTTGCAAGAAAGTAAGATTTTTTGCAAAGGAACCAAATTATCTAATTACTTGTTGCCATTAAAATGATCCGCCCTATGTACCTGAATTTTGTATTTCTCAGCAACTTCCTGGAAAGTATCTACCATATAGTGAACTTTCTCCCAGGAAAGACCATATGTGTTCAATTTCCACATGCGTGTAGCTCCCGCAAATTCTCCGACGATACCCTTGCTTGAGAGTTCGTCTGAAAGGAAGAAACCTTTGCGTTTATGTCCATGTGCTACGATATCGAA
>CAWKGG010000112.1:0-7964 GCA_963848985.1 uncultured Methanosarcinaceae archaeon
AATCGTATTTATTTTAAATTAATTATACAAAAAATAGTTTCTGAATAAAAATTACTTCCACAAAAAACGTTTTAAAATCGGATAATAATTTGACATTAGTCATTTTTTTATCCCAGAGGTCTTTACAAATTTGGAGATTTTTTTATTATTAGGGTTTTTTGATTGATTGTATTCAATTGCCAGGGAAATTGATGGTAAATTTTTGTGATCCCATAAATATTTAGAAGTTTTCAGATATCTAAAAATAGTACTTCACTTTGACAATCAAATTCGAGATAATTATTTATTTTAATCATTACATAAATTTTCATATGAGGGAGACAGGCGCTTACATAATCGTCTCAGATGTGCATTTGGGCAGCAAGGAATGTAATTATAACGAATTTTGCTACTTTCTTGAGTGGATATGCGATCTAGAAAATAAGCCTAAGATAATTAAATGTAAAGATAAAGAAGTCACTATTAAAACCCCCTCTAAAATAATTCTTTTGGGGGATATATTTGAATTATGGGATCCGAAAGATTTTGATAGAGATAACGTTATCAAGGACTTTATGAGACCATTTTTCTTACTTTCCGGTATCGATTGTAACAAGATATATGTAGCTGGCAACCATGATGATTCATTGGGCGAACTTGAAGCAAAGGTTAATCATGAGACACTGAATACTGGGACAAGATTCGATATTCACGACAGACATTATCCTAAAAGAGATAAAAAATCTGGTATTAAGGACGGTATTAAAGTCGGAAATCGGTCATATTTCTTTCTTCATGGTCATCAGTTTGATAAACAGCAGGCTATTTTTATATATGTATCAAAGCTTATCGGTGAGCTCTGGGATCCCCTTGATTGGTTCCAAAATCTCTTTAACATCACATTTACTAAAAAACACTGGAAGATAAATTTTGTGATATTTTTGTGCTTGTTGTTTGGTGGGAAGTATTTTTTATGGAATTCACTTCTAAAATCTAGTTTCTGGGGTACTATGGTATGGGCTATATTTACTGGTTTTTTTGCATTGAGCTCGATTCCTGGTATTGTCGCCCACACCCAGAGAAGTATCTACAATTCTAAGAAACCCATATATAAAACTGCAGAAAAGGTCATAACGGCTGGGTATTATCAAGCAATTAATGACACTATAGATGCAGATGTTGTTGTTTTTGGTCATACCCATTTTGCAAGCTCCTATGAACTCACATCAGAAGCGGGGAAAAAATTATTTCTTAATAGCGGATGCTGGGTTGGTACAGATACAAAATTGAATGGAAAAATGCGTTATGTTAATTCTTTTATATATTTAGATGAGAGTGGAGCATATATTTTGACATGGCGTGGATCTGGTAAAATTAATTGTATTGAATCTTTTACATAAAGATAGTGGGAATATTTTCAAATTAGACTTTCGACTTTCCCAATTCGGAATATGCAATCGAGCTAGTCGCTTCAAGAATATTATAGAGAATTTCGATAAATTCCTCTGCATTTGAGCATTGGAGTTTATCAAAATTCTCTACACTGTTTATTATACATATCCATTACATCAATGACAATTGATACTGGAACAAAAACAAATTCTACCTGCTAATATACATACCTAATTTCAGTTATCCAACGTTGTTTTATTCTATTTTTGTACCATATTTCTGTTTCCAGCATCTTCATTTTTTTAACCATTCTCAAATGTTGAAATTGAAATAAATACTAAAACAACAGTCTATTAAACATGGTATTAACTGAAGTTCTAGTATTAGTCGTCGCTTTAATAGTGGCGTTTGTTTTGTATAAATTGCTTGACAATTCGATCCATCTTATAATTCATGCAGCGATTGGTCTAGCAATTTTATACATAGCAAGGTTTTTTGGCTTAAAAGTAGCAATATCTATATGGACAATCCTTATTTGTGCATTGGGTGGTGGTATTGGCGCAGTGATTGTCATCATGTTGAGTTATCTCAAAATCGCCTTTGTGGGATAGATAACATTAAAACGTGTTCATGACCAAGGACAAAGGATAAGGATTCCACTGCTTCAGATGTGGATTCAATATTGTATAATCGCAAATATAAATAAGGAATAGGGCTTGCAATATGTAAAAAAATTATAGAGAAACATGGTGGACATATATGGTTGAATCTGAATTAGGCAGAGGTTCAACTTTTTATTTCACTTTACCGATCAACCCCACATAATTTCAAAAACCGAATTCTAACACATAAAAAAATACTTTCAAACTTTTATTTTGAGATATATATCAAAAAGTTATTATAATTAAAACATAATTTTTCTAGCTTGAAGTTATGAAGTTAAATCTAAATCTTTTTTCCAATATCAAGCTGGAGCCTAATCTAATCAGACAGTACCATTTTGATTGTCTTGATAATAAGTCATAATAAAGTCGCTTTGTTTTGCACTAATTTGGGTTCCGTTGCAAAAAATTCAAAAAATATGTAAATCTATAGGTAATGAATAAAAATCAAAATATTCAAGGAAAATGTACTAACATTATAAAACTATGCCAAACAATTGATTAAAGTATTTGACTTCATTAAAAACAGAGTAATTTAGATCATTTACTTGTCCTTTTTTGATCATATTCATAGCTTCAATTCCTTTTAAAGTCTGATTAGCAGATCGAAAAGACTGAAATCCTAACATTGGATTAACGATTCGCTCTATAGATCTATGATCTTGTTCTATAATGTTAGTCGAATACTTGATTTGTCGAATACCTACGTTTTTAGGTAGTATTTTATCATTTTTCAGTTTACCTATAGCAGGTGAATAAGCTGGATTCTTATCAACGGTTATACTCTTGGAATTTGATTATGATCAGAACTTAAAGCTTTCTTAAAAAATCTATTCGCTGCTGTTCTATTTCGTTTTGCACTTAACATGAAATCAATTATATCTCCATTTGAGTCAACTGCTCGGTAAAAATATTTCCATTTACCTTTTGCTTTGATATATGTTTCATCAACTCTCCACAAATTTTACTCCCCTTTCTGCCATTATTTCCTTTAAATTTCTATAGCTTAATGGATATTTTAAGTACCATCTCACATTCAATAGAATAATTTCTCCTTCATAATGCTTCCATTTAAAGGAATTAGATAGCAATTACTATCTTTGGTTTTCTTTTTATTATATTGTATCATTAGAAAGGATTTTTTGCAACGGAACCGTATTTTTGACTGGGACAATTATTTCTTTCTCGGTTAATGATAAAAAGGTAATACAACGCTTGGTCGTGGGTATGAATCATTGAAAATCGAAAGCTTGAGAATCTCCCCATATATTCACCAAATAAGTGGGATGTACTCGCTTTTTCGGAATTGATCAATAATTCAGGGACACAACCCAACGTTTAGCTGAGAGTTTAGAAAAAAAGGTCCATAAAACCATATTATATTAAGACAAGGGGAAGCTGGAATGGTTGAACAGTGTACATATGAAAAATATGAATTAAAAAAGATGCTTGAAACTCTAAGAAGAAAAAGTCGAAGGGGCACAGAGTTAATTTCCCTTTATATTCCTTCTGATAAACAGATTTCAGATGTTACAAATCATTTGAGGGAAGAATATGGGCAGGCTTCGAACATTACGTCTAAACTTACTAGAACTAACGTACAGGAAGCACTTGAGTCTTTGTTGGCAAAGTTAAGAGATCTTAACAAAGTACCCGAAAATGGGATAGTTTATTTTACGGGGGCTGTCGATATTGGTGCTAACAAGACAAGCATGGAGAGCGAAGTTCTTATTCCTCCAGAACCTATTATATCTTACACATATCACTGTGATTCTATTTTCTATATTAAGCCTCTTGAGGAAATTCTCAGAGAATGTAGTACTTATGGACTTATACTTCTTGATTTAAGAGAAGCTACTATTGGAATGCTTATAGGTAAGCAAATTGATGTTATTAGACATCTCCACTCTACTGTCCCTGGCAAACAAAGACAAGGAGGTCAGAGTGCACATCGATTTGAACAACACAGACGCATTGCTATTCATGATTTTTACAAAAGGATAGGAGATGCTGCTAGTAAGGCATTCCTTGAAGTAGAGCCAACTGAACTTAAAGGCATTCTTATAGGAGGGCATTCTCCAACTAAAGAAGAGTTCAATGAAGGTGAATTTCTACATTATGAGCTTCGGAAAAAGATTCTTGGATTATTTGATACAGGATATACGGATGAATCAGGTTTTTCTGAGTTAATAAATGCAGCAGAGGATACGCTCCAGGGTATTGATTTAATCAAGCAAAAGAAAGATATGGAAGTATTTTTTAAAGAGATCGCTACTGAGTCTGGTAAAGTATCCTATGGAGAAGACAATGTGCGGGCAAATCTTGAAATAAATGCAGTTGATATACTTTTACTTTCTGAAGACCTACGATCCGAAAGAGTAACTATCAAATGCAGTGTTTGTGGATATGAGAATAAATGGACAAGAAAATGGAAACACGGTGAAGCTGTTCCTATAGCAGGAAATTGCTATCAATGCGGTTCTGCATTTGAAGTCACAGATGTTGTTGATATCGTTGGTGAATTCTCAGAACTAGCTGATAAAGGCAATGCAAGGATTGTTTTTATATCAACAGATTTTGACGAAGGCTCTCAACTTATGATAGCGTTTGGCGGAATAGCTGCAATCCTTAGATATAGCACAGGAGTGTAAAATCAAAAATAAAAATGAGCTCTCAAATTTTCAGTTTTATTGGAGTAATGTACACGTGACAATATATAAAGATTCGAAACTTTCTGGATCGTGGGTATGAATCATTGAAAATCGAAAGCTTGAGAATCTCCCAATCTATTCATCAAATAAGTGGGATGTACTCGCTTTTTCGGAATTGATCAATAATTCAGGGACATGACCTTAAATTCGAAGATCTGATATGTTTTAATTATTTGTTTGTTGCAGTATCGGATTCCAATAATAATATAATATTACCCTAACTTCTAATGGAGTATAAATTTCATCGGTTTCTTTGTATATCTTCTCAAAGAATTTATTTTTTCCTTCTTAATAATAGTCTAAATAATTTATTTAATTTTTAATGTTACTTAGCCAACTCTACGAATGTATATAGAAAATAACGTTACTATATCTCATGATCCTTTACCGGATGTAAGGGCAGATGCTACACAGCTGTTTCAGGTATTTCAGAATTTGATAATCAACGGAATAAAATATCATGGTGAAGAGACGCCAAAAATCCATATTTCTGCAGAAAAAAAAGCAAGCGAATGGGTATTTTCAGTGCATGATAAAGGAATTGGAATTGCTCCGCAATATTCTGAAAGAATTTTTGAAATTTTTAAAAGATTGCATACCAAGGAACAATATCCTTGAACAGGAATAGGGCTTGCAATCTGTAAGAAAATTGTAGAAAGACATGGTGGACGTATATGGGTAGAATCTGAATTAGGCAAAGGTTCAACTTTTTATTTCATTTTACCTATCAGCCCTACAGAGTTTCAAAAAATAACTTCTAGCACATAATAAATAACACTCCAAAGTTTTTATTTAGAAATACCGTAGATGTGAATATAATGTTTCTGGCTCGAAGTTGGAAAGCTAATATCTAAATTTTTTAATGCCAAGATGAAGTCGAATCTAATTTGACAGTACCCTTTTAAAGTTATATAATACATATGTTCTAATAATATCGATGTTTTTTCTTACATTCGAGTAACAAATGTCCTATAATTTTGGCTAAGAATGGCACAAATACAGAGATTTGATACAAAAACTATGCATGGAAAAAAGATCTGAAAAAAAGACGAAAAAGGGAGATAAAACGTAGTGTTCTTAAGAACCTGTCTGAAAATTCAAACAATTTTGTTGTCTCTTAATAAGTAGTTGATGTTTATCCAAAAAGTTACATATTGCTCTTTGCATTTCATTTTTTTTGCGGTGTAGTTTTGATTTTCTTGATGCATGTAGGCTCAGAAAACGAGTGCATTTAGCAAAGGGTGAAAATACAAAATCACTTACAGAATCTTATAAATAGCTCTACTGATTATATAGCATTCAAATGTAAGTTATATTGTTAAACTGTGAGGTGCATAGATAGATAATCGAGAAGATTGGAGAAAATATCATGAACGAAGTAAACACGAAACAAATGTTTTCTGCTATTATGGGATTTCTTAAAAAAGAAAATTATGATGGTATACCAGAATTTCTCGATAAACTTCTAGAAGAGGGTAAACTAACAGTATCTATGTTACATGTCCTGAATAATGAATACCAAAAGGCTCCGTAGAAAACGATAGTTGCGTTAGTAGGTATTGGCATTTGTGTTGGTGTACCTCTCATCAGGGAAATGAAAAAAGTTGTATTTGTAGATGATCTCGCTGTGCTTTATATAGCTACTAAATTAATTGGAGCGGACTTACGGAATTATAGAGCTTGGAAAGAGAGTAGGACTTACACAGTTGAACACATTAAACTCTTAACTGTCTAAAGCATAAATTTAATTTTGATGCCATAGTCCTTGATTTCGTTCGAATATCCAGGAGCTTGCTGCGATGATTGTCTGGGCTCATTAACTTCAAGTATTCCAGGAGCTCCAGATGTTATAGGAGTTCCATAAGCTCCATGGGTCATAGACCTATAACCTTTTCTTATTCCGTATGGAACTAGGAAATTTATAGGTATTAGTGTAAAAACTATGCATAAATGAAGCTCTAAAAACAGAAGTTTGGTCAATATAAGCATTGACTCTACATATTGCTTTTTGTAGTGAAAGATGAGGTAACAAATAAATTAAATTTAAAAAGACAAATATCATTTTGGTAATGGCTTTTGTAGTAGCTTCTTTGGCAGCTACAGCAGTAAGCTTGACCCACAAAAACGGTAAATGTAGCGCCAGTGACAGAGGGCAGAGGTGTTAGAATCTGTACTGGCGGGAGCTTTTACATTTTACCATATTATTTCACATCTGTTTTTCAATTTCGTGCACAACAACCCATTATTATTCGATGAATTTTTTATTTATATTTAATGGTTATTTAAATATATTATATATAGTTTTATACCCTATAAAATACATATGAAGCAGTGAGAATCCAATATTATTTTGTGAAGGTGAGATAACAATTAATAGCTGGTTGTAAACATAAAACACAAATTGGACGGGAAAAGAAATTATTTACTAAGAATTAAATATTTATGCGTTTTTCTATACGTTTCAATTTATGAATATAGTACTAGTGAATAAAATATTAAGGTATTGAAGACTCAAAAAATAGGGCAATATAGATTACCTTAAGGAATATCATTATTTTCCCAGCGATTAGGTGATCACTCCATTTAATTTATGCATGGATTTTACATCTATCAACATGAAGTTAACAACGATAAAATATTGTTTGTGTAGTTAATGAGATAATTAACCCGATGCTTTAAAGCTTATTCTTTTCTGATGTTTTCTATTTATGCTTGTGGTTTAGTTTAATTAGTTACAGATGTTCCATGAGCTCCAGATGTTCTAAGGGTCCCATAAGCTCCATGATAATAGATCAGAATGTTTGCTTATTTCGTATGGAACTGAAGAGATTCAGAGATTTTATCGCAAAAACTGTGTCGTTGTTATTTTTCAAGTTTTTTCATGCAGAAATAAGCTTTATTCATACGCTATTATATAAACAATCTTAATCTAAAATTATTGTTCAATGTTAAAATATTTTATGTGAAAATAACTTTTATTCAGAAAAGATTATTTTCATCATTTATTTGAAATAACTAATGAGATAACTGTATTGTACCATAAAGAGAATGGATAAAAAAGAGTGAGGAATGATTAAAACAACCTGATAGCTGGAGGGTGTAGTCCCATTTTCATGCAGGATGCTTATATATGCTTGATAAACTTAGTAATTTTAACCATGAAAGTGTTCCTTAGCGTGCAATATATCAGCAATACGTCGTCAAGGAAGACTACAATAAC